>CAZAZM010000001.1:0-3619 GCA_964489625.1 uncultured Flavobacteriaceae bacterium
ATGCCCAACGTGTTGGGTATGAGCAGTAGCTCTACCCAGTTGGTTTGTTTTATGGTTTGATTTGCTTTTTTATTGCTTTTCCTATCGGAGGTTGGACTGAGCTATTGGTCATACCCGTTGTTGGGCAAAGGCATTTTGTTCGTTTCATTCATCTCTTTTTTCCATGTATTTATTTTTCCAGGTCTTTGGAAAATACTCTGAACCTCTCGTTTCTTCGGAAATATTGAGCAAGACAAATCTTAATGTATCACTTTCATTCTTAATTAAGTAAACGAAATTTTCATTTTTCGGTTTGATGATACGATCACCAATTCTTGCTGATTCAATTATATGCATTCCTGCTAGAATTACCTCTTCACCGTCTTTCGTTTTTATCTTCATGTGATCGTGATTGTCGGGTTCTCTGAAATTGAATGTTTCAATGATTTCACCATCAAAACTTCGCTTTATTTCATAAACAACCCACTCAACAGATGCTTTTTCAGATTGTGAATTGAATAGCCTGATACCCATAAAGATTATTAATGAAATTATGGACATTAGCAGTACCAGAGTGACTAAGGGTTTATTCATTTTTTCCAGTTACCGATAGAGTAGCGTATTCGATTTTGCCCAACGTGTTATATGTGGTTAAAAATAGCAATCCATCAGAGATTATCAAGGGATAACGGTGGATTTTTTGATTCTGTATGGGGGAGCTGCATTTTTTTGACCAGGGTGTCCAGCGGGCTGGCGATGTTCAGGATGTCCCGGTGGGTCACATGGGTATAGACCATGGTGGTCTCGGGCCGCGAATGACCCAGCAGTTCCTGGATATAGCGGATGTCGACTCCCTGTTCGAGCAGGTGGGTCGCGTAGCTGTGGCGCAGCGTATGCGGGGTCACGTGTTTCCGGATCCCGGCGGCCCGGCAGCTGTTGCGCAGAAAGCTCCGCACGCTGGTGGCAGAGTAGGGGCTGCCCGGCTCCTTGCCTTCCACGAAATAGACCTGGGGCTGGTAGCTCATCAGGTAATTTGACAGCAACTGCCCGAAGCTTTCCGCCAGCACCACGTACCGGTCCTTTCTTCCTTTCCCGCTGCGCACGAAGACCTGTCTTCGCTGCACGTCGATGTCGGCCAGCTTCAGATCCAGCAGCTCCCCGATCCGGAGCCCGGAGGAATAGAGCAGCCCGAGTACCGCGCGGTGTTTGATGTTGCGCGTGTTCTGCAGCAAGGAGATGACTTCGGGCTGCGACAGCACTTCCGGGAGCATCTTGCTCCGCGAGGGCCTCATGAGCTCGAGCTCGTCGATCCTGCATTCTTTGAACAAGGTGCTGAAGTGCTTCAACGCGCTGATCACCTGCCGGTGGGTGCTGATGGCATAGTGTCTCTTCACGCACACCTCCTCCACGAAGCGTTCCACGTCGCGGTTGCCGACCTCCTTCAATTCCTTCCCCTCCAGGAAGATCATGAAATCCAGCACGTGGGTATAGTAGGTGCGCACGGTGCTCTCGCTGAACCTCTTGCCCCTCAGATACCGCACAAATTCGTGCAACCGGGCCTTGTCTGCTGAACAAAGCGTCTTCGAACCTCTCTTTCGTTCTGTTTTGATGGCCTCGACCCGGAATGTCTTCGCCCGGAATGTCTTCGCCTGGATCGCTTTCGGATTCGATCCCCGGCCGGACGCCGGACGCACGGCTTCTTCCTCCCTTCTCAAATTCACGGCCTCCACCCGTTTGCAATGCGGGAGTCTCCGGTGGATCTCTGCGATCTTCTCCTTTGACCAGGCCACGCCCCAGGCCTTCTTGTCCGGCCTCCAGCGTCCGCCCAGCTCCCTGACGATGCCCGCGAGCTCCCGGCTGTACTCAAAGCGGATCAGGATCAGCGACTTCGTCCCCGACCCGTCTCTGGACAGGTATACAGTGGGTTTCAACATAATAAAAGGTCCTTTCTCATTTCGTCTCCCAAAAGTTGAAATGTTAACAATGCTCAATACTCGCGTCCGCCTGGGTCATACCAACCGGTGCAAGCTGCGAATTTGTACGCTTTCTAAATAGGCCCGAGGATGCAAGGCCGACATTCACTATATTTACTTCAGGGCAAACATTTGCCCGGGCAATCAATCAAGAGCATCCATGAGCAGTCGGAAATCTCTCAGCCGGAATCCTCAGCAGCAGGTAAGCCTGTTCTCCCCGGGGCGCATCAACCTCATTGGGGAGCACACCGACTACAACGACGGCTTCGTTTTCCCGGCCGCCATCGACCGGGGCATCCGCTTCGACCTGTGCCGTAACGGAAGCCCAAACCTGTGCGAGGTCTACAGTGCCGACTTTGACAAGCGTCTTCGGTTCGACCTCGGGCAGGTGGAGCGGAGCGCAGAGGAATGGGAGAACTACATCCTGGGCGTGATCCACGAGTTGCAGGGCCTCGGAAAGCCGTTGCAAGGCTTTGACTGCACCATTCGCAGTGACCTCCCGATCGGAGCCGGCCTGAGTTCCTCGGCGGCCATGGAATGCGGCCTGGCCTATGGACTAAACGAGCTCTTTGAACTTGAGCTGACCAAATCGGACATCGTTCACCTCGGCCAGCGGGCCGAGCACAATTTTGTGGGTACGAAATGCGGGATCATGGACCAGTACGCCTCTGTGCTCGGGCGTCAAGGGCATGCCCTTTTGCTCGACTGCCGTTCGGTGACCCACCGAAACGTGCCGATCGACCTGGAACCCTATGGCCTGTTGCTGCTGAACACCCGGGTCACGCACAACCTGGCCTCGGGGGAGTACAACCTGCGCAGGGCCGACTGCTTCGAAGGTGTCCGGCTCCTGAACGAGAAGGCTGGCTTGGGCCTGGAAACCTTGCGCGACCTGTCCCCGGAGCAGCTGGAGGAATACCGGAACCTTTTGCCGGCCCGTATCGCGAAGAGGTGTGCCTACGTCCTGGCCGAGAACGCCCGCGTGCAGGAGGCCTCCCTGGCCCTGGAGCGAAATGACCTCCAGGCCTTTGGCGGGCTGCTCTATGCCTCCCACGAGGGCCTTCAAAACGAATACGAGGTGAGTTGCGAGGAGCTCGACTTCCTCGTCGACTTCTCGCGTGGCAAAGACTACGTGCTCGGGTCCCGCATGATGGGGGGAGGCTTCGGCGGATGCACCCTGAACCTCCTCCGCAAGGACCGGATCGACGAATACACCCAGCAGGTCTCTGAAGCCTACCGGCATCGATTCGGCATCGAGCCTGAGCCCATAGCGGTGCATCCCGCGCAGGGAACACACCTGATAGAAGACAAAACCTGATCCAAAACCGAACCTGATCCAAAACCGAACCCATGACAGCCTCTTTCCAAACCATCGACTACCTGATCTTCACCCTCTACGGGCTCATTATCCTGGGCGTGGGCCTCTGGGTATCCCGCGACAAGGAGGGTCACGAGAAGAATGCCGAAGACTATTTCCTCGCTGGGAAGTCCCTGCCCTGGTGGGCCATCGGCGCCTCCCTGATCGCGGCCAACATCTCCGCCGAGCAGTTCATCGGCATGTCGGGCTCGGGCTTTGCCGTGGGCATGGCCATCGCCTCCTACGAGTGGATGGCTGCGCTGACCCTGGTGATCGTGGGCAAGTACTTCCTGCCCATCTTCATCGAAAAAGG
>CAZAZM010000001.1:3719-100324 GCA_964489625.1 uncultured Flavobacteriaceae bacterium
GCCCTGGACGAGGTGTCGGGCGGGGCGGGAATGCTCAAGGGCCTGGAGACCCTCTATGAGCGGGTCCCGGAGAAGTTCGTCATGATCCTCGACCGTTCCAACCCGGAATATGTCAACCTGCCCGGGATCGGCGTGATCGTCGGGGGATTGTGGGTGGCGAACCTGTACTACTGGGGTTTCAATCAGTACATCATACAGCGGACCCTGGCCGCCAAATCCCTTCGGGAATCCCAGAAGGGGATCATCATGGCCGCTGTTCTCAAGCTGATCATACCCTTGATCGTCGTGATCCCCGGGATCGCGGCCTACGTCATGGTCAATGATCCCGGGATCATGGCCGGCCTGGGTGAGATGGCCAACAACAACATCCCGACCCCGGAAAAGGCGGACAAGGCCTATCCCTGGCTGCTGCAGTTCCTGCCGGCCGGCTTCAAGGGTGTTGCCTTCGCGGCCCTGACGGCCGCCATCGTCTCCTCCCTTGCCTCCATGCTCAACTCGACCTCGACCATCTTCACCATGGACATCTACAAGCCTTACATCAACCCCGGGGCCAACAACAGGCAGACCGTCCGGACCGGGAGGATCAGCGCGGCAGTGGCCCTGCTCATCGCAGTCCTGATCGCCCCCATGCTCGGGGGCCTCGACCAGGCCTTCCAGTACATCCAGGAATACACGGGTATCGTCAGCCCCGGGATACTTGCCGTCTTCCTGCTCGGCCTCTTCTGGAAGAAGACGACGAACAAAGGGGCCATCTACGGGGTCCTGGCCTCCATTCCCATTGCGTTCTTCTTCAAGGTCGCGCCCAAGGGCTGGTCAGATAGCCCGATCTTCCCCGAGCTGCCGTTCCTGGACCAGATGGGATACACGACCTTGCTGACCATGGCCGTCATCGTGGTCGTGAGCTGGGTCGACGGGAAAGGAAAGGATGATCCGAAGGGAATACCCCTGAACGCGGAGCTGTTCAAAACTGCCCCCAAGTTCAACATCGGGGCCTTCGGCATCATGATCGTGCTGGCCGCCCTCTATGCTTTCTTGTGGAATTAGGTCAGGCGCGCATTGCATCGCGCGACTTAGGTCAGACCTCGATCTCGCCCTGGAGATAGGTCACCGCCTTGCCCGAGATGAGCACGCGGTCGTCGCGAAGCTCGCAGATCAGCTTGCCTCCGCGTTCGGACAGCTGTCGTGCTTTCATGCGCTTCTTGTTGAGTCGCTGGCTCCAGTAGGGTGTGAGGGTGGTGTGGGCTGAGCCGGTCACGGGGTCTTCATCCACGCCGGCACAGGGGGCGAAGAACCTCGATACGAACCCGGCTTTCTTGCCGGGGGCCGTTACGATGATGCCCCGCGCTTTCGATTTCCTGAGCAGGTCCATGTCCGGCCGGCAGCCCTGGATGTCCTTCTGGGTCTCGAAGACGAGCAAATAGTCGGTCTTGCCCTTGTAGGCTTCCACCGGCTTTTTGCCAAAGGCCGCCGCGAGCTCTTCCGGCATGTCGACCTTAGTGATGCGGTCTGCCGGGAAGTTCAGGGTGAGCAGGTCGTCCTTCTTCTTCACATAGAGGTCCCCGCTGTGCGGTGAATAGAAGTGCAGCTGGCTGCCCGGGTGGTGGTAATAGAGAAAGAGCACGTGGGCGGTTGCCAGGGTGGCGTGCCCGCAGAGGGCGACCTCGATCTTCGGGGTGAACCAGCGGATCTCGTACACCTCCCCGTTTTTCACGACAAAGGCCGTTTCAGAGAGGTTGTTCTCGGCGGCGATCTTCTGCATTAGGCCCTCGTCGATCCATTCGTCCAGGATGCAGACGGCGGCCGGGTTGCCTTTGAAGGTCTGGTCGGTGAAGGCGTCCACCTGATACAGGGGCAGCTTGTTTTTGAACATATGCGTATCTTTCTTTTTAGTTCGGTTTCATTTCCTGGTTTGCACGGACGTATTTCTCCTGGCAGGGTTCGATGCAGGGGTAGGAGAGGATAAGTGACTCCTTCTGCAGACTGAAGCGAGTGGGGAAGGGCGCCTCCGGGCAACCGTCCACCTGCAATATGGAATCCGGCAGGATATAGAAGCCCGAGCTGGCCGAACCCCCGCTGTTCCCCGCGAAGCAAAGATTGTCGTCCGATTCCACCCTGCCGTCCGCAAAGAACTCGATGCGCTTGTCAATGTCGGTAGGCTGGAAATCGCCGCTGCCGTCCCCGGGATCGAAATAGACCGCACTGAGCTTCCAGGTGCCCACAAGCGTCTGCGGCTTTTCTATTGTATCATTTGAGCAACTGGAAAACAGGCCGGCGAGCGCCAGGATCAGGAGGGCTTGCTTGAAGGTGATCAGAGTGTTTTTCATTTTTTTCTGTTTTATGGAAGTGATGCTAGGCACCCTGCAGAATGATCATCCGGGTTTCAGCCGCCCGCTGCCGGATCAGCCGCGCACGAGTGTATTCCTCCGATTCCCACCATTCACGCGCCCTTTCCACCGATGGAAATTCGAGCAGGACGATCCGCTCGGGGTTCCAATCCCCTTCCAGGAGCTCGGTCTTTCCCCCGCGCACGACGAACCGGCCCCCATAGGCCTCAATGGTTTCGGGTGTTAGCTGTTTGTACTCTTCGTAGAGTTCGGGGTCATGGATAGACAGTTCCACAAGGACATAAGCGGGCATGGCATCATTGATTTGTTCACTAAAATAAGTCAAATTAGACAAACCGAAAGGAAAAAGTTGTGAACCGCTGCTCTCCCTGGAGCACGGGCCAATGGCGCATCACAGAGATCCTGAAGATCTTGCCGTCCCTGACCTCGTAGATCAGCACCAGCTCGAGTGGCTCTGCGCTCCCGTTGCGCCCCGTGATGTATTCGTGGTCGATGACCTTGTTCCCGAAAACGGTCCGCTTGAGGATCCTGGAGTGAAGCTCTGGAGAAGCCCGGAAGAGCCGGTCGTAGATCCCGCGCACGGCTTCCCGTCCGCTGGCGGTCACCTCACCCGAGTCATAGTTCCGTATCTGTATGTCTTCGGAGAAATAGGACATGAACCCCTCCAGGTCCAGGGCGTTGTAGGCGTCGAGGTTGGCCTGTACTACGGATTCGGGGTCTGTTTCTTGCGCATTCATGGGGCAGGGTTTGAATAGTGCTGCTGCAAAGAGCAACAGGATGTACACATTTGTTCTCATGCCCTAAAAATAGAGGATTCAAATGAAAAAACCGTCTGCGGCATTTGCTGCAGACGGTTCCCCTCATAACAAAACGACAGCTCACTGGCATAAAAACTGCCGCTTCGAAGGTTTCGTCAGGGCATCACTACGGTGTCGATCGCGTGGATCACCCCGTTGCTTGCTCCGACATCAGTCAGGATGACGGTTGAATAGTTTCCTTTGGAGTCTTTGAGCAGGACCTTGCCGTCTTTCAGACTGGCCGTCAGCTTCTCTCCGTTCACAGTAGGGATGACAAAAGAGCCGTTGTTCTTCTGGATGGCGTCGAGAACATCAGAGGCCATGAACTTGCCGGCCACTACGTGGTAGGTCAGGATCGATGTGAGGGTTCCCTTGTTCTCGGCTTTCAACAAGGTCTCTACCGTTCCTTCCGGGAGCTTGGCAAAGGCATCGTTGGTGGGGGCGAAAACCGTGAACGGGCCATCTGAATTCAGGGTGGCAACCAGATCAGCAGCCTGGACCGCTGCGACAAGGGTGCTGAAGTTGTCATTGGAGGCTGCCACTCCCACGATGGTGGATTTGTTGTCATTCTCCACTATCGGGTTGGGCTGTGCGGGTTGCGGCTGATTGGCGCTAACTGGTGCTGCTGAAAAGAGTGCTGCGGATAAAACCGTGCTCATCATTAGTTTTTTAACATTCATGGGATATTAGTTTAAGTTGTTTTGTCAAAGATAAATCTAAAAAACTTAAACAAATATTTTTTATGTTTAAAAAAATGTTAAAAAACTTAAACAAAAAAGAACTGGAGCATAAAAAAGGGTCTGACTTAGCAAACCCCAATTTATAATCCTAAGATTAATCTTGAGTAATCTTGTTTAGAAATTCAGGAAGTGAGTAAGATTCCACCGGTTCCTTCTCTTGCCTCTCAGCTCCGTCTTGATCTTTTCAATTCCCTTCAAGGAATGGAAATAGGCCTTTCCATTCAACTTGATCTTCGCTTTTACCGACTTTGGCCTGTCGTTCGAAATTCCAAAGGCTCCGAAATCCCGACCTGCGTTTTCAACGACGATCAGGTTCCTGCCTCTCAGCTCATCCAAGGCTTCAAGGATGGCTCCGTAGTCCTCATCAATGAACGTCACGTCGACAAAGCGGCCGTCGTCACGATCATCGAGATACTCCAAAATAGTATATTCCAATTTCATAGATGTGGGGGATTTAGTCATAAGATACAGTGGAACCCGAAGGGTTGCGTGACAAATTGAAAAAAATGACCCCCACGGGCAATGCCCGGCTGCATTTTCATAAGTCCTCCATTTTGTGTAACATTACAGGCTCAAGCCAACTGTATGGACGATCGCATAATCAAGAACAAGGAACTCAACATTTACGAAGCCATGATCCCGGTGGTCGCGCTGATCGGCATGCTGGCCTATAACGTCTACGTTTATGGGGATGACGCCCTCAGCGGATCCAACCAGTTCATCCTCCTGCTTGGGGGAGCGGTGGCCGCAGTGGTGGGTTTCATGAACAAGGTGTCCTACAGGAGGATGATCGAGGAGGTGGCCAACAACATCAAATCGACCACGGGGGCCCTGCTCATCCTTTTGTTCGTGGGGGCCCTGGCCGGGACCTGGCTGGTCAGCGGGGTGATCCCGAGCATGATCTACTACGGTCTTAAATTACTGAACCCTACGATCTTCCTGCCGGCGACGGTGGTGATCTGCGCAGTGATCTCCATAGCCACCGGGAGCTCCTGGACAACCTCTGCCACCGTGGGCATCGCCCTGATCGGCATCGGGGGCGCCCTGGACATCCCCCTGGGCATGGTGGCGGGCGCAGTGCTTTCCGGGGCCTATTTCGGGGACAAGATGTCCCCCCTGTCCGACACGACCAACCTGGCTCCGGCCATGGCGGGCACGGACCTGTTCACCCACATACGCTACATGGCCCTGACCACGGTCCCGACCATCGTCGTGACCCTGGTAGTCTTTGTGATCCTGGGCTTTACCTTTGACACCAACGGCACAACCGACACCGAAGGGATACTGGCCTCCATCCGGGAGTCCTTCCACATCAGTCCCTGGCTCTTCCTGGTTCCGGCCGTGGTGATCTTCCTGATCATCAAGAAGACCCAGCCCCTGATCGCCCTGCTGATCGGGACCCTGCTGGGGGGCTTGTTCGCAATACTCTTTCAGCCCGAGGTCCTCCTCGCGGTTTCCGGGGGGGAGCAGCTCGATTTCCGCTCGGCCTACCAGGGCATCATGAACGCAATCACCGTGGAGACCTCCATCGAGACCAGCAATGAGGCGCTGAACGACCTGTTCTCCTCTGGGGGAATGTACGGGATGTTGGGAACCATCTGGCTCATCATCTGCGCAATGGTCTTCGGGGGCGTCATGGACGCGATCGGGGCCCTGTCTACGATCAGCGCGGCCCTGCTGAGGATGGCCCATACCACTTTCGGACTCTTCGCCAGCACGGTCACGACCTGCCTGGCCCTGAACGTGACGGCCTCAGACCAGTACCTGGCCATCGTCGTGCCCGGGAAGATGTTCAGCAAGGCCTACGAGGAAAAGGGTCTCGCACCCGAGAACCTGAGTCGTACCCTGGAGGACTCCGGGACCGTGACCTCTGTGCTCGTGCCCTGGAACACCTGTGGTGCCTACCAGTCGGGCGTGCTCGGTGTGGGAGTGGGGGAGTATTTCGCCTATGCCATCTTCAACTGGCTCAGCCCCTTCATGACCCTGACCTTCGCCGCCCTGAGGATCAAGATCCGTCAGCTGTCGGATGCCGGCCGGGAATCCGTTTGAATGTAATCGCTTAGCTCTGGCTCGCCATTTCGGCGCATTTCTCCCCGTCTATGGCCGCGGATATGATCCCGCCGGCATAGCCAGCACCCTCCCCGCAAGGGTAGAGTCCTTTGATCTGGACGTGCTCCAGGGTCCTGGGGTCGCGCGGGATGCGCACCGGCGAGGAGGTCCTGGATTCCGGGGCGTGCACCACGGCCTCATTGGTCAGGTAGCCCCGCATGGACTTCCCGAACATGCGGAACCCTTCCCTCAGGCTTTGCCGGATGAAAGGGGGCAGCACCTGGCCCAGCTCGACCGAGGTCGTGCCCGGCTGGTAGGAGGTCTTGGGGATGTTCGCGGATGTTTTGCCGTCCACGAAGTCCATCAGGCGCTGGGCGGGCACCCGTTGGGTTTCTCCCGCCAGTTTCCAGGCCCCCTGCTCGATCTCCTTTTGAAAGGCCACGCCCATGAGCGGTCCATGAGCCTTGAAACGCTCCAGGTCCTTGAGCTCCACGGAGACCACGATCCCCGAGTTCGAGGTCGGCAGGTCCCGTTTGCTCGGCGACCAGCCGTTGGTCACGACCTCGCCGGGTGCCGTGGCGCAAGGCGCGATCACCCCTCCGGGGCACATGCAGAAGGAATAGACGCCGCGGTTGTTCACCTGCTTCACGACGCTGTAGGGTGCCGGGGGCAGGTGAGGCCCGCGCACCGCGCAGTGGTATTGTATGCTGTCGATGAGCTCCTGGCTGTGCTCCACGCGTACCCCCAGGGCAAAGGGCTTGGCCTCGATGGCGATCCCTTTTCCATGCAGTAGCTCAAAGATATCGCGGGCCGAGTGCCCGGTGGCCAGGATGACCTTGCTGCCGGGGATCTTCTCGCCCGAAGCGGTCACCACGCCCTCGATACGGCTGTCCCGGACCAACAGGTCGGTCACCCGCGTGTCGAACAATATCTTCCCTCCGTGTCCCAGGATGGTCTCCCGGATCGCCTGGATAAGCTTGGGCAGCTTGTTGGTCCCGATATGGGGATGGGCGTTCACGGCGATGTTCCTGTCTGCCCCGTGGGCGATCAGCAGTTTCAGGATTCGGTCCACGTCCCCTCTCTTCTTGGATCGGGTGTAGAGCTTGCCGTCGGAATAGGTTCCGGCTCCCCCTTCCCCGAAGCAGTAGTTTGAGTCGGGGTCCACGCGGTGGTCCCGGGTGATTGCCGCCAGGTCCCTCCTGCGGCTTCTCACGTCCTTGCCGCGCTCCAGGACCACCGGCTTCAGGCCCTTTTCGATGAGCTTCAACGCGGCGAACAGGCCCGCAGGCCCGGCGCCGATGATGAGCACTTCGGGGGCCCGGCTCACGTCCGGGTAGTCGGGCAGGTCTGGTTCCTGCTGTTCGTAGGCCTCCTGCAGGTATATCCTCAGGCGCAGGTTGATGCGAATGTTCCGCTGACGGGCGTCAATCGATCGTTTGAGTGGCTCGATATGCCAGATCTCCGATTCGGGGTAGCCCGTCTTCCTGGCGACCTCCTTTTTTAGGAGCTCAGCATTGGAGGCCGTCTCCGGGCTCACCTGGATGTTGATCTCTTTTTGCATGGCTCAGATGAAGAAGTTCCAGACCAGTCCAAGGCGGATGACGAAATCCCGGTAGGGGTAGGTGGGGGCAGAATAGTAGTTCTTTTCTGTAAAGAGCGAATTGAAATGCTCCATGGTGAAGAATACCCGCATGGTGCGCACCCTGAAGTTGATGAAGAAGTCCATCAGCGGGAAGCCGCCGAACTCCCGGTCGTTCTGCAGGTAGAACTCGGAGATCAGGGGGTTGTAGGCATTCATGAGGTATTCTCCGAAGTACTTGAAGGTTACGCCCGTCTCCAGGTACATGGGCTTGCCCTTGAAGATGTGATTGGCGTAGTACAGCGTGTTGCGGGTGATGAAGTCCGGTACCCTGAAGACGTCCTCCCCGCTGGCCACCTGCTGGTAGATGAACTGGTTGTCCAGGTGGAACTTGCCCAGCCTGAACTCCTTGCTCAGGTCGATCCTCAGGTAGTTCACCGATTCGGAAGCCTGCTCGGGCCGGGTCTGCCCGCTCTCGTTGGCCAGCCCGAAATAGGTGTAGTTGTCGATGTTGGTCCACCTCACCGAGGCGTAGAGCCACTTGTCGGAGTCAAAGACGAACTCCAGCCCGTTGAGCTGCTCGTTGTCGAAGTCGTTGCTCCAGTTGTATTCCTTGTAGGCGCTCTGGTAGAGCAGGAAGTTGAAGTTGGGCGCCCGGCTGCTGCTGAAGGCCCTGGCGCTGACCGTGAACAGGCTGTCGGTGGAAAAGCTCGCACGGGCCGAATAGGAGTTCCCGGTAAGTGTGCCCGCGACCACCTGGGAGGCGTCCACCTCCAGGTTGAACTTTTTCAATTTGGTGCGCCATTCGCCTCCCACCGCGATCGCATCCCCGTCGAGGCTCGGGGGAATGATCTGCTCATCCGAGATCAGGGCGCTCTTGTAGGCGTAATCGTAGTTGAGGTAGTTGACCTTGAAGCGGACCTCGCCCAGGGTGATGGGGGAGTTCAGGGCGATGTAGGCCTCGTTGAACATCCTGGAGAACTTCACGTCGTCGTCTATCTCTTGGGTAAAGGCCGGCCCGAAGAACAGGTTCGCGGCATCCTGCTCGTAGCCGTAGTGCTTGCGCTCGTAGTTGAAGGCATGACCGATCCGAAGGTCAGAGGGGATCGTTCTCAGGCTGTCCTTCTTGTCCCAGAGCTTGAAGAAATGGTCGAAGTAGTAACGGTTGCCCCGCAGCCCGCTCTTGCCGTCGGTGAAATTCGTCTCCAGGCGGGCCCGGTCGTTGAAATTCGGGTCATTGCTCTCGAAGTCGAGGATGGACTCCGGCGTTAGCCCCCCGTTCTGGTCGTTGTAGAGGTCCTGTGCCGTGAGGTGCCCCCGGATGAAGTATTTCCTGTTCTTGGTGTGGTAGCTCATGGTGATCCGGGCATTGCCGTGGTCGGTGAGGGACCCCCTGTATTTGCCCAGCGATCGCATCCCCTTGAAGGCCACCGAGGCGTTGAACTGCCGCGACAGGTTGAAGGTGAAGAGTGCATCCAGGATCTGTCCCTGCTCCAGCACGGTTCGCCACATCAGCTCTGTGGTTGGGGTCGGGACGCTGTAGTAGTCGATGTCCTCCACCTCGAAGTAGTTCGTGTGCTGAGCCCTTGCCCCGATCCTCGGGTAGTACCTCGCCTCGTCGAAGGTATAGGCCAGGGTGTTCAGGCTTTGCCCGGGATTGTGCAGCGGCATGTATTCCAGCAAGTCCCTTCGCAAAAAGTTGAAGGCATAGCTGCGGTCAATGGACAGGGAAGTATCCACGTAAGTGGTGTCCATCCGGTGGTCGATGACCTTGTAGTCCTCGTAGAAGGTCTCGTCGCTGAGCTCCACCTGTATCTCCTTCGTATACACGCTGGTGGAGTCTCCGTACTCATCCACGAAACGGTTGTCGATATCGCCGGTCCGGGTCGGACGGATCTGGGCAAACCCCGCTGCAGTCAGCATCAACAGAAAAAGGAGGGTGAGATTCCTTCGCATGGATGATTTGAATTGTTGACAAAGGTAAACTATTTGTTTAAATTTTATTCCCTGACTTCCCGCTGGGATCCTTACTTTTGAAATATCGTGCTGGACATCAGATTTTCCGACAAAAGACTTGAAGCGGGCACCGACGAGGCCGGTCGCGGCTGCCTGGCAGGGCCCGTCGTGGCTGCGGCAGTGATCTTGCCCGAGGGCTTTTCAGACGGGCTGCTCGACGACTCCAAGAAGCTGACAGAGTCGAGGCGGAAGCTTCTTCGGCCCATCATCGAGCAGGAAGCTTTGGCCTTTGGCGTCTCCTTCGTCTGGCAGGACGAGATCGACCGCATCAACATACTCCAGGCTTCCATACAGGCCATGCACCGGGCCCTGGACCAGCTGCAGCCGGAGCCGGAGTTCGTGATCGTCGATGGCAATCGTTTTTTGCCCTACCGTCAGGTCCCCCACCGTACCATCATAAAGGGAGACGGGAAGTACCTGAGCATCGCCGCGGCGTCCATTCTTGCCAAGACCTATCGCGACGAGTACATGGAGCAGCTTCACGATCGCTTTCCCGTGTACGGCTGGAGAGGGAACAAGGGTTATCCCACCGCCGGGCACCGCAGGGCGATCCGGGAGCACGGCTCCTGCGAGCATCACCGACAGTCCTTCCAGCTGCTTCCGGCCCAGTTGAAAATGGACCTCTGACCCGGGCATGAAATCCCTCAGATTGTCGTATCATTGCAGCCTTTAATTTTGTTTTTCAAACCCTCTTTCCATGATCAAGAGAACACGCGCCAGCATCCCGAAGCTGATCCTGCACAAGGTCGGCAACAAGTTCAACCAGACCCGCAACCTCTTCTCGGAGGAGCCGGTGGTCTTTGACGAGGAGAGCTACCAGCTCATGCTGCCTTACCTGCTCAGGCCTTTCGCCACGGTGACCGAGCGCTTCAAGTTCACCCACCACGCGGACGTGAGCCTCAACGAGATCAACAGCTATGCCAGGCGCCTGTTCCAGGACCCGGAGCAGTTCGTGGAAGTGTCCCGGCACGTGGTGGAGCACCTCTATGAACAGTCCAGCTCGGCCCAGATCAAGACGGGCGACGTGATCGTGGCCCTCTTCGAGGACATCGAGTACCGTGAGATCCTGACCCGGGCCGTGGGAATCTTCAAGGTGGAGAACAAGACCGACTTCTTCCAGACCTTCGTCGAGGGCAAGAGCCTGGACATCGCGGTCCAAAAGGGTATCAGCACCAAGAGGATCGACAAGGGCTGCCTGATCGTCAACTACGAGGACGACGAGGGCCTGGCCGTGCTCACCGTCGACAACAACAAGTACGACGCCCAGTACTGGACGCGCAACTTCCTGAATATCAAATACGCGGATGATGCGAACCACCACACCCTGACCTATATCGACCTCTGTAGGGAATTCTCCGGTGAGGTGCTCAAGCCCGAATACAGCAGCCGGGAGCACAGCCAGTTCCTGGCCCGCACCCTGGACTTTTTGAAGGAGAACGAGACGGTCAACCTGCACGATTTCAAGGAGGAGGTCTTCGAGGTGGAGGAGCAGAAGGAGCAGTTCGACCAGTACAGGAAGTCCTTTGAGGAGGAGCGGGGGGTCCTGGTGCGCAACCAGTTCCACGTGTCCGACCGGGTGGTCAAGAAGCAGAAGCAGAAGCTGAAGACAGAGATCCGGCTCGACACGCACATACAGATCAAGCTCGACGTGGAAGCTCCCGACGCCTCAGCGGAATACCTGGAACTCGGTTATGATGAGGAAAAGAAGATGAAATACTACAAGGTCTACTTCAACGAGGAGCAGTGAGCCTCTGGTCCGGTTTACCCCCTGGACTTCATATCGGTTTCAAACACGGCAGCGAAATGCCTGATGATGTGCGACTTGACCTCTTCCGGATCCAGCTTTCGGTTCAGTTCGGCGTGCATGGATGAAACGGCCTTCCCCCGGATGCCGCAGGGGATGATGTGGTCGAAATAGCCCAGGTCGGTGTTGACATTCAGCGCGAAGCCATGCATGGTCACCCATCTTGAGGTGCGCACCCCCAGGGCGCAGATCTTGCGGGCAAAGGGCGTCCCGGTGTCCAGCCAGACTCCAGTTTCTCCCTCGCTCCGCTCCCCCTTGAGCCCGTATTCGGCCAGGGTGAGGATGATCACCTCCTCCAGGCTTCTCATGTACCAGCGTATGTCGGGCCGAAACGATTCCAGGTCTATGATCGGGTAGCCCACGATCTGCCCGGGTCCGTGGTAGGTGATGTCTCCGCCGCGGTTGGACTTGAAGAAGGAAATGCCCTTTTCTCTGAGTTGAGCCTCTGAGAGCAGCAGGTTGGTAAGGTCGCCGCTTTTGCCCAGGGTGTACACGTGGCTGTGTTCCGTGAAAAGGAAGTAGCCCGGTCGGGGCTCCTCTACCTCGCGGTTGCGGTTGGCCAGCTTGATGTCGACGATCTGTTTGAAGAGCTCGTCCTGGTAGTCCCAGGCTTCGCGGTATTCGCTTCGCCCGATGTCCCTTACCTCTATGCTCATTGACTGTATTTTGGGTTGTTCAGGATGATAAGCGCTGCGATGACCCCTGGGATCCAGGCGCACAGGGTCAGGATGAAGACGATCAGCACGCTCCCGCAGCCCTTGTCGATGACGGCCAGGGGCGGGAAGATGATCGAAAGCAATACGCGCCAGAAACTCATGTCAGTGCTTATTTGAGCCTACAAAATTCGTCAATTATTTTCTAACAACATGACGCAGGACTTCGCCTTGTGTTACAGTGATTTGCAGTTTTTCTTTCAAGCTCCATGCGTTGCCTATTCATGAAAAGCATTGTATCTTTGCCTCCTATTTTCCAAAATCAGGATTCATATGCAATTATCGGAACAGGAAATCGTGCGGCGCGAGTCGCTGAAGCGCTTGAGGGAGCTGGGCATCGACCCCTATCCCGCGGCACAGTTCAGGACCAGTTCTACCGTTAGCGAGGTGCTGGGTGACTTTGATTCCCTTGTCGGGAAGGAGGTGATCCTCGCGGGCAGGATCATGAGCCGAAGGATCATGGGCAAGGCCTCTTTCGCAGAGCTCAAGGACTCCACCGGCCGGATGCAGATCTATGTCAACCGCGACGAGCTCTGCCCGGGTGAGGACAAGGTCATGTACAACGAGGTGTTCAAGAAATTGCTCGACATAGGAGACATCATTGGGATACGGGGCGAGGTGTTCCGGACCCAGGTGGGGGAGGAGTCCGTCATGGTCAAAGAGCTGACCCTGCTCTCCAAGGCGCTCAAGCCCATGCCCATCGTGAAGGTGGATGCAGACGGCAAGACCCACGATGCCTTCAGCGATGCCGAGATGCGCTACCGACAGAGGTACGTCGACCTGATGGTCAACGATCACGTCAAGGAGACCTTCATCAAAAGGACCCGGGTGACCAATTCCATTCGCGAGTTCTTCAACAAGAGGGGCTACCTGGAGGTGGAGACCCCGATCCTGCAGCCCATTCCGGGCGGTGCGGCGGCGCGTCCGTTCATCACCCACCACAACACCCTCGACATGCCCCTGTACCTGAGGATCGCCAACGAGCTTTACCTCAAAAGGCTGATCGTGGGTGGCTTCGAGGCCGTGTATGAATTCTCCAAGGACTTCCGAAACGAGGGAATGGACAGGACCCACAACCCGGAGTTTACCGTGATGGAGCTTTACGTGGCCTACAAGGACTACCACTGGATGATGGAGATGACAGAGCAGCTTCTTGAGAAGGTGGCCCTCGACACCAACGGTTCGACCCAGGCCCAGGTCGGGGAGAACCTGATCGATTTCAAGGCGCCCTATCCGAGGGTGCCCATACTCGAGGCGATCCGGATCCACACCGGGCACGAGGTGGCCGGCATGAGCGAAGAGGAGCTCAGAGAGGTCTGCAGGTCGCTCGACATCGAGGTGGACGAGACCATGGGCAAGGGCAAGCTCATCGACGAGCTTTTCGGCGAGATGTGCGAGCACCATTACGTGCAGCCCACCTTCATCACCGACTACCCGAAGGAGATGAGCCCGCTTTGCAAACAGCACCGTGACAACCCGGAGCTGACAGAGCGTTTCGAGCTCATCGTGAACGGCAAGGAGCTGGCCAACGCCTACTCCGAGCTCAACGACCCGATCGACCAGCTGGAGCGCTTCCAGGAGCAGCTCAAGCTCTCGGAGAAGGGAGACGACGAGGCCATGTTCATCGACATGGACTTCGTCAGGGCCCTGGAATACGGGATGCCCCCGACCTCTGGCATCGGGATCGGCATCGACCGACTGGTCATGTTCCTGACCAACAACGCCTCCATCCAGGAGGTGCTCTTCTTTCCGCAGATGAAACCGGAGAAAAAGCCGGTGGCCCTGACCGAGGAGTCGAAGGGGATCCTGGAGATCCTGCGCAAGCAGGAGTCCATGGACCTGGCCGAGCTCAAGGACCAGGCGGGACTCTCGAACAAGAAATGGGACAAGGCCATCAAGGAGCTCACCCGCAACAAGATGGCCCGGGTCAACAAGACCGACGAGGGCCTGTTCATCGAGGTGGTCTGAATGTGAAAAACAAAAAGCATGGAATCATATCCTAATTTCAGACTGGACGGCAAGGTGGCACTGGTCACCGGTGCCGCCCGAGGACTGGGCCGTGCCTGTGCCCTGGCGCTTGCGCATGCGGGTGCTGACGTGGCTTTGGGCCTGCGCGTGCTAGGCTCGGCTCCGGAGCTCGAGCAGGAGATCAGAGCAATGGGGCGCAGGGTCCTGCCCCTGCAGATGGACGTGTCGAGCACGGAGGAGATCCGCAGTGCCGTGGACCGGGCCATCAGGGAGCTCGGGAGGATAGACATCCTGGTCAACAACGTGGGCGTGGCGCCTCCGAACCCGGCGGAAAAGGTGACCGAGGAAGACTTTGACATGACGCTGAACCTCAATGTGAAGGCGACTTTCTTCACAGCGCAGGCCGTCGGAAGGCACATGATCGAG
The DNA here is from genome assembly GCA_964489625.1 of uncultured Flavobacteriaceae bacterium. Lineage (GTDB taxonomy): Bacteria > Bacteroidota > Bacteroidia > Flavobacteriales > Flavobacteriaceae > Lutimonas. Next base: position 18,157 of record CAZAZM010000001.1, read on the forward strand.
CAGGGAGGGGGCAGGATCATCAACATGAGCTCGCAGGCGGGCTTCATCGCCCTGGATGACGAATCGATCTACTGCATGACCAAGGCGGCGGTCAACCACCTGACCAAGAACCTGGCCTCCGAATGGGCCAAGTACAACATCAACGTGAACGCGGTGGCCCCGACCTTCATCCACACCCCGGGCACCCAGCCCTGGCTGAGCGACCCGGAGTTCAGAAAGAGCGTTCTGGACCGCATTCCCCTGGGTCGAATCGGGGAGCCTGAGGAGGTTGCGGGCCCTGTGGTCTTCCTGGCCTCGGATGCGGCCTCGCTGATCACTGGTGAGATCCTGCTGGTGGACGGGGGCTGGACCACACGATAGCCCCTCGATGAGAGATTGACAGGATTCTGGGCATGAAGACAGAAAAAGACAATGGATTCAATCACGGGAAGGTGGGCATAAGGAAAGTTCAGGGCAAAGAGGACCTGCGGCAAGTGGAGGACCTGGCGGAGCTGATCTGGAAGGAACACTACACCCCCATCATTGGCAGGCAGCAGGTGGACTACATGCTCGAGAACTTTCAGTCGGCTGCGGCCATGGAACGGCAGTTGGAAGAGGGAATGGAATACTTCCTGGTCGAATCTCAAGGAGAACCTGTGGGTTATTTGGCGTTCAAACAACAGGGCGAGGAGCTCTTCCTCAGCAAGATCTACCTGCTGGCCACTCACAGGGGGAAAGGGCTGGGCAGGGCCGGCATGGGTTTCGTGGAGTCCACGGCCCGGGATCGGGGCCTGGGTTTCGTCACTCTTACCGTGAACAAGAACAATTCGGGATCGATCAGGGCCTATGAGTCACTGGGCTTTGTCAACGAGGGACCCCTGGAGACCGACATCGGGGGTGGCTTCATCATGGACGACTTCCTGATGCGCAAGAAGATTTCATAGGACCAAAAAAGACTTTGAAAACAAAGAGCAGGATCTGAACGGGCTAAGAGACGAAGCCGATCCCTTTTTCCAGCAGCTCGTCGAATTTTTCACGGTCGAAAGAATAGAGGTAAGGGGCCTTGTGCGCGCCTCCATCCAACTGCTTCTCGTGGCGTTTGAAGATGCCGAGCTTGAGCATTTTCCGTTGAAAATTGCCCCGGTCCAGCTTTTTTTCCAATATGGATTCATAGAGGTTCTGAAGCTCCTTCATGGTGAATTTTTCCGGTAGCAGCGTCATGCCTATGGGCAGGTAGTTGATCTGGTTGCGGACGTAGCGGATCGCCTCTTCGACCATTTCCCTGTGGTCGTAGATCAGGTCTGGGAGCTCGTGTATCCCGCACCAGTCTATGGACTCGCTCACAGGGTCGGGCTGAAGGTCGCATTTGCTTATGTCGACCAGGGAGACGTATCCCGTGCTGATGAAACGCTGCTCGAACCACAGGATCACCGAATCGGGCAGCTTCATCATCTTCAGGTTGTGCGACAGGGTTGACCCTTCGCGACGGGCGACGTTCCCAAAGGTCTTGAACTGTTCCAGGAAGGGGAGCCGGATCCCGGCGCGTTCCTTGAGCACTCGCATGGCAGCTTTGTCCAGGTCCTCTTCCTTGAGCACAAACCCGCCTGGCAGGGAAAACCTCTCCAGCCCTCTCCATTTCATCAGGAGAACCTTCAATCCCTCATCGTCAAAGCCGATGATGACGCAATCCACCGACATCCCGGGCACAAACCGGGTGAAATCCAAAGCGTTCACCGATCCATCTTCTCTATCCGCCATCCGACAAAGATAACAAAATATTATTGTGTCAGTTTAACACAATTAAAAATTCCCTACTTTTACAGGGTAAAAATACATCCAAAAATGAGAAAAGCGCTGAAAATAACCGGAATCTTGATCCTGGTGCTCGTCCTCGCGATGCTGGTCCTTGGTTTTGTCCACTATACGCGACTGTCAAACCGGGCTGCCGAGCGGTACGAAACCCTGGGAGATCGGGCGGGAACCCTCACGGTCGATGGGATGACCTTCAGGGACCTGAACAAGAACGGGAAGCTGGATGTGTACGAAGACAGGCGGGCAGGCATTGAAGAGCGCGTTGCCGACCTGCTCGGCCGGATGAGCCTGGAGGAGAAGGCGGGGACCATGTACATCACCATGATCGGGATCGCCCCCGATGGCACCCCGGTGGACCGGCCCTTTCTCTCCACCGATCCCATTGACCTCATGGCCATGACCATGTTGCCGCAAAGCTCTGAGATGCTCATCGACAAGAAGATGAACAGCTTCAATATCATACACTCTCCGGACGCGGAGACCCTGGCCCGGTTCAACAACAACATCCAGGAGATCGCTGAGCGGACGAGGCTCGGGATACCGGTCACCATCGCTTCCGACCCGAGGCACGGAAACCGCAACAACCCGGGAGCGGCCCTGTTCACCCCGGCCTTTTCCCAGTGGCCCTCCGCACTGGGCTTGGCAGCTACCCGTGACACAGTCCTGGTCCGGGAATTCGCCGACATCGCACGGAGGGAGTACCTGGCCACGGGCATACGCCTGGCCTTGCATCCCATGGCGGATCTGGCTACTGAACCTCGTTGGGGTAGGATGAACGGGACCTTTGGTGAGGATGCCGAGCTGTCTGCTGCCATGACGCGGGCCTATGTGCTGGGCTTCCAGGGGGATACCTTGTCGGACCGGAGCGTGGCCTGCATGACCAAGCACTTTTCAGGGGGCGGGCCCCAGGAGGGTGGGGAGGACGCACATTTCGCCTATGGCAAGAACCAGGTCTATCCCGGCGACAATTTCGACTATCACCTGATCCCCTTTGAGAAGGGGGCTTTCCCGGCGCACACGGCACAGATCATGCCCTATTACGGCATTCCCGTGGGCCAGACCGGGGAGGACGTGGCCTTTGCCTTCAACAAGAGCATCATCACCGGAATGCTCCGCGAGAGATACGGCTTCGACGGGGTGATCTGCACCGACTGGAACATCATCAGCGGCAGCAAGGTCGGCGAGGCCAGGGCCTGGGGCGTGGAGGACCTGAGCCTGACCGAAAGGACCCTGAAGGTCCTGGAGGCGGGATGTGACCAGTTTGGCGGGGAGAGCAGCCCGGAGCTGATCCTGGAACTCGTTCGAAGTGGCGCCCTCAGCGAAGAGCGCCTCGATGTGTCAGTGGCGAGGATCCTGAGAGACAAGTTCACCCTGGGACTCTTTGACGATCCCTACCTGGATGAGCAGCAGACCGCGCAGGCCGTCGGGCAGCCTGCTTTCAGGCAACGCGGGGAGATCGCCCAGGCCCGGTCGGCCGTATTGCTGAAGAACGAGGGTCTTTTGCCCCTGAAGCCGGGGACCAGGGTCTACATCGAGGGTATCTCCGAGCCCGAAGCCTTCGATCCCCATGCAGAGATTGTGAACAGCCCGGAAGAGGCCGAGGTGATCATTAAGAGGATTACGACTCCCTTCGAACCCAGGGACGACAGCTTCCTGGAGCAGTTCTTCCACCAGGGGCGCCTGTATTACAACCAGGAAGAGCTGGAGCAGATCCTGGGCCTGGTCCGGGGAAAGCCCTCGGTCGTGATCGCCAACCTTGAGCGCCCGGCCATCCTGACGGAAGTGAATGAGGCCTGCACCTCCCTGCTGGCCGAGTTCGGCACCTCTGACAAGGTGCTGGCCAGGCTCATCTTCGGGATCGATCGCCCTGAGGGAAAGCTGCCCTTTGAGCTTCCTTCCTCCTGGGAAGCCGTGCAACAGCAGAAGGAGGACGTCCCATATGATTCGGAGGCTCCCCTGTACGAATTCGGCCACGGCCTGAGCTACCCCGGACCGGCGTTGGGGATGAACGATGAATCCGACACGAATAATTAATTGCCCGGTTTTATTGATTATTTGCCCTCCGGGGCTTAATTTGCGAAAGAATCCAAAAAACATTGAACAACAACATAATCTACATCTCATGCGAAAATTCATCTTATCATTTGCAGTTGTCCTGATCCTTGGCATCCAGGCGCTTTGGGCGCAACATGCCCTGATCCCCCAACCCGTAAGCCTCGAAACCGCAGAGGGTGAGGCCACGATAGCCGATGAGCTCGGCCTGGTCCTCGGCTCAGACAATGCGGAACTGGGCAAGATGCTTGAGAACTTCTCTGCAGACCTCTCCGAGCTGGGCATAAAAGTCGAAGCAGGTGAAGCGGGAAGCTCGGGAGCCCCGACCCTTCTCAGGGTGTCCCTTTTAGCAGAAGCAAGCGAGCAGCTGGGAAAAGAAGGCTATGAGCTCAACGTAGGACAGGGGGTGATCGATCTTTCGGCCAATGCTCCGGGCGGGGTGTTCAACGGTCTTCAGACCCTGAGGCAATTGCTGCCGCAGAAGAGGGAGATGGACGAAAGCGGTGCTCCACAGCCCATCGTGCTGGAGGGCATGAAGATCACCGACTATCCCCGTTTCGGCTGGAGGGGGCTGATGCTCGACGTGAGCCGTCACTTCTTCACCGTTGAGGAGGTCAAGGACTACATCGACAGGATGTCCAAATACAAGTTCAACGTCTTCCACTGGCACCTGACCGATGACGAGGGCTGGCGGGTTGAGATCAAGTCCTTCCCCAGGCTGACCGAGGTGGGTGCCTGGAGGGTGGAGCGCCACGGGCGGTTCGGAAGCCAGAGGGCCTATCCCAAAAAGAACGAGAAGGCCACCTATGGAGGCTTTTACACCCAGGAGCAGATCAAGGACGTGATCGCCTATGCGAAAGAGCGCAACATCACCATCGTTCCCGAGATCGACGTGCCCGGGCACAGCATGGCCCTGCTGGCGGCCTATCCCGAGCTGTCGACCAAGAAGGAGCTGAAATTCGTCAATCCCGGGGCCAAGTTCGCCAACTGGTTTGGTGACGGGAAGTTTGAGATGACCATCGAGAACACATTGGACCCTTCAAATCCTGCGGTATACGCCTTCCTGGACATGGTGTTCGGCGAGATCGCTGCTCTCTTCCCCGGAGAATACATCCATATGGGCGGGGACGAGTGCTACCACGGATACTGGGAGCGTGACCCCAAGGTGCAGGCCTTCATGGAGAAGAACAACATCAAGGACTCGCATGAGCTGCAGAGCTATTTTGTCAAGCGGGTCGAGAAGATCATCAGCAGCAAGGGCAAGAAGATGATCGGCTGGGACGAGATCCTCGAAGGGGGTCTGGCCGAAGGAGCTGCTGTGATGAGCTGGCGTGGAATGAAAGGTGGAATAGAAGCCGCCAGGGCCGAGCACGAGGTGGTGATGACCCCGACGGATTTCGCCTACCTGGACTACACCCAGGGGGACTACAGTGTGGAGAACAAGATCTATGCGGACCTTTCCCTGGAAAAGGCCTACAGCTTTGACCCCATGCCCAATCCCAACCTGTTCGTTGACATTGATCCCAAGTACATCCTGGGAGGCCAGGGCAACCTGTGGACGGAAGTCATCCCGACCCTGCAATACGCCTATTACATGACCTATCCCAGGGCCTTTGCGCTCTCTGAGTCCTTATGGAGTCCGCTGCAAAGCAAGGACTACGCCTCCTTCGTCAAGAGGACCGAGGCGCACTTCAATCGCTTTGACCAGGCGGGGCTCAACATCGCCAAGACGATCTATGAGCCGGAGGTGAAGTTGAAAATGGATAGCAAGAAGCTCATGTGCACCCTGAAGACTCCCTTCGAGGACATCGAGATGTACTACACCATCGACAACACCTATCCCGTTACCTTCGGGACTAAATACACGGAGCCCTTCGAGGTCCCCGAGGGTGACCTGAAGCTGCGCGTGCAGTCCTTCCGCAACGGCGAGCCGATCGGCAGGCTGCTGATGATCGACAGGAAAGACCTGGAGGCCAGGGTGAAATAGAAGGCGATCAGCCCTTCATGACCTTCTTCATGAGATTCTTCCCGCTGAGGGCGGAAGCGGTGAGCAGTCCCGAAAAGAGGGCCCCGCCGACGCCCGCGGTAACAATGTCCTGTCCGGTGAGGTAGTAGCCTTTCACCGGGGTCCTGGGTTGCAGGTGCTTTTTCCTGAACCGGCCGGGGCTGTGGTCGATGCCATAGATCTCTCCCTGTTCGTATCGGGTGAAGAATTTCGTGCTCAGGGGCGAGGAAAGCTCCTGGTGCACGATCTTGCCTTCAAGCTTCGGGAAGTGCTCCAGCAATTTGCCGACCAGACGTTTTGAGATTCTGTCTTTCAGCGCCTCGTATTCCTTTCCCCTTTTCATCCATGTGGTTCCGTCCCAGGGCTTGAAGAGATCCCAGGGTACCAGGGTGATGATGTCGATGGTGCTCTTGCCGGGGTACCGGTTCTGGAAGTCGGGGTCCTTCGCGGCCGGAAAGGAAATGTACACCACGGGGAACTCTTCCTCCGGGTTCTCCAGGTATCGCTCCACGCAGCTGTCGTGATCCCCCTTGTCGGGGTAGAGCCAGTAATTGGTCTTGGGCAGTCCCAGCTCTTCGGGTGTTCCCTCGAGCCCAAGGTAGAGGCAGGCATGACAGGCCGATGGCTTCACCTGCTCAAGGGCCCTGTCGAGGCCGTGCTTTGCGGCCACTTCTGCGGGTAGCAAATGCCTGAAGGAATTGACTATGCCGGCCCCGCTTACCACTTGCTTTGAAAGGATCTGCCTGCCGTCTTCCATCTCCACTCCCACGGCTGTGTCATTTTTCACCAGCAGCTGCTTCACCGCGGCATTGACCAGGATCCTGCCGCCTGCCTTATCGATCAGGGGCTCTATGGTCTTCGCGATCCTCGAGGATCCCCCGACGGGAAAGCTTCCCCCATCGAAGTAATGTCTTGCAACCGTGGCGTGCATGGCGAAGCTGCTCTTTTTGGGCGGGAGGCCATAGTCCCCGTACTGCCCGCACAGCACGCGGATCAGGTCCTCATTGTCGGTCAGGTCCCTCAGCACCTCGTAGGTGGTCCTGTCGGAATACTTCAGGAAGGACCGGGTCATCAGCGGACCGAGCAGGCGGCCGATAAGAGGGGGCAGGGCCTTGGCCATGTAAAAGGCGCCTCCAGCCTTGTTGGCTTTGAAGACCAGCTCGACGTATCTCTCTATGGCCTGCTCCTCTCCCGGAAATCGCGTGCTGAGTTCCCGCTTGAAGTTCCCGACTCCCCGGACAAGGTCATAGGATCTCGAACCCAGGAAGATCCGGTCATAGACCTCACCCATGTCGGCCCATTTCAGCTGCCCGTCGGTGATGTAGTGAAAGAGCCTGTACATGGCGCTGTTCTTGCGCTGCATCTCCCCGATGTAGTGAATGCCCACGTCCCATTCGAAACCCCTGCGCTTGAACACGTGGGTGTAGCCGCCGGGGGTGTAATGCTGTTCCAGTACCAGCACGCGCCGGCCTTCTTTGGAGAGGAGGGCCGCCGCGGAAAGGCAACCCATTCCAGACCCTATGAAGATCACGTCATAGGGCTCGTGCAGCTCAGGGTTCTGCTTGTAGGATCCGGCCATCTTCTAATTATTTCTCCTTGATTCTCCCTGTGAGCGCCTCTTCCGGGAAAGGGAAGACGATGGTGGAGTTCTTCTCGCTCGCGATGTTGGACAGGGTCTGGTATAGCCTGAGCTTGATGGCCGATGGGGATTCATCGATGATCTTGCCCGCCTGCAGCAGCTTGTCGGCCGCCTGTTTCTCGGCCTCGGCCAGGATGATCCGTGCCCGTCTTGAGCGCTCGGCCTCCGCCTGGTTGGCCATGGCCCGTTTCATGTTCTCCGGCAGCTCAATGTCCTTGATCTTGACGTCCTGGATGGCGATGCCCCATACCTCTGTGTCCTGCTCTACCATGGTCTTGATGTTGCGCCCGATCTCCTCGCGCTTGGACAGGATGGTGTCGAGCTCGACCTTGCCGCAGACATCCCTCAGGGTCGCCTGGGCCATCTGGGAAATGGCGAAGACGTAGTTCTCGACCTGGAGCACTGCCTTGGTTGCGTCCTCGATGCGGAAGAAGAGCACCCCGTTGATGTGGCAGGGCACGTTGTCCTGGGTCATGACCTCCTGCTTTTCGATGTTGATCGTGATCACCCGGATGTCGACCACCTGTATCCGCTCGATCACGGGGATGATCCAGCGCAGGCCGGGCTGAAGCAGGCTCACGTACTTACCGAAGCGGAACTTGACCGCTCTCTTGTATTCATAGACCACCCGGATTCCCGATAGGAGAAAAAAGAGCAGAAAGACCAGTAGAATGTTCATGGGATTCATAACGAAAGGCTTTAGCAAGGCGAGCCCGGGGCCCGCCTTTAAAAAGCTTTAAGTTACGAAAAAAGCGTCAAATATCCATCACCTGAGCAGCCATTCCAGCTCAGGAAATTTTTTAAAGTATGCTTTGAGCAGGGCCTCATTGTAGGCGTCGCTCTCGTCCAGGTTCGAGCTCAGGAGTACGGGAGGAATCTCCCCCAGTTTCTTGATCTCCACTATGATCTGCGTCACCAGGAGCTGTATGATGAATGCTCCCGTAATGGTGGAGGTCGCACCGAATTGATAGGCTTCTCCCTCCATGTTCATGGCAGCGTCTCCCGGAAATCCGCAATTGTCTATCACGTGATCGACCACTTCGAACAGTTTCTTTCCGCTCTTGTGCCGGGATTCGGTGGATCTGCTGTGGGCCGTGTTGGTGATGCAGACCACCAGAAGCCCCATCCTTTTGGCCTCAATTGCCATTTCGATGGGAACCGGGTTGCGCCCGGAGTTTGAGATGATGATGATCACATCCTTGGATCTCACTCCGTTTAGGGTGAGAATCGACTTGGAGATGCCCTCGATCCGCTCCAGAGCAGTGCTTTTCCATTTCGTGCCGTGTAGCATGAATTCCGGTTCAAGGATCCCTTTGGCGGTGAACAGCCCCCCGGCGCGTATGTAGAGTTCTTCGGCGATCACGTGGGAGTGCCCCGTTCCGAATCCGAAAAGGATGCTGCCATCCACTGTCTTTCTGGCGATGGCTTTCGCCAAATCCTCGATAACAGGAAGCTGGGTCTCCATGATCCGGGAGAGCATATCGCTGACGATGCCGTGAAATTCTCTTGTTTTTTCCACTGGAGATCAAATCTTGATAAAGATCTTCTTCTTGTAAAGGATGTAGGCGGGAATGAAACAGATCAGGGCATAGACGATCGCGTACAGGAAAGAAGCCAACTCGGGCACCATCCCCAGACCGACCAGCCCGTTGTAGAAGAAATCCTTGAAGCCGAGGATGCTGTTGAGCAGCCAGGGGAACATACCGGCAAACACATAAACCGTGATGGCATTGCTTCCGTAGATCACTCCGAACTTGGCCCACTTATCATAGCCAAGCACGTCCACCAGGAGCACGCAGGCTGCCAGCCCCATCATGGCCCACCCGGAGGTGAAGAGCACAAAGGAGCTCGTCCAGAGGTTCTTGTTGATCGGGAAGAAGAGGTCCCAGATGTACCCTCCCACGACGCAGAGCAATCCGGCAAGGAAGAGGTAGTTGAGCTTTTTTTCGATGCTCATGTCCTGTTTGAGCAATTGTCCGGCCAGCATTCCTGATATGCCGGTGGCGATGGCGGGTAAGGTGCTCAGTATGCCCTCGGGATCCCAGGTGCCCTGCCACATTTTGCCCGGCATTAGCATGCTGTCGATCCATGCGGCCAGGTTCTGCCCGGGCTCCAGCACCCCGGCACCCAAGCCCGGAACGGGGATGAGCATCATGGCCAGCCAATAGCCGACGAGCAGGGCAGCGGCGATCTTGAGCTGGGCCTTCCAGTCGGTGGACAGGAAGATCAGTGCGCTGGCCAGGTATACGATGGCGATGCGTTGCAGTACGCCCGGTATTCTGAGTTCGGCAAAATTGAATTCGGGAAACAGGTTGAGCAGCAGGCCCAGGGCGAAGATCTTGATCGAGCGGATCCAGATCTTCTTTCTCATCTTTTTCTTGTCCGCCCCTGCGGCGATCTGCTTGTGCGTGGACAGTACGATCGATACGCCCACGATGAAGAGGAAGAAGGGAAAGACGAAATCTGTGATGGTGATGCCGTGCCAGTCGGCATGCCTTAGGGGCCAGTAGATGTGTTCCCAGGAACCGGGATCATTCACGACGATCATTAGTGCGATAGTCAGTCCTCTCAGCATGTCTAAGGAGATTAGACGTTTGTTTGAATCAAATGTGCTCATGGTTTTCCTATTTGCTTGGGTTGATATGGTATACTTGTTCTGCTGCCGCGCCCCTCCTGGTTGAAAGCTCTCAGTTTGACCCTGTTGTTCTGCAGGGGCACCGGTTTTTCATATAAGTTGGAGTCAGGTCCGGGTTCGGAACCATCCAGGGTATAACGTATCTGCAGCCCCGGGTAGGTCGTGTTGGCGTAGAGGATGCCATTGAGAATTCGTGCCCCGGGCGGGGGAATGCGATAGTTGAAGCCCCCGAAGATGCTGTTGAGCCTCGGAAATTCGTTTTTCCCAACCGTATTTACAAATCCGTTCCACCCCTGATCGAGCTCCTGGGAGCGCTTCTCGGGATCATCGATCGATTCCCAGGATCGTTCCTGGGCCCAGGCGGTCTCCGCAAATCCCAGTAGCTTGGGAAGCAGATAGTACTCCAACATTTCGGGGCCCTTGACGGTCTCGCTCCAGAGCTGGGCCTGAAGCCCTAAGATGTTTTCGGCGCCCTCCGGGCTCAGTCGCTCCATTTCAGAAAAGAAGTCTTGCTGGTCGATGGGTGTGTAGTAGGAGTCATTCCTGAGGGTCGAGCGAAACGAGTCGTATGGCTGGTACTCATATGCGTTTCGGGTGTTGACGAAACCTGCCCAGTACAGCCCCGGTTCCTCCGGGTCCTTGTTGTAGGCCAGGTCGAAGTAAAAATTCGTCACAGGGCAAAGAACTACCGGATACCCCCTGTTGGCCAACCGGTAACCCAGGTCCTGTGCTCCCCAGAGCGTATTCCATACATAGGGGATCACCTGTCCCCCTGAGAATTCAGGATTCACTTCCTGCTGTCCATTGACCTCGATGAGTGCCGTCTCTTCCCATCCCGCCGCTTTGAGGTTGCGCTTCTTTAGGATGTCTAAAGCCCTTTTGAAGTAGTAGGCATGAAGGTTTCGCGTTTCGTAGCTCTTGTTTTGCGCAAGAAAATCTGCACAAAGGGGCGATCGTGTCCATGGCCCCGCGGGGACCTCGTCACCGCCGATGTGAAAATATTCCATGGGCACCCCTGCCTCGGCATAGTATCCCATGATCACATCGACGACTTTTTCAAAGAAGGAATAGACAGATTCCCTGCAGACGCAGGCGACATTGTCATTGTAGCTCTGAGCAGAGGAATATACTGACCGGTCATCGGGATCGATCAGCCTATAGCGTTCTGCTTCCTCCATATTTCCCTGCTCGGCGAATTTCAGGTACCGCTTTTCCATTGCCTTTATGGCCGCCCGGGCGTGTCCCGGCAGGTTCACCTCCGGGATCACCCTGACGTGCCGCTCGTTCGCATATCTCAGGATCTCGATGAAATCCTCTTTGCTATAGTATCCTGATCCGAAGCTTCCGTCCCGGTAAGCGACGGGACCGGACCCATAGGCAGGGTGCAGCCCGGGGTCCGTCATGCTACTGTGCTGACGCCGGGCGCCAATTTCAGTGAGTTCGGGAAGCCCTTCGATTTCAAGTCGCCAGCCTTCGTCTTCGGTAAGATAGAAGAGAAAGGTGTTTATCTTGTAGGTCGCCAGGAGGTCGATCACTTTTTTGATCTCGGATTTGCTCTGAAAGTTCCTGCCCACGTCGAGCTGGAAACCCCTGTACCCGAAGCGGGGAGCGTCTTCGATCAAAACATGTTGAAATCGAATTCCGGACGCGGACCCATCCTTATTCGGGCCTTCAGCCAATGCCAGAAGGCTTTGTATCCCGTAGAAGACCCCGGCAGAGGTGTTGGATGAGATGCGAACCCCTTTCTCGTCTATGCTCAGCACGTAGGCTTCCGGGCTCTTGCCTCTGTCACCTGGTTCTCCCATTTCCAGAGTGATGTCGCTTTCTTCTCCGGGTTCTGACCGGACGATCGTTTCGAAATTCCCGGACAATCTGTTTTCAAGGTATCCGGCTTCCTGAGCAAGGCCGGGATCGAAAGTGAGGCGAAGTTCACTGCCGATTGGATAATACCCCGTGCCGAAACTTATCGATCTCGGGGAGGGAATGATCCTGCCCGTCTGGTCCGGGGGAAGGTCAGTGATCATTTCGTTTTCCATGTAGATGCGTTCAGGCGTCGGGATCGGGGCGAAGTCTTTTTCACCGCGGTGTATCTGCTCCGCGCGACTGAACGGGACGACCCGATACTCCCTGGGTTCAGCGATCCGTTGACTTTCCTGGCCTTCGTCGATCACATAATAGAGGCCCATGGGAGCATCGCTTGTTTTGATCATGGCGTCATGGTAGTGATAATCCAGGCTAATGCTGTCTCCGGGTTGCAGCCTGAACAGCTTCTGATCCGGCGCGAGACTGAACCAGTCCCCGTTGATATGGCTCACGGTTCCCGCCTGGCCAGGATTCTTTTTTGGCATCACGTTGGCCTGGTTGAAATACAGGGTCCAGTTGGAAGGCGTCAAGGCTGAATGGGTGGGATTGAAAAAGGTAAATCTTGCATGTGGTCCTTCCGGATCCAGGTTGCTGACAAGCTCCCAGGAAATCTCCATTTGTTCGATGGGGACCTGCTGACACCAATTATGCTGGGAAAAGAGAAAAAGAAAGGATAAGAAAAGCCAGGATCTCATAGGAGAATACGGTTTGATGAAAGCAGATTCAATTTACTCTTTGTGATTCAATATTAACCAATTTCTCCACTGTTTCCAAAGGAATTCTGCAGACGGCAACGAAACACGGCTCTTTGACCTTCACAAATTGTCATATGCGTATAATTGACCCACCTATGCGGATTTGCCCCATTCAAGGCATTGCCTTATGTCTTCTAGCAACCAAACCCCGCGCCGGCATTGTTTGGAGAATTTTGAGTACATTAGTTTCATCTATCTGTTCCTCGAAGATGCCTGACTCATTGCGAGTGCATCAGTTATGATATGAACCAAAACCAAATAACCATGAAGAAATTAGTTGCAGAATTTGTCGGAACCCTTTGGCTCGTGCTTGGAGGATGTGGCAGTGCCGTCCTGGCAGCAGGTTTTCCCGAACTGGGGATCGGATTTGTCGGAGTCTCAATGGCCTTTGGGCTTACGGTCCTGACCATGGCCTATGCCATCGGCCACGTGTCCGGTTGCCATTTGAACCCGGCTGTGTCCATTGGCTTATGGGCCGGGGGAAGGTTTGACAAGAAAGATCTCCTGCCCTACATTGGTGCCCAGGTACTTGGCGGAATAGGGGGAGCTACACTGCTTTACTACATTGCATCGGGACAACCTGGCTTTGAGCTTGGGTCCTTTGCTGCAAACGGCTACGGAGATCATTCTCCGGGGGGCTACAGCATGCTGGCTGCTTTGCTCTGCGAGGTGGTTATGACCTTTATGTTCCTGATCGTGATCTTAGGGGCGACGCACTCAAAGGCCCCGGTTGGGTTTGGAGGCCTGGCCATTGGTTTGGCACTGACCCTTATCCACCTGATCAGCATACCGGTTACAAATACTTCAGTCAACCCTGCGCGAAGTACGAGCCAGGCGATCTTCGTTGGCGACTGGGCATTGGGTCAGTTATGGCTTTTTTGGGTGGCACCCATCGTTGGAGCTCTCCTGGCCGGAGCCATGTACAAGTATCTGTCCCCTGAGGTTTCAGACTGAGACCGGGAGGGTCCAATGGCGAAAATGCTTTGATCTCGATGAATAAAAGTTTTCATGCCCTGTTTGTCCTGCCTTTGCTCCTTGTCATTTTGTTTTTATCAACAGGCTGCGAAAGGGAGAAGAACAAGAAGCTGACCATTGCGGTTTCGGCCAACATGCAATACGCCATGGAAGAGCTGGTGGAGGCCTTCACACAAGCCTCCGGAACACCCTGTGAGTTGATCGTCGGCTCCTCGGGGAAGTTGACGGCGCAGATCATGGAGGGAGCTCCTTTTGACCTGTTCCTTTCGGCGGACATGAAATACCCGGAGGAGATCGACTCCGGGGGAAAGGCCCTTGGCAAGCCCCTGATCTACGCCTATGGCCACCTGGTGCTCTGGAGCATCGACGAGGGAACCGAACTGACCGCAGAAGGGCTCCTGAGCGAGGAGGTGACCCATATTGCCATTGCCAACCCCGAGACGGCGCCCTACGGGGTGGCTGCTGTTGAGTTGCTCCAGGGCATGGGAATCTGGGAACGGGTCCGCGGAAAACTCGTCTTCGGGGAGAGCGTCGCCCAGACGAACCAGTTCATCCTATCGGGCTCGGCCCAGGCGGGAATTACGGCGCGATCCGTGGTTTCCTCGCCCGCCGCACTCGACAAGGGGCATTGGACAGAGGCAGATCACAGCCTGTACAAACCCATAGAGCAAGGCGTCGTGGCCATAAAAAGAGAGGGGTCTGACGAGGAGGGCTCCCAGGCCTTCATTTCCTTTCTCAGGTCACCCGTGGCTCATGAAATTTTGGTTAGATTTGGATACGGCGTAAAATCGAGCGAATGAACATACTCCATGGGAACATAGCCGAGGTCCGGGTCAACGGAGAGCTTTCCATCGTCCGCGTGGACGCGAAAGGGCATCTCTTGTCCTGCATCGTCATCGACACCCCCGAGACCGCGGACTACCTGGTCGTGGGGGAGGCGGTGAAGGTCATCTTCAAGGAGACGGAGGTGATCATAGGCACCGGGAGCACGGAGGGGATCAGCCTGAGGAACAAGTTCAGGGGGAAGGTGGTCCGGATCGACTCCGACATCCTCCTCAGCAAGCTCACCATAGACACCCCTGTGGGAATGATCACCTCGATCATCACCTCGAATGCAGTTGCGGAACTGGGCATAGGCGTAGGCTCAGAAGTGACGGCCATGGTCAAGACCAATGAACTTATTTTGTCAAAATGATCGACCTGAACCCCTTAGTGCTGACCTTTGAGCTCGCCGTGGTTACGACCATCATCCTGTTCTTTGTTTCGATCCCGATCGCCTACGGGCTCGCTTTTGGCAAGTGGAAGGGAAAACCGGTGATCGAGGCCCTGGTCAGCATGCCCCTGGTGCTGCCTCCCACCGTCATCGGGTTTTACATGTTGCTGGCCTTCAGCCCGTCCAATGCCTTTGGGGGATGGCTCGAGGAATGGCTGGGCCTGAGGCTGGTGTTTTCCTTCGAGGGTCTCGTCCTGGGATCGGTCATCTACAGTCTCCCGTTCATGGTGCAGCCCATCCAGGCGGGATTCGCCAATCTCTCCCCGGACCTGAAAAGAGCCTCCTACGTAATGGGGAAATCGAGGATGACCACGCTGGTGCGCGTCCTGCTCCCGAACATCAAGACCTCCCTGCTCACGGGGGTCATCCTGGCCTTTGCGCATACCATCGGAGAGTTCGGCGTGGTGCTTATGATCGGCGGGAACATATCGGGCAAGACCCGGGTGGCCTCCATCGCGATCTACGACCAGGTGGAATCGCTGAACTACGAGGCGGCGAACACCTATTCCCTGATCCTATTCGCCATTACCTTTGCCATACTCCTCACCGTGTACCTCCTCAACGGAGGCTACCTGAAAAAGCTGAGAAGATGATCGAACTGAGTCTGAAGAAGGAATTGAGATCGGCAAGCGGGGCCATGCTGCTGGACCTGGAGCTCATGGTCGGGGACGGAGACCTGCTGACCCTCTACGGAAGATCAGGGGCGGGCAAGACCAGCCTGCTCATGCTGCTCTCCGGACTGATGCGCCCGGATCGGGGGAGGATCGTGGTGCGCGGCAAGGTCTGGACCGACACTGAAAAGGGGATCCATCTCAAGCCCCAGCAGCGCAACGTCGGAATGGTCTTCCAGGATTACGCCCTCTTTCCGAACATGACCGTGAGAGAGAACATGACCTATGCCCTCAGGGACCCCGGTCAGGACAGGGAGATCAGCCACCTGGTGGAGATCATGGACCTGGGTGATCTGCAGGACAGGAAGCCGGACACCCTTTCGGGCGGGCAGAAGCAGAGAGTGGCCCTGGCGCGGGCCCTGGTGAACAAGCCGGACCTGCTGCTTCTGGACGAGCCCCTTTCGGCACTGGACCCGGAAATGCGCGGGAAGCTTCAGCATTATATCCTGGAGGTGCACAGGGAGTATGGGCTGACCACCCTCCTGATCAGCCACGATGTCACGGAGATCATCAGGATGTCGGATTACGTGGTGGAGATGGACCGGGGCAAGATCCTGCGCCGTGCCACCCCGGGGGAGATCTTCACCAGTGAGAAGCTGAACGCCAAGTTCCAGTTCACGGGAGAGGTGATGAAAATGACCCGACAGGACTTTATAGTCATAGTTACTGTCCTTGTGGGAAGGGAGCTCGTCAAGGTGGTGGCAAATGACAGCGAGGTGGAGGGCATGCAGGTCGGAGACAGGGTGCTGATCGCTTCCAAAGCCTTCAATCCCGTGATTCATAAGATTAGTTAAAATTCTTTCATATCTGCCCCAGAATGCTTAATTTCATTGATTGATTCAATGATAATAAGTCTTTGCAAAAATACCTGGATATGAATATTTTACTTAAAGATAGATTGCATTTACCCGGGAGCTTTTCCGTTCTTGTCCTGTTCGTTCTGATGACGGCTCTCGGCAATGAAACGGTTTGGTCACAGGAATCCCAGGGATTCAAGGAGTACAAGGGTGTTGTGATGAATTCAAGGACCAAAAGCCCTCTGGAGTTCGCCACGCTTTCGGTTTCGAATACGAACATCTCCACGATCACGAACCTCGATGGAGGATTCTCGCTCAAGGTGCCTTTGGAGAACCTCGGAGAGAGCGTCCGCATCAGTTACCTCGGGTACAAGACCAGCATCATTCCCCTTTCGCAGATGCAGGAGACCGGGAACAGCGTGGAGCTGGAAGAGGCCTTTGAGAAGCTTCCGGACGTGAACATCGCTGACGTGGATGCCAATACCGTGATCCGGAAGGCCATGGAAAACAGGGCCGACAACACCCTGAAGGAGCCCCTGATCGTCAAGGCCTTCTACCGGGAGTCCATCAGGAAGAGACGCACCTACGCCTCCTTGTCCGAAGCCGTAGTGGACATCTACAGGTCGCCTTTCGCGGCCGAGTCCAAGGACTATGTCATCCTCGACCGGGCCAGGAAAAGCACGGATTACAGGAAGATCGACACCCTGGTCATCAAGTTGCAGGGAGGGCCCTACAACAACATCGGAATGGACATGGTTCGCAACCGGGACCTCTTCTTCTCGAGCGACATGTTCGAGGTCTACCAGTTCAAATATGACAAGATGGTCAACATGGACAACCGGAACGTCTTTGTGATCGACTTCGAGCAGAAGCCCACCATAGTAGAGCCCTTCTACAAGGGCAAGCTTTATATTGACTCGGAGAGTTACGCCCTGGTCAAGACGGAATTCAGCCTCAACCTGGCCAACCTGAACAAGGCCAAGCGCTTCTTTGTCAAGAAGAAGCCGACCAATGCGGACGTGATTCCCCTGGATACGAAGTACATCGTGGACTACCGTCAGCAGGACGGGAAGTGGTACTTCAACTACAGCAGGATCGAGCTCAGCTTCAAGGTCAAATGGGACAAGAAGGTCTTCAATTCCATTTACAACATCTCCATCGAGATGGCGGTGACCGACTGGGAGGTCAACGAGGACAAGACCGTGGTCCGCAGCAAGGATCGCATGCGCAGAAGCGTGATCCTGACCGACCAGGCCTCCGGATTCTCGGATCCTGATTTCTGGGGTGAGAACAACGTGATCGAACCGGACAAGTCGATCGACAACGCCATCAGGAAGATCCAGAAGAACTACGAGAAGCAGACTCCTTGATCCTTTGAAGCAGAGAGTTTTAGGAAAGTTTTAATAAAATAATAGGCGATTATTCGTAATTTGCGCCACCAAAAAAATTGTTTTATTACCGTTGAAACTTCTCCTTAAATACACGGTTCTTGCGCTTGTGCTCGTCGTATTCGGCGGGGCGGTGCATGCCCAGATCGACAGCCGGGGCATAGAGGGATCCGATGTCTTCCAGTATCAGCCCAAAGAGCAGGAGCAACAGCAGTTCCTCCCGCAGGAGCTGGAGGGTGCCGACATCAAGGCCGATTACCTCACCCTCTTCGGAAACCTGAAGGACATAGCCGACAAATTCCCCACCCACAGCGTGATCCCTCAACAGGAGAAGCGCGGCATGAGCAGCAGGTCTGACCGGGACCGTGACGTGCTCGTGCAGCAATACTGGAACGGAAAGGACGTCAGCGTGAACAAGTTCAAGACTTCCCTGGAGCTGGGGCGTTACGAGACCACGACTTCCAGGATACGCATTGTCTGCAGGGACCACAGCTATGTGGACGGTGACCGGGTGAAACTCTATGTCAACGAGCAGGTCATCCGAAGGAGCATAACCCTCGAGGGGGGATATTACATCATAGACGTGAATCTCGTGGAAGGCTTCAATCGTATAGACATAGAAGCCCTGAACCAGGGCTCCTCGGGGCCGAACACGGCGGAATTCAAGGTGTTCGATGACAACGGGAACCTGTTGGCAGCCCGTGAATGGAACATCTTGACGGGCTATATCGCCACGATGGTGGTGATGAAGAACTAGGCAGAGAGCACATGAAGAGGAGAATACTAGTTTTGCTGTTGAAGCTGGCAGCTGTGGGACTGTTGTTGATGGGGCTGTTCATCGGATCTGTTTTCATCGGTCTTTTCGGGCATAACTACACGGAGAAGGACCTGCGCGAATTCAGGAACCACACGGCCTCCCTGGTGCTCTCGGACAACGGGAGCATCATCGGAAGGTTCTTTTTCGAGAACCGTACCAACGTCAGCCTGGACCAGTTGCCCAAGGGCCTGGTCGATGCATTGGTGGCCACCGAGGACGCCCGTTATTTCGAGCACGAGGGCGTGGATTCGAGGAGCCTGCTCAGGGTCCTGGTCAAGAGCCTCATCCTGCAGCAGAAGAGCTCGGGAGGGGGAAGCACAATTACCCAGCAGCTTGCCAAGAACATGTACGGTCGCCAGGACTTCGGTCCCCTGAGCATGCCCGTGAACAAGACCAAGGAGATCCTGCTGGCCCACCGGATCGAAGAGCTTTATTCCAAGGAGGAGATACTGACCCTCTACCTGAACACCGTGCCTTTCGGAGAGAACGTCTTTGGCATAGAGGCGGCCGCACGGAGGTACTTCAACAAGAGCGCTGCAAAGCTGAGGCTGGAGGAATCAGCGGTGCTCATCGGGATGCTCAAGGCGAATACCTATTACAACCCGAGGCTCTACCCGGAGCACTCCCTAGACAGGAGGAACAGGGTGTTGGCACAGATGGAGAAATACGGCTACTTGGAGGGGTCGGAGCTCGATTCGCTCAAGGCCCTGCCCCTGGAGCTGGACTACGCGAACCTCGATTCTGAAGGTCCTGCGAACTATTATCTCGTGCAGATCAGGAAGGAGGCCGAGGAGATCCTGGCCGGGATCAACCGGGGGCTGGAAGAGCCCTATGACCTGAACAAAAGCGGGCTCATCATAGAGACCACGCTGAGCCTGGAGCTTCAGAATTATGCCCTTCAGGCGATCAAGGAGCATCTTGGGCGAATGCAGCCCAGGCTGGACAGGCAGTACCGGTCGGGAGAGCACAGGAGGACCCTCAATGAACTGGTCGACCGGGAGATGGAGCGCAGTGGCCTGGCTGGGCGTGAAAGCGAGGTGAGGGCCAGGGAGCTTTTTACCTGGGAGGGGTTCAGGAATGACAGCATTTCCCTGCGCGACAGCATTGCCCATGAGCTTGTCGGCCTGCAGGCGGGCTTTGTGGCCATGGACCCGAACGACGGGGAGATCAAGGCCTGGATCGGGGGGAATGACTTCAGGACCCAGCCCTATGACCAGGTCTATGCCCAGCGACAGACCGCTTCTGCCTTCAAGCCCATCCTCTATGCCTCGGCGGTCGAGCAGGGCGCAAGGCCCTGCCAGTACCTGGACAATGACCCCATCGTCCTGAGCGACTTCAAGGGATGGCAGCCCAGCAATTACGATCATTCCCAGGGAGGTAAGTATTCGATCGCGGCCGCCCTGGCCCTTTCGATGAACATACCGACGGTAAACCTGTTCCTGAGGCAGGATTTCGGGGGCCTTTCAGAAACCTGGAGATCCCTGGGCTTCAGCCAGGAGCTGGAATATGAGCCCGCGGTGGCCCTGGGCACGACCACGGCGAGCCTCTATGAGATGACCCGGGCCTACGCTGCCCTGGCCAATGGCGGAACCAGGATCGAGCCCCGGATGATCCGGAGGATCAGGACCGCCGAGGGCAAGGTCATATTCGGGGGTGACAGCATGGAGAACGGGCAGCGCGTTCTGGGAGAATCCACTTCGGCCCTGGTTACGGCCATGCTCAGGAAGGCAGTTGCCGAGGGCACCGGGAGGTCTATGTCCGGGGTCTATGGGGTCAGCCTGCCCATAGCCGGAAAGACGGGGACCTCGCAGGACTACGCGGACTCCTGGTTTGTGGCCTACAGCCCGAACCTGGTGCTGGCTTCGAGGGTGGGGGCTCCCTACCCGGCCATACACTTCAGCAGCGGCTCCAACGGGTCGGGCAGCGCGCTGGCCCTGCCCATAGTGGCAAGGACGCTCCAGAGGGTCCAGGGCAGCGCAGGATTGAAAAAGCGCTTTTTCCCCCCGTTCGAGGAGCTGGGAGAAGAGGATGCGGATGCCCTGGCCTGCGTCGATTTCATCGACGATTCCGAGATCGAGAGGATGTTTGAAAGCGTATTCGTCCCAAAGGCGACAACCTTTGAGAAGGCGGCAAAAAAAGCACAGCGACAGGCGCGCAAGAAAGAGAAGAAAGGTTTCTTTCAGCGCCTGTTCGGCAAGAAAAAGGATTGACCCTGCCCTAACTGTTCATCCAGCTGCTGATCAGTGCAAGCCCTCCGAAAAGGAACAGGAAGGCAAGAGCTATGGCCAGTGCGATGACCATCAGGATCAGCGTGCCCTGCGCCCAGCTTTTCCGGTGAATGTTTCCCTCGCCGAATGCCCATACCAGCACCATGATGAACCCGATCAGGGGAAGGCTTGAGATGAAGATGGTCAGGGCCCATTCCTTGGCGTCAAGTGTCCGGTTGTTCGTTGTTTGCTCCATATTTAAGATTCTTGAATTCAAAGGTCAGCAGGACAGGGAGGTGATCCGAAGCCTCCTGGAACTCCGTTGCCACGCGCGCGCTCACCTCGCTGATGTATTCGGTATTGTAGAAGATGTAATCAAGTCGTTCCGTCGGCTGTCGCGAATCGAAGGTGTTCTCGATGCGGCCCGGCTCGAAGACCGCATTGCCCGTGCGGATCATTTCCGTCAGCAGGCTGATCCCCGCATTGTCGTAACGTATGTCGCTGTTGAAGTCCCCCAGCATGATCGTGGGCATCTTGTTGCAGTACATACCGTACAGGGTCCTCAGCTTCTCCAGCTGCCTGATACGGGTATCCTGGTCGAAGGCCTCCAGGTGAACGTTGATGATCACGAGGTTGTGCCCTGCAACCCTCACCTTGGTCACCTGGGCCAGCCGGTCCAGGTAGAAGCTGTCGTAATAGAAGGGGTTTCCCTGGTTGCGCTCCAGCTCGATCCTCTGCTGATCGACGATGGGGTACTTGCTGATCACGGACTGACCTGAGATGATCTTTCCGAAATGCATGGAGAAGGGATAGTAGGGGAAGGGGACGTATCTTTTGTCCCAATTGATGGTTTTGGCCGAATAGGGATAACCCAGCCGGGCGATCTCCTCATGCTGGTCGACGTTGTAGGACCGGTCGGAGTCGTAGTCGATCTCCTGGAGGGCGATGAAATCGGCGTCGATGCTTCTCAAATTCTCAAGCACGAGCTTCAGGTTGCCGTCAAATAGTGATTTTGGCTTCTCCAGCGGCAGGTTGTTGGTCATCCCGCTGAGGTATCCTATATTATAGGTGAGGATGCTGAACTTTTGCGAGGGGCTCGAGACATTCCTGTCCCGCGGACCGTATATCGTTGCATATTGTTCGGGGCTGAGGTTGGGGGAGGAGGCCCAAAGATAGAATCCGATGATCAAAAAGAACAGCATCAGAAAGGCTGCGAAGGCGATTTTGGCAAACTTCTTCATAGAGGGGAAATAAAAATTAAAGGTAATAAATTAATTCATAATGATTTCTTTGTATATTTGCAGCCCTAAACTAAAACTCAAGAGAGAACAGATGAAAGGAGGTGACGTACCATGTTGATCATTCCGGTTAAGGATGGCGAGAACATCGACAGAGCGTTGAAGCGCTTCAAGAGAAAGTTTGACCGTACCAAGACGATGAAGACCCTGCGTGAGCGAAAGGAATTCACGAAGCCTTCGGTGCTGAGAAGAAAGCAGGTTCAAAAGGCGCGATACATTCAGTCCATCAGAACGAACGAAGAGAAAGGATAAGCTCCTGCTCAGTATAAAACAAGAATCCCGGCACTGCCGGGATTTTTTATTTCCAGGGGGTGTTCCCCAAATGTATTTTTTTGTATTTTTATAGTGGTCGTCCGGTTCGAAGACGGCCAGCCATTGGAAATGTGTATCGGAAATCCGAAAGATTTTGAGTGTATCTCGGTTTGTAGAGTATATTGACCACGAGAAAAAATATTCACCTTATACAGTTGCGGCCTATCAAAATGACCTGATCGAATTCAAGGAATTCTGCGATAAGGAATTCGACACCCCCGAAATAGAGGGAGTGCCCTACAGCCTGATCAGAAGCTGGATAGTGCAATTGGTGGAGAAGGGTCTGACCAACCGGACTGTGAACCGAAAGGTCAGTTCGCTGAAGGCGTATTACAACTTCCTGCTCAGGACCAAACAGATCACCGAGAACCCGCTGAGAAAACACCAGGCCCTGAAGGCCGAAAAAAAGGTCAACATTCCTTTTTCCGAAAAGGAGATACGAGAGGTGCTGGATGGCTTTTCCGACGAGGAGGACTTTGAATCCCTGCGGGACAGGCTGATCATAGAGGTCCTTTACAGCACGGGGATGAGAAGGGCCGAGCTGATCACCCTGAGGGATGAGTCGTTTGACCTGTCACAAAGGATTGTTAAAGTGCTCGGAAAAAGAAATAAAGAACGCCAGATCCCGTTATTGGATACTGTGGTCGGAAGCATTCGGAAGTACCTTGATCTCAAGAGAGACAAGTTTCCCGGGACCGATCATTTTTTCCTTACGGGCAAAGGCAACCGGATCTATGCAACGCTGGTGTACAGGACCATCAACGAATACTTTGGCAAGGTGTCGTTGAAAGTGAAGAAAAGCCCGCACGTGGTGCGGCATTCCTTTGCCACGCATTTGCTGAGTGAGGGGGCGGATTTGAATTCTGTCAAGGAATTGCTTGGACATTCCAGCCTCGCGTCCACTCAGGTGTACACGCACAGCAACCTGAAGGATCTTAAATCGATGTATAACAAGGCCCATCCAAGAGGCAACAAAAACTATTAACTTATGAAAGTATCAATTCAGTCCGTTAATTTCAACATTAATGAGGATCTAGTTCAATTCATTGAGAAGAAAGTTAATAATCTTGAAAAGTTCCACGACCACATCCTGGGCGCGGAGGTCTATTTGAAGGTGCAGAGCACCAGTGACAAGGAGAATAAGATGAGCGACATAAAAATAAAACTGCCGGGCGTGGAGTTGGTGGCCAAAAAACACTCCAAGAGCTTTGAGGAAGGAGTGAGCCTCTGCGTCGATTCTTTGAAGCGCCAGCTGGTCAAAAGAAAGGAGAAGCTGAGGGCTTAAAAATATTTCAAAAAACAGAACAAAAAGTTTTGTTTAACTGATAAAACTTTTTACATTTGCAAACCGTTAGAAAAAGCGGTTTGTTTTTTTATGCGGTAATGCGTGAAAAGGCCGGTGTAGCTCAGCTGGCTAGAGCAGCTGATTTGTAATCAGCAGGTCGTGGGTTCGAGTCCCTCCACCGGCTCAGGTCTTTGAAAATATTAGTAGAAAAATTGAGGGGAGATACTCAAGCGGTCAACGAGGACAGACTGTAACTCTGTTGGGCAACCTTCGTAGGTTCGAATCCTGCTCTCCCCACAAATTTGTATCAGATAATGTCCTTAAAAGCGGGAGTAGCTCAGTTGGTAGAGCTTCAGCCTTCCAAGCTGACTGTCGCCGGTTCGAGCCCGGTCTCCCGCTCTATTTTTTACCCGATCCATTTTGGGTGATGCAGATGATAAAACCTGTTCCGGGTGAGCATGTTCTGGATAGAAGGCCAAGAATTTCATCTGATCCGGTTTTAAGAGATCAGCCGGTGTAGCTCAGGGGTAGAGCGTTTCCTTGGTAAGGAAGAGGTCACGGGTTCAAATCCCGTCATTGGCTCAATTTTTTCGACTTCGAACAAAAACGAATTTAAACACGAATATATAACTAAGATTAAATTTAACAATCATGGCAAAAGAAACTTTTGATCGTTCAAAGCCCCACTTAAACATTGGTACTATTGGACACGTAGACCACGGTAAGACTACTTTGACTGCTGCCATTACCAAAGTATTAGCAGAAAAGGGTCTTTCTGAGGTTAAAGATTTCGATCAGATCGACAACGCTCCTGAAGAAAAAGAAAGAGGTATCACCATCAACACGGCCCACGTAGAATATCAAACAGAGAATCGTCACTATGCGCACGTTGACTGTCCGGGTCACGCCGACTACGTTAAGAACATGGTAACGGGTGCCGCTCAGATGGACGGCGCCATCCTGGTTGTTGCTGCGACTGACGGACCTATGCCTCAGACTCGTGAGCACATCCTGCTCGGACGCCAGGTGGGTATTCCTAGAATGGTCGTCTTTATGAACAAAGTTGACATGGTTGACGATGAGGAACTGCTCGAGTTGGTTGAGATGGAGGTTAGAGATCTTCTTACTTTCTACGAGTACGATGGTGACAACGGTCCTGTTATCCAGGGTTCTGCCTTGGGTGCGCTGAACGGTGAGCCTAAATGGGTTGATACTGTTATGGAGCTCATGGACGCTGTTGACAACTGGATCGAGCTTCCTGCAAGGGACGTAGACAAACCTTTCCTGATGCCGGTTGAGGACGTTTTCTCGATCACTGGTCGTGGAACCGTAGCTACAGGTAGGATCGAAACAGGTGTGGCAAACACCGGAGACCCGGTTGAGATCATCGGTATGGGTGCTGAGAAGCTCACATCGACCATCACTGGAGTTGAGATGTTCCGCAAGATCCTCGACAGAGGTGAGGCTGGTGACAACGTTGGTCTGCTTCTGAGAGGTATTGACAAGAACGAGGTGAAGAGAGGTATGGTTATCTGCAAGCCAGGTTCTGTTAAGCCGCACGCCAAGTTCAAAGCTGAGGTCTATATCCTTAAAAAAGAAGAAGGTGGACGACACACTCCATTCCACAAGAACTATCGTCCTCAGTTCTACGTAAGGACAACTGACGTTACCGGTACCATCAACCTTCCTGAAGGAGTTGAGATGGTTATGCCTGGTGACAACCTGACGATCACTGTTGACTTGATCCAGCCGATCGCCCTGAACATCGGTCTCCGATTCGCCATCCGTGAAGGTGGTAGGACGGTAGGTGCCGGTCAGGTGACTGAGATCCTTGACTAATTTAAGTTAAGTCAATTGATACAATAATGAAAATCAGGTGCTTCTCGAACAGAAGCACCTTATTTTCCTTTACGGGTGTAGCTCAGTTGGTAGAGCACTGGTCTCCAAAACCAGGTGTCGGGAGTTCGAGTCTCTCCACCCGTGCGTAAAAAAGAATCTAGAATGGGTTTAGTGAATTATATAAAAGAGTCGTTTGCTGAATTGCAGAACAATGTGAGTTGGATGCCCAGGGAGGAGGCTCAGAAAAATACGGTTCTGGTGGCGGTGTTCACTGTCATTTTCGCTTTGGCGGTGTTCCTTGTGGACAAGTTCTTCCAGGCGGGTCTTGAGAAATATTTCAGCATTTTCAATTAAATCAAGGGTATGTCGGATACTTCAGTAATGAAATGGTACGCTGTGCGTGCGATCGGAGGGCAGGAGAACAAGGTGAAGACCTACATCGAGAACGAGATCGCCCGTTTGGGGCTCTCGGACTACGTGAAGCAGGTCCTTGTTCCCACCGAGAAGGTCATCCAGATCCGCAACGGAAAGAAGTACCATAAAGAGAAGGTTTATTTTCCCGGCTACATCATGGTGGAGGCCAATTTGAGCGGTGAGGTTCCTCACGTGATCAAATCGGTGACCGGGGTGATCGGATTCCTTGGGGAGACCAAGGGAGGCGATCCGGTGCCTTTGAGAAAATCTGAAGTCAACAGGATGCTGGGAACTGTAGACGACCTGGCGGTGCAGAACGAGAATGTGGCGATCCCATTCATCATCGGAGAAACGGTGAAAGTGATCGATGGGCCCTTCAACGGATTCGACGGGACCATTGAGAAGATCAATGAAGAAAAGCGCAAACTTGAGGTTATGGTCAAGATCTTCGGGCGTAAGACCCCGCTGGAGCTGAACTATATGCAAGTTGAAAAGATCTCATAAATGTTACGGTTATTTGGTTAATACATTAGCTTCCACTTAGTGTATTTTCTTAATTAAAGTTAAAACAATGGCAAAAGAAGTTAGTAAGGTAGTGAAATTGCAGGTTCGAGGAGGTGCGGCCAACCCGTCGCCACCAGTAGGACCGGCATTGGGTGCTGCCGGAGTTAACATCATGGAGTTCTGTAAGCAGTTCAATGCCAGGACCCAGGACAAACCCGGAAAGGTCCTTCCAGTCGTGATCAACGTCTACAAGGACAAGTCTTTCGATTTTGTGGTCAAAACTCCGCCGGCAGCAGTACAATTGCTAGAAGCAGCTAAAGTGAAAAAAGGTTCCGGTGAACCCAATCGCAAGAAAGTGGCTTCTGTTACCTGGGATCAAATACGTACGATTGCTGAGGACAAGATGCAGGATCTGAATGCATTCGAGGTCGAGTCGGCGATGTTGATGGTGGCAGGGACAGCAAGGTCCATGGGAATTCGAGTGAAAGGAACGGCACCCGTAAAATCAGCGTAAGAAATGGCAAGACTGACAAAGAAACAGAAAGAAGCCAGGGCTAAGATCGATGCGAACGCATCGCACAGCATTCTCGAAGCTTCTTCTATAGTTAAGGAAATCACCAACGTGAATTTTGATGCAAGCGTGGATCTTGCTGTGCGTTTAGGTGTGGATCCGCGTAAGGCCAACCAGATGGTGAGAGGCGTAGTCACGCTTCCCAATGGTACGGGTAAAGAAGTGAGGGTACTCGCTTTGGTGACTCCTGACAAGGAGGCCGAGGCAAAGGAGGCCGGAGCAGATTACGTGGGATTGGATGATTACCTCCAAAAGATCAAGGGAGGTTGGACGGATGTTGACGTTATCGTCACCATGCCGAGCGTCATGGGCAAGTTGGGTCCCCTGGGTAGAATACTCGGTCCGAGAGGGCTGATGCCGAACCCCAAGACCGGTACCGTGACCATGGATGTGGCGAAAGCGGTCAAAGACGTGAAAGGTGGTAAGATCGACTTCAAGGTGGACAAGACCGGTATCGTGCATGCATCGATCGGAAAGGTCTCCTTCGAGGCAGACAAGTTGGCGGAGAACGCCAATGAGCTGATCAGAACACTTGTGAAGTTGAAGCCGTCTACGGTGAAGGGAACTTATGTGAAGAGCATTTATTTGTCAAGCACCATGAGCCCCGGAGTCGCAGTGGATACCAAATCAGTTAATTAAGCGAGTTAAATTTTTAATCATGACAAGAGAAGAGAAATCAAGAGTTATTGAGGATCTGACTGGCAAGTTGACTGATAACAATATCATTTACCTGGCGGATATCTCAGGATTGAACGCTACTGAAACCTCGAATCTGAGAAGGGCCTGCTTCAAGGCAAACGTGAACCTGGCGGTTGTCAAGAACACGTTGCTGGCCAAGGCCATGGAGAAGTCTGAGAAGGATTTCGGCGAATTGCCGGGCATCCTCAAGGGCAACACTTCCATCATGATCTCAGAAACGGGAAATGCCCCTGCAAAGGTGATCAAGGAGTTCAGGAAGAGCTCCAAGAAGCCCATTCTCAAGGGAGCATTTGTTGAAGAGGCGATCTACGTCGGTGATGATCAGCTCGACAACCTGGTCAACATCAAGTCGAGAGAGGAACTCATCGGAGACATCATCGGTCTTCTGCAGTCACCTGCAAAGAATGTTATTTCTGCTTTGCAGTCTGGAGGAGGTACCCTGCATGGAATCCTGAAGACCTTGGGAGAAAAAGAGTAAACACACTAATAAACTAATAATAAAATTTAAACAGAAAGAAAATGGCAGAGTTAAAAGATTTCGCAGAACAATTGGTTAACTTGACTGTAAAAGAAGTTAATGAGTTGGCAAATATTTTGAAGGAAGAATATGGCATCGAGCCTGCTGCTGCAGCTGTGGCTGTTGCTGGTGGACCTGTAGCCGGTGGTGAAGCCGCCGCTGAGGAGAAATCAGAATTCGATGTGATCCTTAAGGCAGCCGGTGCATCTAAACTGGCCGTAGTCAAATTGGTTAAGGAACTGACCGGTTTGGGTCTTAAAGAAGCCAAAGGAATCGTTGATAGCGCACCAGCACCTATCAAGGAAGGTATCTCTAAAGATGAGGCTGAAGGCCTGAAAAAATCTTTGGAAGAAGCTGGGGCTGAGGTTGAGCTTAAGTAATAAGCACAATCCTTAACCAACTAAGGTTTAGGTCTTTGGGGTCATACCCTTAAGACCTAAACCATTTTGCGTATATATTCGTTCTTACATATTTTAATTAAAAACTTTCTCCATTGGCAACGAAACTAAAAAACCAAAGAGTAAACTTTGCATCAGCTAAACTGACCACGGATTATCCTGACTTTTTGGATATACAAATCAAATCTTTTCAAGATTTTTTTCAGTTGGAGACCAAATCTGACGAGAGAAGTGACGAAGGCCTCTACATGACCTTCATGGAAAACTTTCCGATCACTGACACCAGGAACAACTTTGTCTTGGAGTTCCTGGACTACTTCGTCGACCCGCCGAGATATTCCATTCAGGAGTGTATCGAAAGGGGACTGACCTACAGTGTTCCCCTCAAGGCGCGATTGAAACTGTACTGTACCGACCCTGAGCACGAAGACTTCGAGACCATCGTCCAGGACGTTTACCTCGGAGTGATCCCCTACATGACGCACAGTGGTACCTTTGTCATCAATGGTGCGGAGCGGGTTGTTGTTTCTCAGCTGCACAGATCACCGGGTGTTTTCTTCGGACAGTCCTTCCACGCCAATGGAACCAAATTGTACTCTGCCCGGGTCATCCCGTTCAAGGGATCCTGGATCGAGTTCGCCACTGACATCAACCAGGTCATGTTCGCCTACATCGACCGAAAGAAGAAGTTGCCTGTGACCACCCTTTTCCGTGCCATCGGGTTCGAAAGGGACAAGGACATACTCGAGATCTTCGACCTCGCGGAGGAGGTTAAGGTGTCGAAGACCGGGCTCAAGAAGGTGCTTGACAGGAAACTGGCCGCGCGTGTCCTGAAGACCTGGTTCGAGGACTTCGTGGACGAGGACACCGGTGAGGTGGTTTCCATCGAGCGAAACGAGATCGTCCTGGATCGTGACACCATCCTGGAGAAGGAGCACATCGATGAGATCATCGAGTCGGGTGCCAAGACCATCCTGCTGCACAAGCTGGATAACGAGGCCGGAGACTACGCAATCATACACAACACCCTCCAAAAGGATCCGACCAACTCGGAGAAGGAGGCCGTGGAGCATATCTACAGGCAGCTGCGCAATGCCGAGCCGCCTGACTACGAGACCGCCAAGGGCATCATCAACAAGCTGTTCTTCTCTGAGCAGAGATACAATCTCGGTGAGGTGGGACGTTACCGGATGAACAAGAAGTTGGGCCTTGACGTGGACATCGAAGAACGAGTACTTACCAAGGAGGACATCATCACCATCGTCAAGAACCTGATCAACCTGGTCAATTCCAAGGCGGAGGTCGACGACATCGATCACCTTTCGAACAGGAGGGTGCGAACCGTGGGCGAGCAGCTCGCCGGTCAGTTCGGTGTTGGGCTGTCCCGTATGGCCAGAACCATCCGTGAGCGAATGAACGTTCGGGACAACGAGGTTTTCACCCCGATCGACCTGATCAATGCCAAGACCCTGTCTTCGGTGATCAATTCCTTCTTCGGGACCAACCAGCTCTCACAGTTCATGGACCAGACCAACCCGCTGGCAGAGATCACTCACAAGAGACGACTCTCGGCCCTCGGACCCGGAGGTCTGTCCAGGGAACGCGCCGGATTCGAGGTTCGTGACGTGCACTTCACACATTACGGGCGCCTGTGTCCGATCGAGACCCCTGAAGGACCGAACATCGGTCTTATCTCCTCGCTGGCAGTCTATGCCAAGGTGAACAACCTGGGATTCATCGAGACACCCTATCGCAAAGTGGCTGATGGAGCCGTTGACGTGAAGGAAGAGCCCATCTACCTGAGCGCGGAAGAGGAGGAAGGAAGAAAGATCGCCCAGTCCAACCTCGACCTGGACAAGGAGGGCAAGATCGTCAGCGAGCGCGTTGTAGCCAGGCTTGACGGGGACTTCCCGGTGGTCAGCACCGAGGAGGTGAACTACATGGACGTTTCCCCGAACCAGATCTCCTCGATCTCGGCTTCTCTGATTCCGTTCCTGGAGCACGATGACGCCAACCGGGCACTGATGGGATCGAACATGATGCGACAGGCCGTGCCCCTGATGCGACCGGAGGCTCCGATCGTGGGAACAGGCCTGGAGAGAAGGGTTGCAGAGGATTCAAGGATCCTGATCAATGCCGAAGGGGAAGGAGAGGTCGTCTATGTCGACTCCGACAAGATCGACATCCGCTATGAGCGAACCGAAAACGACCGCATCGTGAGCTTTGACTCCGACATAAAGACCTATGAGCTGATCAAGTTCAGGAAGACCAACCAGGGAACCTCGATCAACCTGCACCCGATCGTCAAGAAAGGGGACAAGGTGTCCAAAGGACAGGTTCTTTGCGAGGGATATGCCACCGAGAAAGGAGAGCTCGCACTTGGAAGGAACATGAAGGTTGCCTTCATGCCCTGGAAAGGATACAACTTCGAGGATGCGATCGTGATCTCGGAGAGAGTGGTTCGCGAAGACATCTTCACCTCGATCCACATAGACGAGTACGCACTCGACGTGCGGGACACCAAGCTGGGGGCGGAAGAGCTCACCGCCGACATCCCGAACGTGAGCGAGGAAGCGACCAAGGACCTCGATGAGAACGGTATGATCCGCATTGGGGCGGAGATCAAGCCTGGAGACATCCTGATCGGTAAGATCACCCCAAAAGGGGAATCGGATCCGACCCCGGAAGAAAAGCTCCTGCGAGCGATCTTCGGTGACAATGCCGGAGACGTCAAGGACGCCTCGATGAAGGCACCTCCATCTCTGAGGGGTGTGGTCATCGACAAGAAGCTCTTCCAGAGGGCCATCAAGGACAAGGCGAAGCGAGTTAAGGACAAGGAGGAAGTGAGCAGCCTGGAGGTCGAATTCCAGGTTGAATACGACAAGCTGAGAAACGTCCTGATCGAAAAGCTGTTCGGCCTGATCAACGGCAAGACCTCACAGGGAGTGCAGAACGACCTGGGCGAGGAGATCCTTCCGAAAGGAAAGAAATTCACCCTCAAGATGCTGAATTCGGTCACCGACTTCGAGCACCTGACCAAAGGGATGTGGACCACCGACAAGGATCTCAATGACCTGGTCAACAGGCTGATCCACAACTATAAGATCAAATTGAGCGACCTGCAGGGCTCGCTCAGAAGGCAGAAGTTCGCGGTAACTGTGGGAGATGAGCTGCCCAAAGGCATCATCAAGCTCGCCAAGATCTACGTGGCCAAGAAGAGGAAGCTGAAAGTAGGGGACAAGATGGCAGGACGTCACGGTAACAAGGGTATTGTGGCCCGGATCGTACGCCAGGAGGACATGCCTTTCCTGGAGGACGGAACACCCGTGGACATCGTGCTGAACCCGCTTGGGGTACCTTCTAGGATGAACATCGGCCAGATCTATGAGACCGTGCTCGGATGGGCTGGCCAGAAATTGGGCGAGACCTATTCCACTCCGATCTTCGACGGTGCCAACATCGACCAGATCACGGAGCTGACCAGAAAGGCGGGCATTCCCGACTTCGGTCACACCTATCTCTATGACGGTGGAACCGGTGAGCGTTTCGATCAGCCGGCAACGGTCGGGGTGATCTACATCATCAAGCTGGGCCACATGATCGAAGACAAGATGCACGCTAGGTCCATCGGACCCTACTCGCTCATCACCCAGCAGCCGCTAGGTGGTAAGGCGCAGTTCGGAGGACAGCGTTTCGGTGAGATGGAGGTATGGGCGCTCGAGGCCTACGGTGCCTCTTCTACCCTGAGGGAGATCCTCACGGTGAAGTCGGATGACGTGCTCGGAAGGGCCAAGACCTACGAGGCCATCGTCAAGGGCGACAGGATGCCTGAGCCCGGACTGCCCGAGTCGTTCAACGTGTTGATGCACGAACTGAAAGGTCTGGGTCTGGACCTGAAGTTAGAGGAATAACATGATTTCTGGCGGGCAGGACCAAGGTCCTGCCTGCTACCTATAAAATTTTTACATTTTAATTCGTCCCATAACCATGGCAAGACAGAGAGAAAAATACACTGTAAAAAAATTCAATAAGATCACCATCGGGCTCGCTTCTCCGGAGACCATCCTCGAAAAGTCAAGGGGAGAGGTGTTGAAGCCGGAAACCATCAACTACCGTACCCACAAGCCGGAGCGCGATGGACTGTTCTGCGAGCGCATCTTCGGCCCGATCAAGGACTACGAATGTGCCTGCGGAAAGTACAAGAGGATCCGCTACAAGGGGATCATCTGTGACCGATGTGGTGTTGAGGTGACCGAGAAGAAGGTCAGAAGAGACAGGGTGGGTCACATCAACCTGGTAGTGCCTGTGGCGCACATCTGGTACTTCAGGTCGCTTCCCAACAAAATGGGATACCTGTTGGGTCTGCCTTCCAAGAAGCTCGACATGATCATCTACTATGAGCGTTATGTGGTGATCCAGCCTGGTATTGCGAAGAACGAGGAGGGAGAGCCGCTTGAGAAGATGGACTTCCTCACCGAGGAGGAGTACCTGAACATACTCGAGGAGCTGCCACAGGAGAACCAGTACCTGGAGGACAGCGATCCGAACAAGTTCATCGCCAAGATGGGAGCCGAATGCCTGATCGAGCTGTTGACCCGCATC
Source organism: uncultured Flavobacteriaceae bacterium (assembly GCA_964489625.1). GTDB lineage: Bacteria > Bacteroidota > Bacteroidia > Flavobacteriales > Flavobacteriaceae > Lutimonas. Next base: position 51,464 of record CAZAZM010000001.1, read on the forward strand.
GATCTCAACGAGCTTTCCTATGAATTGAGGGACAAGGCGAACAAGGAGACTTCCAAGCAGAGGAAGATGGAGGCACTCAAGCGACTGAATGTCGTGGAGGCCTTCAGAGAGGCCAATATCCGCAAGGAGAACAAACCCGAGTGGATGATCATGAAGGTGATTCCGGTCATCCCGCCCGAGCTGAGACCTCTGGTCCCCCTCGATGGGGGAAGGTTTGCCACCTCTGACCTCAATGACCTGTACAGGAGGGTGATCATCCGAAACAACCGCCTGAAGAGGCTGATGGAGATCAAGGCCCCCGAGGTGATCCTGAGAAACGAGAAGAGGATGCTGCAGGAGTCAGTGGACTCGCTGTTCGACAACACGAGAAAGTCTTCAGCGGTGAAGACCGAGTCGAACAGGCCTTTGAAGTCGCTTTCCGACTCCCTCAAGGGTAAACAGGGACGTTTCCGTCAGAACCTGCTCGGTAAGCGTGTCGACTACTCGGCGCGTTCGGTCATCGTGGTTGGTCCTGAGCTCAAGCTATACGAATGCGGACTTCCGAAAGACATGGCTGCAGAGCTGTACAAGCCTTTCATCATCCGCAAGCTGATCGAAAGAGGCATCGTAAAAACGGTCAAATCGGCCAAGAAGATAATAGACAAGAGGGAGCCCGTGGTATGGGACATCCTGGAGAACGTGCTGAAAGGGCATCCGGTTCTGCTGAACAGGGCCCCGACGCTTCACAGGCTCGGTATCCAGGCATTCCAGCCCAAACTGATCGAGGGAAAGGCAATCCAGCTGCACCCGCTCGTGTGTACCGCCTTCAACGCGGATTTCGACGGTGACCAGATGGCGGTCCACCTTCCATTGGGTGAGGAGGCCATCCTCGAGGCACAGCTCCTCATGCTGGCCTCGCACAACATACTGAATCCGGCCAACGGATCACCGATCACCGTCCCCTCTCAGGACATGGTGCTTGGACTCTACTACATGACCAAGGAGCGCAAGTCCACTGAGGATCACAAGGTCAAGGGTGAAGGAACAACGTTCTATTCGCCCGAGGAGGTCAAGATCGCCTTCAACGAGAAGAAGGTTGACCTGAACGCCGGCATCAAGGTGAGGACCAAGGACCTCAACGAGAAAGGCGAGCTGGTGAACAAGATCATCGAGACCACGGTCGGAAGGGTGCTGTTCAACGAGGTGGTGCCGGAGAAAGCCGGGTACATCAATGACGTGTTGACCAAGAGGTCTTTGCGCGACATCATCGGGAACATCCTGAAGGTGACCGACGTTCCCACCACCGGCAAGTTTTTGGACGACATCAAGAACATGGGATACAAATTCGCTTTCCAGGGCGGGCTTTCGTTCAGCCTTGGGGACATCATCATCCCGGAGGAGAAATACGACATGATCGACGCGGCCAACAAGCAGGTCGATTCCATCATGGCCAGCTACAACATGGGTATGCTCACCAACAAGGAGCGTTACAACCAGGTCATCGACATCTGGGGGTCTACGAACAACAGGCTTACCGAGCTTTCGATGAAGAGGCTGCGCGAGGACCAGCAGGGCTTCAATTCAGTGTACATGATGCTGGATTCGGGGGCTAGGGGATCCAAGGAGCAGATCCGTCAGCTGACCGGTATGCGGGGTCTTATGGCCAAGCCCAAGAAGTCAACCGCCGGGGGCGGGGAGATCATTGAGAACCCCATCCTCTCGAACTTCAAGGAAGGTCTGTCGATCCTCGAGTACTTCATCTCGACACACGGTGCGAGAAAGGGTCTTGCGGATACTGCATTGAAGACTGCGGATGCGGGTTATTTGACGCGTAGGCTGGTGGACGTCGCTCAAGACGTCATCATCAACGAAGAGGACTGCGGTACGCTGAGAGGCCTGGAGGTTCAGGCGCTCAAGAACAACGACGAGATCGTTGAGTCCCTGGGCGAGAGAATACTCGGAAGGGTGTCGCTGCACGATGTGAGAGACCCTGAGACGGATGAGCTGATCATCAAGGCAGGCGGGCTCTTCACGGAAGACGAGGTCAAGAAGGTCGAGGCTGCGGAGCTCAGCATGGTCGAGGTTCGCTCTGCGCTGACCTGTGAGGCAGAGAAGGGCATCTGCTCGAAATGCTACGGGGTTAGCCTCTCGAACAACAAGATGGTTCAGAAAGGCGAGGCCGTGGGTGTTGTTGCCGCGCAGTCCATCGGTGAACCGGGTACACAGCTGACGCTGAGAACCTTCCACGTGGGAGGTATTGCCGGGAACATCTCTGAGGACAGCAGGCTCGTGGCCAACCACAGTGGTGTGCTGGCAATCGACGATCTCAAGACGGTTGACGGAGTGGACAACGAAGGCAACAAGGTCAAGATCGTGATCTCCAGGACGACCGAATTCAAGATCCTGGACAAGAACTCGGAGATCGTGCTTAGCACGAACAACATTCCTTATGGTTCGCAGATCTTTGTCAAGGATGGCGGAGCCGTGAAGAAGGGAGACGTGATCTGCCAGTGGGATCCCTACAACGGGGTGATCGTTTCCGAATTCAGCGGTAAGGCCATCTTCGAAGACGTTATCGAGGGCGTGACCTACCAGGTTGAGCTCGACGAGCAGACCGGATTCAAGGAAAAGGTGATCTCAGACTCCAAGAAGAAAAGGGTCATACCTACCCTGCATATCCAGGACAAGAAAGGAAAGGTTCAGCGATCCTACTCGCTTCCTGTGGGAGCACACCTCCTGGTGGAAGAAGGGCAGAAGATCGAAGCCGGCCAGATACTGGTCAAGATCCCGAGAAGATCCGGTAAGGCCGGTGACATCACGGGAGGTCTGCCAAGGGTGACCGAGCTCTTCGAGGCGAGGAACCCATCCAACCCGGCAGTGGTCACAGAGATCGACGGAGTGATCAGCTTCGGAAAGATCAAGAGAGGAAACCGCGAGATCATCGTGGAGTCCAAGATGGGCGACGTGAAGAAGTACCTGGTCAAGCTCTCGAACCAGATCCTGGTTCAGGAGAACGACTATGTCAAGGCGGGAATGCCTCTGTCAGACGGTGCCATCACCCCGATAGACATCCTCAACATCATGGGCCCTGCCAAGGTGCAGGAGTACCTGGTGAACGAGATCCAGGAGGTATACCGACTCCAGGGTGTGAAGATCAACGACAAGCATTTCGAGGTCGTTGTTCGCCAGATGATGAGAAAGGTCAAGGTGATCGATTCTGGAGACACCATCTTCCTCGAAGGACAGTTGGTGCACAAGAACGACTTCATCGAAGTGAATGACAACATTTACGGAATGAAGGTCGTCGAGGACAAAGGGGATTCCGAGAACCTGAGAAACGGTCAGATCATCTCGGCAAGGGCCCTGAGGGACGAGAACTCTCTGCTCCGCAGAAGCGACAAGCAGCTGGTGGAAGCCAGGGATGCCGTTCCTGCCACGGCGGAGCCGATCCTGCAGGGAATAACCAGGGCCTCGTTGCAAACCAAGTCGTTCATTTCTGCGGCTTCGTTCCAGGAGACCACCAAGGTGCTCAATGAAGCTGCCGTAAGCGGCAAGGAAGACTTCCTGGAAGGCCTGAAGGAGAACGTGATCGTGGGCAAGCGCATACCGGCTGGTACGGGAATGCGGGAGTACGACCACCTCATCGTGGGCCTGAAGGAGGAAATAGAAGAATAGAAAACAAAGGCACGATGATTCGTGCCTTTTCTTTTTAAACCAAGCACAGAGATATGTCATCCGAAGAGAAAAAGAAACAGCTCAACATAGAGATAGACGAAAAGATGGCCGACGGCACCTATGCCAACCTGGCGATCATCAACCATTCCATATCCGAGTTCGTCGTGGACTTCATCAATGTCATGCCGGGAGCGCCTAAATCCAAGGTCAAGTCGCGGATCATCCTGACCCCGCAGCACGCCAAAAGGCTCGCATATGCCCTAACGGAGAACGTGAAGAGGTTCGAGGCGAACCATGGAGAGATCAAGGATTACGAGCAGACTCCCATACCGCTGAATTTCGGCCCGACCGGGCAGGCCTGACACCATGGAGTTTCCACGGGGACTGTCCGAGCGAATGCGTGCCCGAGAGGAGGAAGGCACCATGAGGGCCCTCAAGATCGATGAAGGGCTCACGGACTTCTATTCCAATGACTACCTCGGACTTGCCTCGGACGATGAGATCGACCGGAAGGCCCAGCGCCTGTTGAGCAGCCTGCCAAGGATCAATGGGAGCACGGGTTCCAGGCTGATTTCAGGCAATTCCAGGGCGCACGAGGACCTGGAGGCCGAACTGGCCGAGTTCTTCGGATCCGATGCCGCCCTCTTGTTCAACTCGGGATATGATGCCAACATAGGACTTTTGTCCGCCCTGCTCCAGCGGAACGACAGCGTTTTCTACGATCGCCTCTCCCATGCTTCCATCCGGGACGGGATCTCCTTGTCGAAGGCAAAATCTTTGGGCTTTGCCCACAATGACCTGGAGGACCTCGACGCCAAGGTCCGTCGTGGACGCACGGCCTCGGGTCAGAACTATGTGGTCGTGGAGTCTGTGTATTCCATGGACGGGGACGAGGCGCCTTTGAAGGACCTGGCCGAATACTGCCGCGAGCAGGGCCTGTACCTGATCGTGGACGAGGCCCATTCCACGGGTGTATTCGGACCGCAGGGAGCCGGCCTCACGGTCTCTCTGGATCTGCAGGACAAGGTCTTCGCCAGGGTCCATACCTTCGGCAAGGCCATGGGCTGCCACGGGGCTGCCGTTCTCGGTTCCCTGGCCCTTAGGAACTACCTGGTCAATTTTGCCAGGTCATTCATCTACACCACGGCCCTGCCCCCGGGGGAGGTCTTCAGGATCAGTGCCGCACTCCACGCCCTAAGGCCCGCCCAAAGGCGAAAGAAGCTCAGGGACAACATAGACCTTTTCCGGCAGCTTTCTGAAGAGATGGGCCTGCAGGAGCACTTTCTCAAAAGCCGATCACCCATACAGTCATTCATGTTGAAAGACAGGTCTCTTGCCGGGAAGCTGTCTGAGGCCCTGCTTCGGGAGAAGCTGGGAGCAAAGGTCATTCAGGCACCCACTGTGCCCGCCGGCAGTGAACGCCTCAGGCTTTGCATACACAGCTTCAATACTCCTGAGGAGATCCGGAGACTTTTTCAATTATTGAGTACTTTTGTGTAGATACTTTTGAAGCGGCATGCGTAAGATATTCATCACCGGCATTGGCACGGAAGTCGGCAAGACAGTCGTCTCGTCCATCGTGGTCGAGGCCCTTAAGGCCGATTACTGGAAGCCGGTGCAGGCGGGAGACCTTGAGTTTTCCGATACCGACCGGGTGAAGTCCTGGGTGTCCAATGAGAGGTCCGTCTTTCATCCCAGCGCCTACGCCCTGAAAACTCCCATGAGCCCGCATGCGGCGGCAGAGCTCGACGGCTTGCGCATTGACCCCGATAGGATCGTGGAACCGGTCACTTCCAACGACCTGGTGATCGAAGGCGCAGGAGGACTTTTGGTTCCGCTCAACGAGCAGAATACGATTCTGGACCTCATTCGCGAGGACTATCGGGTCATCGTCGTCTCCAGAAATTACCTGGGGAGCATCAATCACAGCCTCCTGACCCTCGAAGCGCTAAGATCGAGAGGACTGATGGTCTCCGGGATCATCTTCAACGGGGAGCAGGTTCCGAGTACCGAGAGGATCATAGAGACCCTGGGCAAAGCACCCGTGATCGGGAGGATCGGCGAGGAAAAGAGCATTGACAGGGAGACCGTGTCCAGGTATGCGGAACGGTTCAGGACCAAACTGGAAAGACTCTGATGAACTACAGGGAAAGAGACAGCAAGCATTTGTGGCATCCCCTGACGCAGCATGGCCTGAAGCCAGATCATTTGCCGATCGTCAGGGCGGAAGGCACCTTTATTTACGACGAGGAAGGCAGGGCCTATATCGATGGGATCGCCTCCTGGTACACCTGCATGTACGGGCATTGCAACCCGGAGATCACGAAGCGCGTGAAAGAACAGCTGGATAGACTGGATCAGGTGGTCTTCAGCGGATTCACCCATCCACCTGCGATTGAGCTCTCCGAAAAGCTGGTATCTCTTCTGCCGGATCCGCTGACCCGTATCTTCTTCTCTGACAACGGGTCGACCTCGGTGGACGTGGCGATCAAAATGGCACTGCAGTATCATTTCAACCGGGGGGTCAAAAAGAACAAGATCATCGCACTGGAGAATGCCTTTCACGGAGATACCTTCGGCGCCATGTCGGTGTCCGGCCTTTCGGTGTACAACGGCCCTTTCGAGGATTTTCTCCTGGAGATACACCGAATTCCCGTACCGGATAGCGGCAACCACGAGGAGGTCAGGACTTTGTTCGAGACCTACCTGGAAGGCGGAGAGGTGGCGGCCTTCATCTTTGAGCCCCTGGTGCAGGGGGCTGCAGCCATGCACATGTACGAGGCCGGTCATCTGGACGAGCTGATGGAGCTCAGCCGAAAGCATGGTGCCCTGAACATCGCGGATGAGGTGATGACCGGGCTGGGCAAGACCGGCCGGTATTTCGCCTCGGACTACCTCCGACAGGCTCCTGACATCATGTGTCTCTCCAAGTCGCTCACGGCGGGCATTGCCCCCATGGCACTTACTTGTTGCACGGAGGATGTCTTTCAGGCCTTTTGCGACCGCGAAGTGGCCAAGGGCTTCTTTCACGGGCATACCTATTCGGCAAATCCTTTGGCCTGCGCTGCCGCTATTGCGGGCCTTGAACTGTTGCAGAGCGACGAGGTCCAGGACTCGATCCGAAGGATCAGTCAAAGGCACCAAAGCTTCAGGGCTCAAATAGAAGGCCATCCCATGGTGGCCCGCACCCGGCTCCTCGGAGTGATCTTTGCCCTTGACCTCCGGGTAGAGACCGAACGCTACGGCAGCCTGCGGGACCGATTGTACCGCTTCTTCATGGACCAGGGCGTGTTTTTGCGGCCCCTGGGCAATACGATATACCTGCTTCCACCCTTTACCATCTCTGATGAGGAGCTGTCCAGGATCTATGCATCCGTGTCGAACTGTCTCGAAATGCTGAGCGATGATTGAGCCCGTATCCATAACAGCCATGGCTTCCCTTTCTGCCCTCGGAGAAGGTCCGGCGGAGGTTTGGAAAAGCTATGAGAGAGGGCAAGCTCTTATCCGGAAGCAGGATTTCGGAGCTTTCGAGGCCCTGGTCAGCAGCATTTCAGAAGAGAAGATGTCAGGGGTCAGGGAGCTGGCCGCGGACAAGCACTATCGCGACCTGGATCCTTCGGTGCTTCTGGCGATCTACGTGTCGCGCAGGGCGGTGGAGCAGGCAGGATGGGACAGGTCCGACTTCGGGATCAACATCGGCTCTTCGAGGGGATCGACCCACCTCTTTGAGCGTTACCATGAGGAATTCCTGGAAAGCGGGGGAGTCCGTGTAAGCACCCTGAGCTCCCCGACAACCACCCTTGGAAACCTCTCCTCCTGGGTGGGCCACGACCTCCAGGCCAAAGGCCCCACCATAAGTCATTCCATTGCCTGTTCCACGGCCCTTCACGGGATCATGAACGGGGTGGCCTGGATCAACAGCGGGATGAGCGAGCGCTTCCTTTCCGGAGGAAGCGAGGCCTCCAATACGGCTTTCACCCTGGCTCAGATGAGAGCCCTGAAGATCTATGCGGAAGAGGAGGGGATCTACCCCTGCAGGAGCCTTGACCTTGCCAAAAGTAGAAACTCCATGGTCCTGGGTGAGGCGGCAGCCGTGTTCTGCCTGGAAAGGGGAACCGCCAAAAGGGCACTGGCCCTGATCGAGGGTGTGGGCTACGCCACCGAACCCCTGAAGCACAACATCTCCATCTCGGCGGATGCCCAATGCTTTCAGAAGTCCATGCGCATGGCCCTGGGAGACATTCCTCCCCGCGAGATCGACATCGTCGTGACTCACGCCCCGGGCACGGTGAAAGGAGACCGGTCGGAATGCCTGGCCATCGAGAAGGTCTTCGGTGACAACGTGCCTGCCCTTACCTCGAACAAATGGATCATCGGGCATTCCCTGGGAGCTTCGGGGGCGATGAGCCTGGAAATGGCCGTCCTCATGCTGCAAAAGCAGCGATTCATCCCCGTCCCTTTTCTAGAGAGCGGAAAAAAACCGGACCGAATCCAAAGGATCCTGGTGAATGCGGTGGGATTCGGGGGCAATGCGGTGAGCCTGGTCGTTTCGGACCCTTCCCTGGGCAAATAAACCAGGGATCGTCAGCAGCCTTTAAAATTAAATCTCGGCATATGCAGTTGATTCCTTATTTTTGATCCATAAAACGTCGCCATGAATAACTACACCAAACAAGAGATCATCGATCTTTACAACAGGCCCCTGATGGAATTGATCTATGAAGCCGCCCGTGTGCACAGGGAGCATCATGACCCCGGCAAGATACAGGTGAGCACCCTGATCTCCATCAAAACAGGGGGTTGCCCCGAGGATTGTGGGTACTGCCCTCAGGCTGCTCGTTACCACACTTCCATAGAGAAGAACGACCTGTTGCCTTATGAGACCGTGATGAACCTGGCCCGAAGAGCCAAACAGAACGGGTCCTCAAGGGTCTGCATGGGAGCCGCATGGCGAAATGTGAAGGAAGGGGAGGACTTTGAGGAGGTGCTGAAAATGGTCAGGGGATTGAGCGACATGCAGATGGAGGTCTGCTGCACTCTCGGAATGATCACGGAAAGCCAGGCTCTTCGCCTGGCGGAGGCCGGACTTCATTATTACAATCACAACCTGGACACCTCGGAGGAATATTACAAGGAGGTCATCTCCACCCGGGGCTATGAGGATCGCCTAAAGACGCTGGAAAACGTGCGGAAGGGATCCCTCAAGGTATGCTCCGGAGGCATCATAGGAATGGGAGAGAGCGTCGAAGACAGGGCGGGCATGCTGCTCAGCCTTTCCAGGCTCGATCCGCAGCCCGAGTCCGTGCCGATCAATGCCCTGGTGGCCGTCGAAGGGACGCCTTTGGAGGAGCAGGAGGTGGTGCCCGTCTGGGATGTCGTCCGGATGATCGCCACCACGCGAATCGTAATGCCCAGGACCACCGTCAGGCTCTCAGCGGGACGCACCCAAATGAGCACAGAGGCCCAGGCCCTGTGCTTCATGGCAGGCGCCTCGTCCATCTTTGCCGGGGAGAAATTGCTTACCACCCCTAATCCCGGAGAGGACAGGGACGCCGAGATGTTCTCCCTGCTGGGGCTCACCCCCATGGAGAGGAAAAAGGACGACAAGGGCAAGTTCAAGATCAGGAAGTCACTGGTCGAAGCCGAGAACGAGGCGCAATGGAGCCGCCCTGGACACCGCATCGACAGGAACCTGGAGGCCGCTGAAAAGGCGAAAGAGATAAGAAAAACCTTAAGACAAAGCTGATGGCCTACTTCACTCCGGATTACCTGCAATTCTTCAAGGAGCTCGCCGCGAACAACCACAAGGAATGGTTCGACGACAATCGAAAGCGATACGAGAACGTAGTGCGCGACCCCTTCAGGAATTTCATCGAGCAGTTTATCGCGGAGATGGCGAAGACGGACCCCGAGCTGGTTCTCGAAGCAAAGGATGCCATATTCAGGATCAACAGGGACATACGCTTCTCAAAGGACAAGACTCCCTACAAGTTGAACAATTCGGCCCTGATCTCCCCGGCAGGGCGCAAGGACAAGAACCACCCCGGTGTCTACCTCGAATTCGGACCGGAAAAACTGGGCTTTTACGGCGGGATCTACATGCCTGGCCCGGCCGAGGTGCAAAAGGTGAGAACCTATATGCTGCACCACCTGGAGGAGTTGAAGTCCATTCTGTCCGCCCCCGAGTTCCGGAAGAGCTTTGGCCAGGTGCATGGTGAAAAGAGCAAAAGGATTCCCAGGGAATTCGCCGAGGCGGCCGAAAGTCAGCCCCTGCTCTACAACAAGCAATGGTACTACTATGCACATCTTCCGCCCGAGACCATCCTGGGCGAGGACCTTCTTGAGGTGTTGCTGGACCTGAGAGAAAAGGCTCTCCCCATGAAGAACTATTTGTCAAACGCCATATTGAACTGACCATGGAGCGCATCAAAACCTACAAGGAGTTTTACGGGTTCTACCTGTCCGAGCATCAGGACAAGACCTGCCGGACCTTACATTTCATAGGGACTTTGCTCGTGTTCGTCATGGCCTTCCTGGCGGCCTGGACGGGCCGGTCCCTGTTGTGGATCCTGGTGCCGGTCATGGGCTATGGCTTTGCCTGGGTAGGACATTTCTACTTCGAAAAGAACCAGCCTGCCACCTTCAAATACCCCCTGTGGAGCCTGGCCTCGGATTTCAAGATGTTCTTCCAGCTGCTCTCGGGCCGTATCGCTTTTGACGGTTCCAGGGACCCCAAATAAAAAAAGCACCCGCAAGTCTGCGGATGCTCTTTTTTTCCCGATGTCCTCAAGACATCTGTTATATCCCTTTTCCGGATTACATCATTCCCGGCATTCCGCCTCCACCCATCGGTGGCATTGCGGGAGGGTTCTCTTCTTTGATGTCGACCAGGGCGCACTCGGTGGTCAGGATCATTCCGGCCACGGAAGCAGCATTCTCAAGGGCGATCCGGGTCACTTTGGTAGGATCTATGATCCCCGCCTTGTGCATGTGGACGAATTCCTCGGTCTTCGCGTTGAAACCGAAGTCATCCTTTCCTTCCAGCACTTTTGACACGATCACGGAACCTTCGTTTCCGGCATTCTCGGCGATCTGCCTCAAAGGCTCCTCGATTGCGCGGGCAACGATGTTCACACCCGTCTTCTCATCCTGGTTGGCGGTCTTCACTTTGTCCAGGCTCTTCTTGGCCCGCACAAAGGCGACTCCACCACCTGCGATGATCCCTTCCTCAACTGCAGCTCTTGTGGCGTGCAGGGCATCGTCGACACGGTCTTTCTTCTCTTTCATTTCAACCTCACTGGCCGCACCCACGTAAAGAACGGCAACACCGCCCGCGAGTTTTGCAAGTCGCTCCTGGAGCTTTTCCTTGTCGTAGTCAGAGGTCGTTGTCTCGATCTGTGATTTGATCTGGCTCACGCGTGCCTTTATGGCATCAGGGTCACCCGAACCGTTGACCACAGTCGTGTTGTCCTTGTCAATGCTCACTCTCTCGGCGTGTCCCAGCATCTCCATAGTCGCATTCTCCAGGGTGAAGCCTCTTTCCTCTGAGATCACGGTTCCTCCGGTCAGGATGGCGATGTCTTCGAGCATGGCCTTCCTTCTGTCTCCGAAGCCTGGTGCCTTAACGGCGGCGATCTTGAGCGATCCTCTGAGCTTGTTCACCACCAGCGTGGCCAGTGCCTCACCGTCAATGTCTTCTGCAATGATCAGCAGGGGCTTGCCTGCCTGGGCGACGGGCTCCAAAACGGGGAGCAGGTCCTTCATGGTTGAGATCTTCTTATCGTAGAGCAGGATATAAGGTGAATCCAGGTCTGCGGTCATCTTTTCGGAATTGGTCACGAAGTAGGGAGACAGGTAGCCACGGTCGAACTGCATTCCCTCGACGATGTCGACGTGGGTTTCGGTTCCCTTGGCCTCTTCTACGGTGATGACCCCTTCCTTGCCGACTTTGTCGAAGGCCTCGGCGATCAGCTCGCCAACAGACTCATCGTTGTTTGCCGAGATGGAGGCAACCTGCTTGATCTTGTCGAGGTTGCTGCCCACCACCTGGGATTGCTTTTTGAGGTCGGCTATGATGATCTCGACCGCCTTGTCGATCCCGTGCTTCAGGTCCAGGGGGTTGGCACCGGCCGCCACGTTCTTGAGGCCTTCCTTCACGATGGCCTGTGCAAGCACGGTAGCGGTGGTGGTTCCGTCACCGGCCAGGTCGTTGGTCTTGGAGGCCACTTCCTTGACCATCTGCGCACCCATGTTCTCATGCGGGTCTTCCAGTTCTATCTCCTTGGCAACGGTCACCCCGTCCTTGGTGATCTGTGGGCCGCCGAAGGCCTTGCCGATTACTACGTTTCTTCCCTTGGGTCCGAGAGTCACTTTGACGGCGTTTGCCAGGGCGTCCACCCCTCGTTTCAATCCGTCGCGAGACTCAATGTCAAATATGATGTCTTTAGCCATTTTACGTTTTGTTAAGTGTTACTGAATATGTTTTTGGATTAGAGGATGGCGAAAATGTCGCTTTCCCTCATGATCAGGTAGTCCTTGCCATCGAGTTTTAACTCTGTCCCGGCAAATTTCCCGTAAAGCACGGTGTCGCCGATCTTAACGGTCATGGGCTCGTCCTTGGTTCCTTTGCCCACGGCCACAACCTTACCTTGTTGGGGTTTTTCTTTTGCTGAATCCGGGATGTAGATTCCTGAAGCTGTTTTGGTTTCTGCCGCCAGGGGCTCCACAAGAACTCTGTCTGCAAGAGGTTGAATGGTTAATTTACTCATTATATATGGATTTAAGTTATTTAATTAATTTCGATTTCCTCGGTGCAAAAACGCTGCCATACTGAAAAAACTGACAAAAGGGATAAAAAAAATGCCAACGTGTCACAACGTTGGCATTTCCTGTTTTTTTATCACTGTCAGTTGGCGCTGTCAATGAGCTTGTCGGTGTCCAGGGCCGGGGGTGCGTCAAGCGCTTCCCGGTCATTGACGATGCCCTCTGTGGCCGATTCCATGTCTATGGAATTGTTTCTCGGAATCGCAAAGTTGGACAGCAAGATGAGCGCGAACAGGGCGATGGCCAGCGTCCAGGTGCTCTTGTCCAAAAAGTTGGTCGTATTCTGCACTCCTCCGAGGTTCTGGGTGCCTGCCCCGCCAAATGAGGAGGAGAGCCCGCCCCCTTTGGGGTTTTGAACCATGATGACCAGGATCAGCAGAACCGAAACGATGATGATCAAAACTAAAAATAGTAAGTACGACATTTTCAATCAGTATTTAGTTGTTCTGTAATTTTCTGACGGCTTCAATCCGGTCTGCAAAGAAAGAACTTTTTTCCGGATATTTCAAACTTAAAACCGTAAAAGCGGCAATGGCCTTGTCATACTTTTTCTGCTCCAGATACACGTGCGCGAGGGTCTCGGTCATCAACTGCTCGTTTTCCATGGCGCTCTCCTCGGCCAGGTCGTCATAGGAAGCAGATTCTGAAGGTTTTATCTTTGGGCTTTTGGCGAGGAAATCGTTGATCAGCTCCATTCGGGTCCTGGGTCTGTCACCCTTTTCTTTCCTGCTTTTTTCCGGGCTGCGATCGATGGGCTTCAGCTGACTGAGCTGCAGCCATTCCCCAAAGGAATAGCTCTCGTCCTTGCTGAAATCGAGAGGCTTGCCCAGGGGGAGCTCTTCTGCGTCGGCAGCCTCGAGTTCCTCTGCTTTGGAAATTTCCTCCACGGGTGCCCCGTGGTCCACTGCATCCAGATCCTGGTCATCGGTGGGAATCTCTGCCGCCCCGGTCTCAACTGCCTGCAGCTCAAAATCGAAATTGGTGATGTAATTGAACAGCAATTCCCGGTCTGTCGTATAGGCCGCCGTTTTCTTCAGGCTGTCGTTGTAGCGGAAGCTCCGCTGCTTCTTCAGGGCGTAGAGTCTCAGGAAGTGGGCCGCCTGGAAGTAGGGGTGCTCCTCGAGGACCTGGTCAAGACCCCGGGTCTGCCCTTTGGAGATGGCAGAGGGGTTGGACAGTATCTTTGAGAATTCGATCAAGTTCATCAGCTTACCACTTGGCCACCGCGGCATTGAATATGTCCTGGGTGATTCGTTCAAATATGTCTTCGTAGGCGGTGTCGAGCACGCTTCCCTCAAGTTGCAGGTTCCCGTCGTAATCGCTGTAGAAGGAGAAGGTCTGCTCAAAGTTGTCCTCCTCGTTCAGCCTGTTGTAGTACCGGACCCTCACCGCTATCGTCAGACGGTTCTGTGCGGCGGTCTGCTCTGCCGTTGCCGCAATGGGAATGATCCTGTATTGGGTGATCTCGCCCTCAAAATGAAGGTCTCCGCCGGCATCCGTCAGCTTCAGGTTTGTCTGCCTCAGGAACCGGTCCTGAAGGGCGATGGTGAATCGCTGACTCAGGCTGGGCTCCACCAGGGGAGCCGAATTGGCAAAGAAATCCACCTGCACGGTCTCCGCATCCCCGGTGCTTCCCCCTGTAAAGGAGTAAACGCCACAGCCCACCGGGATCGCCAGTGCCAATATCAGTAAACCGAACAGGATCCTATTCATCGCTTGAGTTTTTGTACTCGGCCGAGTGCCTGATTAGAGGGATGAACCCGCACAAATAAACCATAAAAGGCTCAGATTCACAAATTATATTGGTTTATTTTTCTGTACAGGGTACGCTCTGAAATACCGAGTTCCTTTGCCGCGAGCTTTCTTTTTCCCTTGTTCCGCTCCAGGGCCTGCCTGATCATTTCAAGTTCCTTTTCCTGGAGAGAAAGGGTTTCTTCTATGGTCTCGGCATCGTCATAGGATACGATCTTGGGATTTTCCTCATAGGGGTCCTCGTCGTTGTCGGAGATGATCTCCAGCGGGCTGCCTTTTCCTTCCTTTTCCTCCTTGCCGTAGATCTTGTCGATTAGCAGCTGGGTCGTCTCGTGGGGGGTCTGGCTCCTTCCCCGCTCCTTGATCAGCTGCTGGGTCAGGTTCTTGAGATCCGTCAGGTCATTGCGCATGTCGAACAGGATCTTGTAAAGGATCTCTCTTTCATTCGCAAAATCGCTGTCCGGCTTCTTCTCGGAAATGACCGCCGGAAGATTCTGATGATAATCCGGGAGATAGCTCAGCAGGATCTCCCGGGTGATGTTGCGATTCTGCTCGATCACGGACATCTGCTCCGTCAGGTTCCGGAGCTGCCGTATGTTTCCTTTCCAGGGATAGGATTCCAGGGTCTCAATGGCCGCATCGTCCAGCCTGATGGTAGGCATCTTGTATTTCTGTGCGAAGTCCGAGGCGAACTTTCTGAAAAGCAGGTGGATGTCATCCGCCCTGTCCCTCAGAGGGGGCAGCCAGATCTCGACCGTGCTCAGACGGTAGTAGAGGTCCTCCCTGAACTTTCCCTTTTTGATGGCCTCTTCCATGTTGAGGTTGGTGGCCGCAACGATCCTGACGTCCGTCTTCTGGACCTTCGAGGAGCCTACCTTGAGGAACTCCCCGTTCTCCAGCACCCTCAGGAGACGCACCTGGGTGGTCAGGGGCAGCTCACCCACTTCGTCCAGGAAAATGGTCCCGCCATCCGCGACCTCGAAGTACCCGCTGCGGGTCTGGGAAGCGCCGGTGAAGGATCCCTTTTCATGCCCGAACAGCTCACTGTCAATGGTTCCCTCCGGGATGGCGCCGCAGTTCACGGCGATGTATTTGGCGTGCTTGCGATGCGACAGGTTGTGGATTATCTTGGGAATCACTTCTTTTCCCACGCCGCTTTCCCCGCGGACCAGGACCGAGATGTCTGTCGGGGCGACCCGCATGGCCTTCTGCAAGGCCACATTGAGCTGGTTGTTGTTTCCGATGATTCCGAAACGCTGCTTTATGGTCTGTAGTGAATCCATATTTCAGTTTATTGCGTTACTCTTTTGCCCAGGAGCGTGGCCGAGGTGCAGTCCTCCACGTATACCATGACGGTGTCACCCACCTTCTCGTCTCCCTTGGGGAAAACGGCCACTGCGTTCTGGGTGTTCCTGCCCATCCAGTGCCTGTCCGACTTCTTTGAGTCACCCTCGATCAGGATCTCCACCGTCTTGCCCACGAACTGCTTCATCCTGTACAGACCATGCTCCTGCTGCAGCTGAATGATCTCCGCCAGCCTTCTCTTCTTAACTTCCTGGGGCACGTCATCCTCCATGCGCTTTGCGGCAGGGGTGCCCGGTCGCTCCGAATAGGCGAACATGAAGCCAAAGTCGTATTTCACGTATTCCATCAGAGACAGGGTGTCCTGGTGATCCTCTTCGGTCTCCCCGCAGAAACCTGCGATCATGTCCTGGGAGATCGCGCATTCGGGTATGATCCTCCTGACATTGTCGATCAGCTCCATGTACTCTTCCCTCGTGTGCTGCCGGTTCATTCGTTCAAGCATTCGCGTGCTGCCTGTCTGCACGGGCAGGTGGATGTATTTGCAGATGTTCTCGTGCCTTGCCATGGTGTGCAGCACCTCCAGGCTCATGTCCTGCGGATTGGAGGTCGAGAAGCGGATCCTCATCCCGGGTACCGCCCGGGCAACCATGTCCAGAAGTCCGGCGAAGTCAACGGCTGTGGCTTTGGCGATCTCTGATGCGAGCTTGAAGTCTTTCTTCAAACCTCCTCCGTACCAGAGGTAGGAGTCCACATTCTGGCCCAGTAGGGTGATCTCTTTGAACCCTTTGTCCCAAAGGTCCCGGGCTTCATCTACGATGCTCCTGGGGTCCCTGCTCCGCTCCCGGCCCCGGGTGAAGGGAACCACGCAGAAGGTGCACATGTTGTCGCATCCCCTGGTGATGGAAATGAAGGCCGAAACCCCGTTGCTGTTCAGGCGCACCGGCGACACATCCCCATAGGTCTCCTCCTTTGAAAGGATCACGTTGATCGCCTCCTTGCCGTCCTCGACCTCGCGGATCAGGTTGGGAAGGTCCCGGTAGGCATCCGGGCCCACCACCAGGTCGACCATCTTCTCCTCTTCCAGGAACTTGGTCTTCAGCCGCTCCGCCATGCATCCCAGCACCCCGATCTTCATGTCGGGGTTGATCTTCTTGATGCGGTGGTATTGCTGAAGGCGCTTTCTCACGGTCTGTTCGGCCTTTTCGCGGATGGAGCAGGTATTGACGAGCACCAGGTCGGCCTCCTCGATCAGCGTCGTGGTGTTGAATCCTTCCCCTGCGAGAATCGAGGCGACGATCTCACTGTCGTTGAGGTTCATCTGGCATCCATAGCTCTCTATGAAAAGCTTTTTGCCGTTCCCCTCGACAGCCTCTGTGATCAACGCCTGGCCTTGTTTTTTCTCCTCTATGATGTGTTCGCCTGCCATTATTCGATTTTTGGATTGCAAAGATACAATCAAAATTTTTTTTTCTGACATTTTGACAGAAAATTCAATTTGATGCAGGGTGGAAACCAGGGTGTCTGTCGTTGAATTTTGCCCCTCAGCAACTGATTTAAAATTTTCTGTATACTTTTGCAGTCTCAAATCAGGATTAAAAGCTGAGGGTTGGTAACGAGGTGCTTCCTGGTTGACCCTTTCCATTATAATGATCATATGTCGAAGAATTTAGTAATTGTCGAGTCGCCTGCCAAGGCTAAAACCATCGAGAGGTTTCTGGGTAAGGACTACAAGGTGGAATCGAGTTTTGGCCACATCGTGGACCTGCCCTCCAAGGAGCTGGGCGTTAATGTGGAGGGAGACTTTTCACCCATCTACGGGGTTTCGAGTGACAAGAAGGCCGTGGTGAAGAAATTGAAGGCCCTTGCAAAGAAGGCGGATACGGTATGGCTTGCAAGTGATGAGGACCGGGAAGGAGAGGCCATCGCCTGGCACCTGTATGAGCAGTTGAAGCTCAAGGATGTCGACACCAAGAGGATCGTGTTCCACGAGATCACCAAGAAGGCCATTCAGAAGGCGATCGAAAACCCCAGGGGGATCGACTACAACCTGGTGAATGCCCAACAGGCCAGGAGGGTCCTGGACCGCCTAGTCGGTTATGAACTGTCTCCCGTGCTCTGGAGGAAGGTCAAGGGAGGATTGAGCGCAGGACGCGTGCAGTCCGTGGCAGTCCGACTGATCGTCGAGCGGGAAAGGGAGATCGAATCTTTTGAGCCGCAGGCTTCGTACAGGGTAGTGGCCTCATTCACCACCCAGGACGGGTCTGGTTTCCAGGCCAAGCTCCCCTCGAACTTTGACACCAGGGAAGAGGCAGAGGCCTTTTTGAAATCCTGCGTTTCTGCAAAGTTCAGGGTGGCCGATCTGAGCACGAAGCCGGCGAGCAAGTCCCCGGCGGCTCCCTTCACCACTTCCACGCTGCAGCAGGAAGCCTCGCGAAAGCTCTACTTCCCGGTCGCCAAGACCATGATGGTGGCTCAAAGGCTCTATGAGGAAGGTCTGATCACCTATATGAGAACGGACAGTGTAAACCTTTCGGGAGAGGCGATCAGCGAAGCCCAGGAGGAGATCAAATCGACTTATGGCCCGGAGTTCAGCAAACCGAGAAACTACTCGACAAAGGCCAAAGGAGCGCAGGAGGCGCACGAAGCCATCCGTCCCACGAACATGGGAACCCGCAGGATCAAGGCCGACAGCGACAAGGCACGTTTATACGACCTGATCTGGAAGAGGACCATCGCCTCCCAAATGAGTGACGCCCGTCTCGAGCGGACGAACTTGCGCATTGAGAACGACAGGAATGACAAGGTTTTCACCGCCAACGGGGAGGTGATCACCTTCGAAGGATTTTTGAAGGTCTACCTGGAAGGGAAGGACAATGACGATGAGGAGCAGGCAGGCATGCTGCCCAGGCTCAGCCTGAACGAGGAACTGGAAAACACGGAAATCCGGGCGACCGAGCGATATACCAAGGCGCCCTATCGATACACGGAAGCTTCACTGGTGCGTCAGCTTGAAGAGCTGGGCATCGGAAGGCCATCCACCTATGCGCCCACCATCTCCACCATCCAGAAGAGGGAGTATGTGGTCAAGGGAACGGCTGAAGGCAGGGAAAGGGACTACACGGAGATCGTGCTGTCGGGAGACCGCATCGATTCCCAGGTACTGACCGAAATGGTCGGGGCCGACAAAGGAAAGCTCATGCCCACCGACATCGGGAAGATCGTCAATGATTTCCTGGTGGAGAATTTCAGCGACATCCTGGATTACGGGTTCACGGCCAATGTGGAGAAGGAGTTCGACGACATTGCCGAGGGCAAGGGGAACTGGACCGAGATGATCCGCGAGTTCTATGGCGGATTCCACGAGCAGGTGGAGGATGTGGCTCAGAATGCGGAGCGGGCAAAGGGAGAAAGGCTTTTGGGCGTGGATCCCGAAACGGGAAAGAACGTCTATGCGCGGCTGGGAAGGTTTGGAGCCATGGTGCAGATCGGGGAGGCCTCGGATGAGGAAAAGCCGCGGTTTGCCAGCCTGCAGGGTGAACAGACCCTCGACAACATCACCTTCGAAGAGGCCATGGGGCTGTTCAGACTTCCCAAGGACCTGGGAACCTTTGAAGGGGAGGAGGTAATGGTTGCCAACGGAAGGTACGGGCCCTACATCAGGTTCGGCAAGACCTTCGTCTCCCTGGAAAAGGACGAGAACCCGCTGTCTGTGGACATGAAGAGGGCGATCGAGCTGATAGAGAAGAAGAGAAGGGCGGATGCCCCGATCGGCAAATACGAGGGCATGCCCATCCAGAAGGGGGTCGGTCGCTTTGGCCCCTTCATCAAGTGGAACAACACCTTCATCAACGTCAACAAGAGCTATGACTTCGACAATCTGAGCCAGGAGGACCTGGAGGAGCTCATCGAGACCAAGAGGAAAAAGGACAGGGAGAAAGTGGTGCACAACTGGGAGGAAGAAGGCATACGCGTTGAGAAGGCCCGTTGGGGACGGCACAACATCCTCAAAGGCAAAACCAAGATCGAGCTGCCCAAGACGGTGGATGCCGAAGCGCTCACCCTTGAGGAAGTTAAGGAGATGCTGGAGAAGCACGTGCCTAAAAAGGCAACTCGCAAGAGGACTACGGCCAAGAAGAAATAGGCCTGAGGTCCCGGGAGCACTTCCTCCCGGGACTTTTTATTTTTTATGAACACTATTTCAAGGGTGATTTGGAATTTATTTAGATTCGCAGCAAACCTTTAAGCTGAAGTGATGAGTCTGGATCTGCTAATCCCCGTGGAAGAACTTGCCGTGGCCCACACGGCCCTGCAATCAAATCTCAGCCTGGGGAACAGGATCGGGTTGCACACCCGCAAGGAAGGGCTGCCGGAGCTCAAGGGGGCCTCCATTGCCATTATCGGGATCCTGGAAGGAAGAGGTTCGGATGACAACCTGGGAACGGGCAAGAACCTGGAAGCCATACGCAAGTACCTGTATCAGATGTTTCCGGGAAACTGGCACAGCAAGATCGTTGACCTGGGAAACATTCAGCAGGGAAGGGAGATCACCGACACCTATTATATAGTCAAGGAGGTGCTGGCCGAACTGATCCGGCAGGAGGTGGTGCCCATCCTCATCGGGGGCAGCCAGGACCTGACCTATGCCAATTACAGGGCCTATGACAAGCTCGGGCAACCCGTGAACCTGGTGTCGGTGGACAATCGGTTCGACCTGGGTGAGTTGGATCCTCGGATCAATTCCTACAACTTCCTGCACCATATTATAATGGACAAGCCGAACAACCTGTTCAACTTCAGCAATCTCGGATTTCAGACCTTTTTCAATTCCCAGGAGGAGATCGACCTGATGGACCGCCTGTTCTTCGACGCCTTCCGGCTGGGGGAGATCTCTTCCGACCTGACCCTGGCTGAGCCCGTCCTTCGAGATGCCGACCTGGTCAGCATCGACATGAGCGCGGTGCGGATGGGAGACGCGCCCGGGAACAACAACGCGGCCCCGAACGGATTCTACGGTGACGAGATCTGTGCCATATCCCGCTATGCCGGCATCAGCCGAAAGGTGTCTTCCTTCGGAATCTACGAATACAATCCCAAATACGATCAAAGAGATCAGACGGCACACCTCATCGCCCAGATGATCTGGTATTTCATTGAAGGATACAACCTCCGTATCGACGAATTTCCCTTCGAATCAAAGGAGAACTACAAGAAGTACATCGTCCTGGTTGAGAACGAAACCATCAACTTCTACAAGAGCGACAAAAGCGAAAGATGGTGGATGGAGGTCAACTACAGCCATAATAAAACCAGGAAATCCACGTTAATACCCTGTGCGTATCAGGATTACTTGACAGCAAGTGACCAGATATTTCCGGAAAGATGGTTAAAAACCTTTAGAAAATTGAATTAACACACACTAAAGCAGGTTTTTTAACGTTCTTAGGGAACAAAAGCACAGTTTTTGTATAGGAATTTATTTCATTTTTCTCAAATGATTATTCTATCAAAAGTTTAACGAAATAAGTCTAAGAGTAACAATAACATCTTATTAGTAAAGAAAAAAATTATGAAAAAGTTATCCCTAATCCTATCACTGTTTGCAATCATACTTTTGAGCAGTTGTAAGTCCGGAAATGACAGAGGCCAACTGGTGGGAGTGAGTGCGAACAAAAAATTCTTCCCGGAAAAGCCATATGGCATGGTTTTGATCCCGGGTGGTGCGTTTACCATGGGTAAAGGTGATGAGGATGTTGCGGGAGCCTTCAGTGCCCCTTCAAGAACCGTTACGGTGAGACCTTATTATATGGATGACACCGAGATCACCAACAGTGAGTATCGCGAATTCGTTTTCAGGGTTAGAGATTCCATCCTGAGGACGAAACTTGCCATTCTCGCTGAAGAGGCTTCCATTGGCGGTGGTGAGTCCATTGAGCAGAACAAGGGGGACCTTTCAGGAATCTCCAAATACAGGTTCAAGGAACAGGACAGCACGGACAACGCATACTACAAGTACATGATGGACAACTACGGCAGCCTCGGAGACATCAATTCTCCTACCGAAGGCAGATACCTGAACTGGGACGTGGAGCTGATCTGGGACACCAGCGAGTTCCCCGATGAGTACTACGCCGAGGCCATGGACAGCATGTACCTGCCCGTAGACGAGTCAACGGAGAGAAAGAGAAGGATCGACACCAAGAAGCTGAAATACGTCTATATGACCTATGACCAGGCGGGAGCCGCCAAGAGAAGCGGAAACCCGAAGGACTACCTGAAGAAAGAAGAGGTGCAGGTCTATCCGGACACCGCGGTTTGGGTGAAGGACTTCAACTACTCCTACAACGACCCGATGCACCAGGACTACTTCTGGCATCAGGCCTACAATGAATACCCTGTGGTTGGGGTGACCTGGAGCCAGGCGAAAGCCTTCTGCAACTTCAGGACCGAAAAGAGAAACAACTTCCTTGCCGGGCGCAAGAAGGGATCTTCAGGCCGAGAGCCAAGCTTCCGCTTGCCAACTGAGGCAGAATGGGAATATGCCGCCCGAGGCGGACTGGAATACGCGAAGTACCCATGGGGAGGTCCTTATACGATGACCGACAGGGGCTGCTTCCTGGCCAACTTCAAGCCTGAGCGAGGAAACTACGCGGCGGACGGCGCACTGTACACGGTAGAGGCCCGATCCTACAACGCGAACGACTACGGTCTCTACAACATGGCCGGAAACGTAGCCGAATGGACCAACACCGCGTACAACCCATCCTCATACTACCTGGGATCCACGATGAACCCGAACGTGGTTGACAACGACAACCAGAGAAAGGTGATCCGCGGAGGTTCCTGGAAGGACGTGGCATACTTCCTCGAAGTGGGAACCCGTGACTATGAGTATGGCGATTCGGCCAGGAGCTATATCGGATTCAGGACCGTGCAGGATTACATGGGAACGCAGATGTCCGACAAATAAGAAAAACGAAATCACAAATAGAAAAGCGAAATCAATAATCATTAAAGACAGAAATTATGGCACAATCAAAAGCAAAAAAGAAGATGTTCAACATGGCCTATGGCCTGGGGGCAGCAGTAGTAATCTTGGGGGCATTGTTTAAAATTGCCCACTACCCCGGGGGAACAGAGATGTTGACAATCGGGATGGTCGTGGAAGCAGCGGTATTCGCACTTTCAGCGTTCGAACCTGTAGAAGAGGATCTGGACTGGACCAATGTTTACCCGGAGCTGGTAGGCGGTGAAGCAAAAGATAAAGAAGCGGCAAAGGATTCTCAGAGCCTGTTGTCACAAAAGCTGGACGACATGCTGGCAGAGGCCAACCTGGACTCGGCTAAGATGGAAAGGCTGGCGAACAGCATCAGCAGCTTTGCAGAGGCTTCAGAAGGAATCAAACCGGCAACCGACTCGATCGCGGCCTCCAATCGATATGCAGAGCAGCTTTCTGTTGCAGCCATCGAACTGGAATCGTTGAACAGCATGTACATGATCCAGAAGGAGAATGCACAGAAGCAGGCCGAGCTCAACGCCGAGACGCTTGAGAACGCAGAGCGCCTGAAAGAGCAGATGGAATCTCTTGCTACGAACCTATCATCCCTGAACGGAGTATACGGTGGTATGTTGTCCGCCATGTCAAACAGAGCTTAATTAGTTACTGGCTTAACAAATTCAAATTTTAACCCTAAAAAAAACTAATTAGAATGGCATCAGGAAATTTATCACCGCGGCAGAAAATGATCAATTTGATGTATCTGATCTTCATTGCTATGTTGGCCATGAATATGTCAAAGGAAGTCTTGCAAGCCTTCGGTTTAATGGATTCAAAGCTGGTTTCGGCCAATGAGGCTGCAACCGCCAGGAACGACCGGTCATATGAGGACCTCGCTTTGAAAGCGGTGGAACAGGCCGAGAAATATGGAGATGAGAAGGCGAAGGCCGACAAGGTCAAGGCATTGTCGACCGAATTCTACACCTACATAGAGAACATAAAGGACGAGATGAAGGCCACGGTGGATGATCCGACGGATTATCAGACCATGGACTCCGGAAAATTCCTGGACGACAAGTTCTTCAAGGGAGATGACGGACAGTACAAGGAAGCCGGTCAGGCCTTTCTCGACAACATGAACAACTACAGGTCTGAGATCGTCAACGTCCTTGGAGAAGGGAACGAGAACATCAAGAACGATGTGATCAACAGGTTCTCAACGGACAAGGTGACGAACAGGGAGGGCAAGGAGATCTTCTGGCTGGACTACAACTACAAAGGATTCCCGCTGGTTGCTTCGATCACCAAACTGACTCAGATCCAGGCAGACATCAAGACGACAGAGTCCCAGATCCTCGGAGGCATGCTCCAGGGACAGATGGCGAGCGACGTGTCTATGAAAAACTATCAGGCGATCCTGATTCCGAAGACTCCTGCTACTTTGCAAGGCGAGAACTTTGAGGGTAAGATTGTGCTAGGCCGTTATGACGGTACCTTAAAGCCGACCAAAGTAGAGATCAACGGAAGGGAAATCACCGAATTCGAGGGTGGTGGCGCCGTACTGAATTTCCCGGCAGGAAACGTCGGAGAGAATGAGATCAAAGGAAAGTTCATCTTCATGGAGAACAACGAGCCCGTTGAGATCCCCATCGAGACTTCCTATGCGGTTGTCGCCAAGCCGAACAGCGCGGTGATCTCAGCAGACAAAATGAACGTGGTGTACCGAGGCGTGGAGAACCCGATCACGGTATCAGTGCCAGGTGTTGCGGACAATGCGGTGAACGCTACCGCTCCTGGTCTGAGAAAAGTGCAGGGAATAGGCAAATACATGATGGCTCCCGGCAAAGGCCGAGAAGTGAAGATCAACGTGTCCGCCAAACTTCCTGACGGAACCCCGATCACATCGAGCCAGGTCTTCAGGATCAAGGACATTCCTGCGCCTGTTGCGGCTGTACGTGGAGAGTACGGAATGATCAAGATGCCGAAGAGCACCTTGCAAAAGGCCACCATCAGCTCCATGCTGCCAGACTTCGTGTTCGACCTTACGATCAACACCACTGGATTCAGCGTGAAGGTTCCTGGTCAGCCCACGGTGCAGGTGCGCGGAGACAAGTTTGACGCGGCCGCCATCAGGGTGCTGAACAAGGCGAGAAGAGGAGACGTGGTGATCATCTTTGACATCAAGCAGAAACTGCAGGGCAATTCAGGCTACTACCTGAAGAACGCTTCTCCGGTGAACGTAGAAATAACAAATTAATCCCAGCATATCATGAAATTGAAAGGTTTATTAATAGCAGTAATCGGTTTACTATCCGTAGGATACGTCCAGGCACAGGCCAACCTGCTCAACGCGAAGATCCCCGAGCAGATCGGGATGAAGACGCCGGAGCAACTGGCCGCTGACAACGATCAGCCCCTGCCGTACGGATACATCGATGACCGCGACATACTCTGGTCAAAAGTGGTTTGGGAATACGTTGACCTTAACGAGAAGATCAACATGCCCTTCTACTACCCGGTCGACACGAGCAACATAAGCTCCAACCGCAGGTCTCTGTACGACACCCTGCTAAGGGGGATCAAGAGTGGTGAGATCATCGATGTCTATGACGACTCATACTTCGAAGACAAGCTGACGCTGAAGGACATTCAGGGCAGGCTGTCGAGGATCGACACCTCTGACGCAGGTATCGAGCGACTGAACGCCGGTGAGGCACTTACGGACGAGTACGTCGACCGAAGGGACCTGACCGCAGCCGACATCGAAGGCTTCCGTATCAAGGGAGTATGGTACTTCGACAAGAGGCAGGGAGAGCTCAAGTACAGGTTGCTGGGTGTGGCACCGGTCGCCCCGGACGTGAACTTCATCGATTCCGAAGGCGCCCAGGACGAACTGATCGAGCTCTTCTGGGTATGGTACCCGGGAGCGAGATACACGACGCACGACATGAAGGTGTTCAACCAGAAGAATTCGGCTTATCCGCTGTCTTATGACCACCTGCTGAATGCGAGAAGGTTCAACGCGATCATCTACAGAGAAGAGAACATTTACGGCAACAGGGACGTTGCCGAGTACATCAAAGGGAATTCGCTCTTTCAGGTATTGGAATCCGATAAGCTGAAAGAAGACATTCGAGATAGGGAGCTCGATATGTGGAATTACTAATTACTGAGTTAATACGGAAAGACCCTCGCTGTGAAGCGGGGGTTTTTTTATGGACCAATTTGGCGGTCCTTGGATTAGGATTCATCCGGGAAAGCGTAACTTTGCAGGACGGATCAGAAAAGAAATGAGAACGGATTACATTATTGTCGGATCGGGCCTCGCCGGGATCGCCCTGGCCGAAGAGCTGCGAGCGAGAGGGCTGGATTTCGTCGTTTTCGAGGACGGCTCACAGACTTCCTCCCTGGTGGCCGGAGGCATGTACAACCCGGTCGTTCTCAAGCGGTTCAACCCGGTATGGAAAGGGGCCGAACAGCTCGACGAGGCCCTGCCTTTCTACAAGAGGCTGGAACTAAGGCTGGGAGGTGAGTATGACAGGAAGATCGACATCCTGCGCATCTTCAAGAGTGTCGAGGAGCAGAACAACTGGTTTGCCGCCTGTGACAAGCCCAGGCTAAGACCCTTCCTGGTGGAGCAGATCGAAGAGAACCCCTACGGATCGGTTCATGCGGACCACCGGATGGGCAGGGTCCGGGGTACCGGCAGGATCGTCGTCAGGGACCTGGTCCGCGATTACAGGCAAAGCCTGGAGGAAGAGGGGAAGTTGCTGAAAGAGAGCTTCGAACATCACCGGCTGGAGACGCGTGAAACCGGCTTGAGGTATGGAGGCCTGGAGGCGAGCAGGATCGTGTTCTGCGAAGGCAATGGCATGATGAGGAACCCCTATTTCAACCAGTTGCCCCTGGAAGGCACCAAGGGCGAGCTGATCACCATACACGCCCCCGGGCTCGATCTGAAGGAAGTCCTGAAATCGGCCGTTTTCGTCATGCCGCTAGGCGAGGACCTGTACAAGATCGGGGCGACCTTCAACTGGACCGACAAGACCAATGCCCCGACGCAGGCCGGCAGGGAGGAGCTCGTCGAAAAGCTGAAAAAAGTGATCTCCTGTGATTATGAGGTGAGGGAGCACGAGGCAGGGGTGAGGCCCACCACCCAGGATCGCAGGCCCCTGGTCGGGATTCACCCGGAAGAGCCCCGGATCGCACTCATGAACGGCCTGGGAACCCGCGGGGTCATGGCCGCGCCTTTTTTGGCCAGGCAGCTGGTAGACCTTCTTGAAAGAGGTATGCCCCTGGATCCGGAGATCGACATAGCCCGATTCAGTTCCCGGCTTCCTTCCTGAAGTGAACGAACATGTTGATATAGAGTAGCCTGGACAGCCTCATTACAAAAGGGTTCGACAGGACAAGCACCACGAGAATCGAGATCAGGGATGCCGTCAGGCTCAGCCCCAGGAGCTGGCAGATCACGAAGATCGCAACGGCCATGGCCACCGTGACTGCGTAGGAGACGTACATTGCACCGTAGAAGAAGGAGGGCTCTATCATGTACTTCAAACCGCAGTTCGAACATTTTTCATGCATCTTCAAATTGTCCCTGAACCTGAATCCGGCCCGTTTCACAAAGAAATCGCCTTCCTGGCAACGCGGGCACTTATTGTGACGTACACTGTAGAATTTGCTTCCTTTTTTCCACATGGCTGATCCGTATATTTCAGTTACTTTTGCAAAGATAAAGCATTAGCCCGTACCATGTTGAACGCACACGACATTCACGTTTCCTTCTCCGGAGAAGAACTTTTCTCCGGCATAACCTTCAAACTCAACCCGGGTGACCGCATCGGGCTGGTGGGAAAGAACGGGGCGGGCAAGTCCACCCTGCTCAAGGTGATCGCGGGACAGCAGGAATACGACGGGGGCTCCCTGGCCTTTGAAAAGGGGGTGAGCATCGGGTATCTCCGGCAGGACATCGATTTTGAGGGAGGGCGAACCGTATTGGAGGAGGCCTATCAGGCCTTTTCAGAGATCAAGGGGATCGAGAGCAAGCTGGAAGAGGTCAATTCGGAACTGGCCGAACGAACGGATTACGAGAGCGAGTACTATCACGATCTCATGCATCAGCTCGACGACCTGACCCATCGCTATGAGCTGATCGGCGGATACAACTACCAGGGGGACACCGAGAAGATCCTGGGAGGACTGGGGTTTGAGGCGGATGACTTCGACCGCCAGACCGACACTTTCTCAGGGGGCTGGAGAATGCGCATAGAGCTGGCCAAGCTCCTGCTCCAGGATCATGACATCCTGCTGCTGGACGAGCCGACCAACCACCTCGACATCGAGTCCATCATCTGGTTCGAGGGCTTTCTCAAATCCTTCAAGGGGGCCATCATGATGGTATCGCATGACAAGATGTTCCTCGACAACGTCACCAACCGGACCATCGAGATCTCTCTGGGGCAGATCTATGACTACAAGAAACCCTATTCGGAGTTCCTGCTGCTGCGCAACGAAATCCGCGAAAAGCAGTTGCAGGCGAAAAAGAACCAGGAGCGCGAGATCAGGCATACCGAGCAGCTCATCGAGAAATTCAGGGCCAAGGCCAACAAGGCCTCCATGGCCCAGTCCCTGATCAAGAAGCTGGACCGTGTGGAGCGGATCGAGGTGGACCAGGAGGACCATGCCGTGATGAAGGTGCGTTTCCCCATGTCGGTCACGCCGGGCAAGGTCGTCATAGAGGCCCATGGAGTCGCCAAGAGCTATGGAGACAACCTGGTCATCGAAGGAGTCGACC
Organism: uncultured Flavobacteriaceae bacterium; assembly: GCA_964489625.1. Lineage (GTDB taxonomy): Bacteria > Bacteroidota > Bacteroidia > Flavobacteriales > Flavobacteriaceae > Lutimonas. The sequence goes on from CAZAZM010000001.1 coordinate 79,789, forward strand.
TGATGGTGGAACGAGGCAGCAGGATCGCTTTTGTGGGTCAGAACGGTCAGGGCAAGACGACGCTGGCCAAGATCATCGTGGACGAGATCGATCACGAAGGCGAGCTCAAGCTGGGTCACAACGTGCAGATCGGATACTTTGCCCAGAACCAGAGCGAGTACCTCGAAGGGGATTTGACCGTCCTGGAGACCATGGAGCAGGCCGCTTCGGATGCCAACCGCTTCAAGGTCCGCGACATGCTTGGGGCATTCCTGTTCCGCGGCGAGGAGGTGGACAAGAAGGTGAAGGTCCTCTCGGGCGGGGAGCGCAACCGTCTTGCCCTGTGCAAGATGCTGCTCACCCCTTTCAACGTGCTGGTCATGGACGAGCCGACCAACCACCTGGACATTGCCTCGAAGAACGTGCTTAAGGACGCCCTGGCCCAATTTGAGGGAACCCTGATCCTGGTATCCCACGACCGGGAGTTCCTGCAGGGTCTTGCCGACAGGATATATTCGTTCAGGAACAACGTGGTCAGGGAGTACCTGGGGGACATCAACTACTTCCTTGAAGAGCACGAGATGGAGAGCATGCGGGAGGTTGAGATGAAAACCGCCGCGGCAAAGGAGCCTGGGGAAAAGGGCTCAGGCAGACAGGACCGGCTGGATCAGAAGGAGAAGAAAAAGCTCCAGAACAAACTGAGCAAGGTGGAGTCGGAGATCACGCGACTCGAGCACGAGCTTATCGATGATGACGCCGCCATCAGCGAGGATTTTGAGAAGGTGCAGCAGGACGAGGGCTTTTTCGCCCGTTACCAGGATAAAAAGCACAGGCTCTCAGAACTCATGGAATCCTGGGAAGAGCTGCATGGCCGTCTTGAGGATCTGTAAAGGGACCCTGGGATCAGTTTTTCGCCGTCATGGGCTCCGGCGGATAGGCTGTCATGATCTTGGTCACGAAGTCGTTGATCATGGCCTCTTTCTTTTCGATATTCTTCGAATAACTTAGAATTCCCGTCCCGATCCCCTGCCAGGCGAGTTCCTTTTTTCGCGCGTCGATGAGATCTATGAACAGGGTGCCTTCGGTCGAGGACGAGACATTGGTGTAGCCGAATCCGTAGCCCGGACCGTAGAATCCGTATCCGAAACCGTAATACCAGGGATACCAGCCATAGTAGTTGTTGGTGTACACGTCGATCTTCTCCTTGGATTTGGTGAAGATGTTCACCAGCACGTCCGGATCCTCGGAGGGGACCATTCCCTTCGCGTTCAATTCCCTTTCGATGGCCCGGAGTATCCTTCTCTTGTCGAGGTCGGAGATCTCCACCCGGTCTATTCCCTTTTTGTAGAAGGCATAGGTCTTATAGTTCGAGAAGTCCGTATTCTTGTCGTAGTCCGAGTGGACGCTTATCGAAGAACAGGACATCAGCAGCATGAGGAGCAAGCCTGCCATAACGGTGTAGATTTTCATCATGACCTGTGATTTGAATATTTTGGATCCACAGAAAACGCATCAAGAATCGTACCATAACGATTCAAATTCCCTTTTTCTGATCAAAGCCGAAGGGGCAGTGCCGGCATCCGCTTTTGCAGCAGTAACCCCGTTTCAGGTGATAGGCTTCCGTGAACACCTTGTATCCCTCTTCACTGTAGTAAAAATCCTCTGGATTTAATTTATTATTGTTAAATTGCATGGATGGATCTTGTATCACAACAGGCGGCTTCATGATTCTGGTTATCCCGTTCATCTTTCCCTCTACCTTCAATGCCCTGGCCATTTGGCCCTTTATCATTCTTCGCGAGAGAGACCTCAGGAGCGACCCGGTGCTGATGCACCACGAGCGCATACACCTGAGGCAGCAGATGGAGCTGTTGTGGGTTTTTTTCTTTCTCTTCTATTTTGCCGAATTCCTGGCAAAAATAATCATTTACAGGGAATTGAAGCAGGCATACAGGAATGTTAGCTTTGAGCGGGAAGCCTACCACCAGGAGCACAACATGGACTACGCGGTGAACAAACCGATCTGGAGCTTTGTTCGCTATATCGCAGAAGATCCCTTACGGCAAAGCAAGTGAAGTGGAAAGAGCGGTGGAGATAAGCAGGAATCAGGAGGTGGTTTTGGAGGAGATCGCCCCCTTCGGGATCTCGCTCTTTGTCAAAAGGGAGGACGAGCTTCATCCCCACGTGTCCGGCAATAAATACAGAAAACTGAAATACAACCTTCGAGAGGCCCGAGAGCGGGGATACGACACCCTGCTCAGCTTCGGCGGTGCCTACTCGAATCACATTGCGGCCCTGGCCTACGCCGGCAAATTGCAGGGCTTTCGAACCATCGGGATCATACGCGGCGATGAACTGCAGGGCAGGCCGGACCTGCTGCGCGAGAACCCCACCCTCTCCTTTGCTCAGGAATTGGGCATGAGACTGGAATTCATCTCACGGGACCTCTACCGGAAAAAGGCCGATCCGGAATTTGAGAACCTGTTGAGGGAACGATTCGGCAACTTCTACCTGGTGCCTGAAGGGGGGACCAACGAGCTGGCCGTAAAGGGCTGCAGGGAGATACTCACGGAACAGGATGCCGAATTCGACCATGTCTGCGTGGCGGTAGGAACCGGGGGGACCATCTCAGGCCTCATATCCTCGGCCCGGCCTCACCAGAAGGTGCTGGGATTTCCAAGCCTCAGGGAGGACTTTCTCGAGGAAGAAATAGCGAGGTATGCAATACCGGGGCCGAATTGGAGTTTAATTAAGGAGTATCATTTCGGGGGCTATGCAAAAGTCAATGAAAAATTGATTAGCTTTATCAACCGATTTTACCGATCAACCACCATACCTTTGGATCCGGTCTACACGGGCAAGATGATGTACGGCATAGTAGACCTGATAAAGAAAAATCATTTTGCAAAGAACAGCAGGGTCCTGGCCATACACACAGGTGGCCTTCAGGGCATCGAAGGGATGAACAGGAAGCTTGCGAAAAAGAAAATACCTCTCATATGTACCTGAATGCGATGAGGAAAATAGGTTGGATGATCGTGGTGTCAGCCGTGATGCTCTCTTGCGGTGCCAAGAAGACCGCGAGCTCGGAGAGCAATGAAGATGGGCTTACCACCCGGGAGCGATATCTGTACGGTCAGAGTGATCTGATCTTCAAGGACTTCAAGGACAGGAATGACGGGCAGGTCAACAGCTTCACCGTTGACTACATCGGGACCTACAAGGACATAGCCATCCGCAAGATGGAGGAATACAACATTCCTGCGAGCATAACCCTGGCACAGGGAATCCTCGAATCGGGCAACGGACTGTCGGAATTGACGCGAAAGGCCAACAATCACTTCGGGATCAAATGCCACTCCGGATGGACGGGCAAGAGGGTCTATCACGACGATGACAGGAGGAACGAGTGTTTCCGCAAGTACCCCAGCGCAGAGGGATCCTTCAACGACCATTCCCTGTTTCTGACCACCCGGGGCCGCTACGAATTCCTTTTCGACCTGCGCCCTGACGATTACAAGGCCTGGGCCAAGGGACTCAAGAAGGCAGGGTACGCCACTGACCGAAAGTATCCGAGAAAGCTGATCTCCTTCATAGAGAATTTCGAGCTGTACAAGTACGATGAGCTGGTGCTGGATGAAAGGGGCTACAGGCGCTATGCCCAGGGTCAGCCCGGGGAAAGGGTCCGGGAAGCGGAGACGAGGTCACCTGAGAAGCAGGAGCCCCAGAGAATTGCCTACAGGACCAGTGTGCAGACCTACACGGTGGACAAGGGAGACACGCTCTACTCGATCGCCCGCAAGCACGAGATGACTGTGGACGAGCTGAAGGAGATGAACAAACTCAGCTCGAACCATTTGTCCATCGGCCAGGAGCTGATCGTTGCGGAATAAAAAACCGGATCCTCTCGAACCCGGTTTCACAATCAACTCAAATTAACCTAACCTGTATCTAATCATTACGGGTTGCCTTTCTTGTGTTTGTTTCCTTGAGGTCCGCCCCTGTGGCCGCACTGATTGCCGTGTCCGGACCCATGCCGTCTACCTTCGCCCATTTTCGCCCGATGCTCCTTCCACAGCTCGAACTGCTCCTTGCTGAGGATTTTCTTCACCTCGTTCTGGTAGGCCATCTGGTTGTCCAGCCTTTCGACCTGCATGGCATATCTGGCATCACTGTCGGGCTTGTTCTCTCCCTGCATCTGTGCCTTGTGCTTCTCTCTTTGCTGGGCCCTCTTCTCTGCCCATGACTGGTTTACCTTCAGCAACCGGTCCTGCTGATCCTGGCTAAGGTCGAGGTGAAGTGCCATCTTCTTTGTTTTGATCACCGCCATCTGCTCCGGGGTGAAATCCTTTTGTGCCAGTTGTCCCTTGCCCTCCTGTGCCTGTCCTGCCAGGCCCAGTGTGAGGATCATGATGAATAGTAGATTTTTCATTTTTTTCGTGTTTGTTTATCTCTTTGACTCCGCCGGGCTGCCCGGGTTTAATAGCGGCGGATAAAAGTTTTGTTAAAAACAGGAATTGTCTTTTGCAGAGGTGTAACCAAAGTGGATCTGTTTCGTCTATCTTATAAAGCGCGGGTTTGTATCAGAACCTGTCAACCCCGATTTCAGCAGCATGATAAGGCGAATTTCAAATACAGGCATTTTTATTTTGGGAGCATTGCTCAGTGTGGGGCCCCTTTCACATGCCCAGGGTTCGTCACATGCGCACAGGGTGATCGAGAACCGGGTGACGGTTGAGGCATCCGTGGAGAGGGCCTGGGCCGCACTGGCCGATTATTCCGGCGTCAGCCGGTTTCACGCCCTGTTCGACGAGTCAAAGCTCTTGAAAGGCGAAATGCGGGTAGCCCTGGGAAATGAGCGGGAGATCCATGTCCCTGACGGGATCAACAATGTGATTCTGAAGGAGAGGATCACCGGGATGAAGGAAGGCTCCTTCTATTCCTACGCGGTCTATGACTGGGAGAACATCCCCCTGGAGAGCATGAGCGTCACTTACGGGGTCGGTGTGAACGCCAGGGGGGAGACCGAGATCTACAATCGAACCGTGTATCGCATGACTTCGGGAGTGGCAACCGGGCTCGCCCGAAGCAAGTTTGAAAAGGGCAGCAGGGACAGCCTGATATCCTATAAATATTTCATTGAGACGGGCAGGAGCCAAAAGGACCTCAAAGAACTGAGAAAATGGTTCAGGAAGAAGGAAAAGGAGATCGGTCCCGATGAATTGCTTGCCGAAAGCGGCCGAAGGGTCGATTGAAGGTCCTTTTAAAAAGCTAACGAATATCATAGAAATACACCCAGATCGGGTGTATTTTTGTTTGGGTTGAATCGGAAGCTCGTATGATATGACGAACAAAATGGAAACCGATAGGGTCAGGCACTGGGATGAGGTCTATAGCTCCAGGCCTTCTGAAGAACTGGGTTGGTATCAGAGAAAACCCGAGACCTCCCTGTCGCTGGTTGACTTCCTCAACCTGGGGAAGGAGGCCCCGATCCTGGACATTGGAGGGGGAGACAGCAGCTTCGCAGAGCTGCTCCTGAAAAATGGCTTCAAGGATTTGAGCGTCCTCGACATTTCCGAACGCGCCCTGGAGAGGAGCAGGAAGAGACTGGGAGATCTTGAGGCAGGGATCAGCTGGATCCGGTCGGACGTTCTGGAGTTTCAACCACTGCGCAGATACGCCCTGTGGCACGACCGCGCCTGCTTCCATTTTCTCACCGATCGAAAAGAAGTGGACATATATGCCTCCCTGGTGGAAGAAGCATTGGAGCCCGGAGGCCACCTGATCCTGGGTGCCTTTTCAGAGAAGGGCCCCCAGCGATGCAGCGGGCTGGAGGTCAACAGGTATGACCTGGAGCAATTGAAGGAGGTCTTCAGGGGATTCAAACTGAAAGAACACCTGTACCTGGACCATTTCACCCCGTCGGGGAGCAGGCAAAACTATATCTTTTGCCTGTTTGAGACAAAAGGTTGATATTTATGCTTGGCAATGATACAATAGAACCAAAACAATATTTTTTTATAGAACCAAAATTGATTTAAAATGAAATACCACATCCTTACATTGAGTTTCTTGATCCTGTTCTCGTGCGGAAAAAAAGAAAAAGAATACAGAAAAATGCAGAATACGGGTCTCGAACGCTCGGTGACCGTTGAAGAGATGCAAAACGCGGGAGATTACACCTATCTGAGAGTGGGTGAAGAGGGGGAATCCTACTGGATTGCCGTCTCAAGAGAGGATTTCAAGCCGGGTGAGACCATCTATTTCAGCAGCTTCATTGAAATGAAGGATTTCAACAGCAAGGAGCTCGACAGGACCTTCGACCAGATCCTTTTCGTCGATGCCGTGAGCCGTGAGCAGGGAGGCACTTCCGGTACCGGGCAGTCCGGGGCGGCAGCTTCACCGCACAAGAGGACCCGGGTGGATGCAATGCTCGACAGCATCAAGATCGATCCTGCGCCAGGGGGCTTGAGCATCGCCGAATTGTACGGAAAATCGGAAGAGTACAAAGACAAGGAGGTGATCCTGCGCGGACAGGTGGTCAAGATCAACCGTGACATCATGGACAGGAACTGGGTGCACATCATGGACGGTACCCGGGGAGAAAGATCCGACCTGACCTTCACCACCACAAGCGATTTCCAGGTGGGGGATACCGTGACGATCAGGGGAAAGGTTTCCGTCGACAAGGATTTTGGAGGCGGATACGTGTATCCTTTGATCGTTGAGGAGGCAGATCTCGTCAATTGAAATCAAGGAAGTCATGAAAATTCGAGCCCATATCTTTTTTCTAATATGCAGTTTAATGATCGCCACCCAACTCTCGGCCCAGAATGAGATCGGAATCTTTGAGCGTCACCAGGACATTGGGGAGCTGTCCCTTCCGGGTTCTGTTTCCTACAACGAGGATGACCAGGAATATCTAATCGAAAGCTCTGGGGAGAACATGTGGTTTGGCGCGGATCAGTTTCACTTTCTATGGAGATCGATCCAGGGAGATTTCATTCTGAGGGCCCGCGTCAGCTTTATCGGCGAGGGTGTGAACCCGCACAGGAAGCTTGGCTGGATGGTGAGGAACAGCCTGAGTGAGGACTCTCCTCATGCCAATGCCGCCATCCACGGAGATGGTCTTGCTACACTGCAATACAGGAAGGAACCGGGGGGCATGACCCTGGAGCAGGTCCTTGAAGAGGCCTCCGGAAATGGAGTTCCCGGCATTGTCCAGCTCGAGCGCAAAGGCGATGAGTTCATCATGGGCGCCGCCAGGGAAGGGGAAGCGCTCAAAAAAGTAAGCGTTTCAGTCCCGGAGATCAGGAATGAGGCCTTCGTCGGGCTCTACGTCTGTTCCCACGAGAAGGAGGTGTCGGAGAGCGCCATCTTCAGCGATGTGAGGATCATAAAGCCTTTCGGGCAGGAAATGACCGCCTACCGGGACTACCTGGGTAGCAACCTGGAGGTCCTCGACCTGGAGAGCGGCAAAAGGAAGATCCTGCTGCGTTCGGCCCATTCGATACAGGCACCCAACTGGACGGCAGACGGAAGGCACCTGATCTACAACTCGAATGGCTTTCTCTATACCTATGAACTGGAGACAGGAAAGGTAAGAAGGCTGGAGACGGGCTTTGCCACGGCCAATAACAACGATCATGTCCTGTCCTTCGATGGCAGGCAGCTGGGGATCAGCCATCACGATCCTGCCGAGGACGGGCAATCCGTGATCTACACCCTTCCAACAGGAGGCAGCGCGGAACCCCGTCGTATAACCAAAAAGGGAGTGGGCAATTCCTACCTGCACGGCTGGACCCTTGACGGAAGCGCACTGCTCTTCACCGGGCAGAGAAAGGGTCAGTACGACATTTATTCCGTCTCCATCGCAGACGGTTCCGAGATCCAGCTGACCGACACCCCCGGACTGGATGACGGACCCGAGATGGATCCGGAAGGAAAGTACATCTATTTCAATTCCAACAGGACGGGCACCATGCAGATTTGGCGCATGAAGCCTGACGGTTCGGGGCAGGAGCAGCTGACCTTTGATCAATGGAACGACTGGTTTCCTCATATTTCGCCCGACGGGAAAACCATGATCTTTCTTTCTTTTGGCACCGATGTGGATTCGGGAGACCATCCCTTCTACAAGCACGTGGTTCTCAGGACCATGCCCGTGTCGGGAGGCCAGCCCACCATCGTTGCCTACATCTATGGGGGGCAGGGAACGATCAACGTGCCCAGCTGGTCACCTGACGGAAAAAGAGTGGCCTTTGTGAGCAACTCGGGCCCCTATTGAGAGTAAACGACCAGACCCTAAGTCGAGGAATATGATATTTGGAAGGAGTAAGCACATAAAGTCGATCCTGTTCCTGCTGATTGTAGCAGGGATCCTGTCCCCGTTGATCGCGCAGTCCCAGGCACTTACGGCAGAGGAGATCATTAAAAAGGCGGACGAGAAGGTCAGGGGAAAGACCAATCAATCTGAGATGCGCATGGAGATCATCCGGCCCACCTGGCAGAGGGACCTGTCTTTCAAGGCCTGGGGGCGCGGGATGGATTATTCCATGACCTACATAACCTCCCCGGCCCGCGACAAGGGGCAGGTCTTCATGAAGAGGCAGACCGAGATGTGGAACTGGATGCCGACCATCGGAAGGATGATCAAGATCCCGGCATCGATGATGTCACAGGGTTGGATGGGCTCCGATTACACCAATGACGACATACTCAAGGAGAGCTCCATGGTCGTGGACTACAGGCACAGCCTGGTCGCCGAGGAGACCATAGAGGGCCTGGAATGCTACAAGATCCGGATGGACCCGAAAGAAGAGGCGGCCGTCATCTGGGGCAGGGTGTTCAAGTGGATCACCAAGGATGAGTTCATTCAGATCCGATCGGAGTACTATGACGAAGACCAGGAGCTTGTGAAAAGCGATTTTGCCTATGATTTACAGGTTATGGACGGAAGGCTCATACCCACCCGGATAGAGATCGTTCCGGCGGATGAGGAAGGCAAGAAAACGGTGCTCTACATTACCGACATCAAGTTCGACATCGAGCTTCCTGAGAGCTTTTTCTCACAGCAGAACATGAAGCGGATACGCTGATGGGCACCTTGTTGAAAATAGCGTGGCGCAACATCTGGCGGAACAAGAGACGGACCTTGATCACGGTGGCCTCCATCATGTTCGCCCTGTTCTTCGCGATCATCATGCGGGGATTCGGCAAGGGCTCCTACGCCAAGATGAAGCAGAACGCCATCGAGGCCTATTCGGGATATCTGCAGATCCAGAAGAAGGGTTACTGGGACGACAAGAACATCAACAATTCCTTCACAATAGATCCGGAGTATCTATCAGGCCTGAGAGAAAGACCCGAGGTACGGGCACTGATACCCCGCCTGGAGACCTTCTCGCTGGCCTCCTCGGGCGAATCGACCAAGGGGGTGGTGATCATGGGGATCGATCCCGACAGCGAGGATGAGATGTCCGGGATCCGGGGATACCTGTCGGCTGGGGAGTACCTTGTTCTTGAAGATCGGTCGGTACTTCTGGCAGAAGACCTGGCCAGCTACCTGCAGATGAAAGTGGGCGACACCCTGGTGCTCTTTTCATCGGGATATCACGGCGCCACGGCTGCGGGCCTTTATCCCATAAAGGGGATCCTCAAGCTTCCCACCCCGGAAATGAACAGGACCTTCATCTACATGCCCCTGTACGAGGCCCAGAACCTTTTTTCGGCACCCGGGCGATACACCTCCGTGGGCTTCGACCTCGAAAGCATCGATGACGTGGAGCCCATGATGAAGATGGTCACGGACCAGCTTGACGATGAGCAATACACGGTCATGAGCTGGCAGGCCATGAACAAGGAGCTTTTGCAGATGATAGAGACCGACAACGCCGGCGGGGTCATCATGATCGGGATCCTGTACATGGTGATCGCCTTTGGCATCTTCGGCACGGTGCTCATGATGACCAATGAGCGGATCCGGGAGTTTTCGGTAATGGTCTCGGTGGGCATGCAGAAGAGCAAGCTGGCTGCTGTGGTGATCATAGAGTTGCTGATACTTACCTCCCTGGGCGTGGTGGGCGGCATAGCGATCAGCCTGCCCGTCATGATCTATTTTGTTTATAACCCCATACAGCTCTCAGGAGCTTACGTGGAGGTCATGGAGGAATTCAACTTTGAACCGGTCATGCCCATGAGCATGGATCCCGACATCTTTGTGATGCAGGCCATCGCGATCCTGATTCTCAGTTTGATCGCCATGTCCTATCCGACAATTAAAATCTTGAAACTAAACGTGGTCGAAGGGCTGCGATCCTGAATTATGGCTTTGATCAAAATCGCATGGAGAAGCATCTGGAGGAACAGGGTAAGGAGCTCTGTCGTCATTCTGGCCATTGCCTTTGGCTTGCTCGGCGGACTTTTCTCAAGCGCCTGGATGAATGGGATGGCCGATCAGCGCGTGCAGGATATCTTCGACTATGAAACGGGGCATATTCAGATGCACAATCCCGAATATGTAGAGAACGAGGACGTCAGAAGGACCATTCGCCGAGTTGAAGAAAAACTGAGTTCCCTCCGGTCGGATCCTAAGGTCGTTTCCGCCACGAGGCGGCTCCGGGTCAGCGGCATGGCCGCCACGGCGAGCAAGAACATGGGGGTGAACGTCATTGGGGTGGATCCGGAAGAAGAAAGGTTGGTGTTCTCTTTGCATCAAAAAGTCGACAGCAGCTCGGGAAGTTTTGTTTCTGCGGACAGCAGGAATCCCATTGTCATCTCAAAGGCGCTGGCGAAAGAGCTGAAGGCCAGGGTAAAATCCAAGATCGTCCTGACCTTCCAGGACTACAATGGAGAGATTACCGGAGCTGCCTTCAAGGTGGTCGGCCTGTACAAGACGGACAACACCCCCTGGGACAAAATGCACGTCTTTGTGCTGAACAGGGACCTGGGCAGGGTGCTCGAGGTGCCCGGAGATGAAGCGCATGAGATCGCAATACGGTTGCAGGATTATGAGCAAGCCACCACGATCCGTGACGAACTGGGGGCCCTGTACCCGGAATTGCTCGTTCAGGACTGGGCGGAGCTGTCTCCCTATGTCAGGCTCATGGCGGGCTATATGGACACCATGATGGCTCTGTTCATGGTGATCATACTCGGAGCCCTGGGTTTTGGCATCGTCAACACCATGCTGATGGTGGTCCTCGAACGGACCCGGGAGCTGGGAATGCTGATGGCCATAGGAATGACCCGAAAGAGAGTTTTTCTCATGATTCTGTACGAGACCGTTTTTCTGGCTTTGGTCGGTGCAGTGGTAGGCGAGATATTGAGCTTGATCTGCATTCACTATTTCGCCCAAAAGGGGATCGACCTCTCCAACTACGCGGAGGGACTGGAGGCGGTAGGATACAGCGCCATCACTTATCCCATGCTGGAGCCTTACAGGTATCTTCAGATCACCGTGCTGGTAGTCCTGACCGCGATCATCGCATCCGTCTATCCTGCTCTGAAGGCCCTTAAGCTGCAACCTGCCGAGGCTATTCGCTCTCTTTGAACGGATGACCATGCAAAATTGAAATCGAATTTGAAAAACTGGAAACAAGGAAGTTATGAGCATCATAAGGATAAGCAACCTGAAGAAGACCTACCACGACACTGAGATCCCTGTACACGCCGTCAACGGGGTCGACCTCACTTTCGAGGAGGGAGAGTTCACGGCGATTGTGGGACCCTCAGGGTGCGGCAAGACCACGCTGATGAACATGATCGGGGGACTGGAAAAGCCCAGTTCAGGGGAAGTGGAGGTCGCGGGTATCCTCATCTCGGAACTCTCTTCGCATGAGCTGATCGATTTCAGGCTGAGGAACATCGGCTTCGTGTTCCAGGCCTTTAACCTGATCCCGGTGCTCACTGCCAAGGAGAACGTGGAGTTCATCATGCAGCTTCAGAACTGGGACCGGAAAAAGATGGACCAGCGAACCCTTTCCCTCCTGAAATCGGTGGGACTGGAGGACAAGATCAACAAGAAGCCGAACCAGCTTTCCGGGGGACAGCAGCAGCGCGTTGCCGTGGCAAGGGCCCTGGCATCCAAGCCCAGGTTTGTCCTGGCCGACGAGCCCACCGCCAACCTGGATTCTGTGGCGACCAATCAGCTGCTTGACATCATGGAGCAACTCAATAGGGAGGAGAAGATCACCTTCATCTTCGCCACGCATGACCAGCGGGTGATGGACAAGGCCCGGCGGGTGATCTCCCTGGATGACGGCAAGGTGGTTGCCGATTGGGTAAAATGAGCCTTTCCCGGGCTGCCCCTTAGATCAAAAAAAGCTTTATGTCACGAACGATCCTCATACTTCTCTTTATCCTGGTCCATTCCCTTGGGGCACATGGACAGGAGAAATGGATGATGAAGGGATACGTCAAGGGACTTTCGGCCATGCAGACTCTTGAGGAGGATGGTGTCGTGGCAATTGAGAACGTTCTTCACAACCGTTTTGACGTCAACGGGTACCTCAGCGAGAAGTGGACCTTCACGGCCGGGCTCAGGAACCGGGTCATCATTGGAAACAACGTCACCCTCATCCCCGATTACGCGGATTATGTATCCCGGGACAACGGCTACGTTGACCTGTCCTGGGTTTGGGCGGATGAGGATTCCTGGATCGGGATCTCCCAACTGGACCGCTTCATGATCGACTTTACCTCGGGGAACCTCCAGGTAACCCTGGGTCGGCAGCGGATCAACTGGGGGCAGACCTTTGCCTGGAATCCCAACGACCTCTTCAACACCTATTCCTACTTCGACTTTGACTACGAGGAACGACCCGGAAGCGACGCCCTGCGGGTACAGTACTACCTGGGGACCTCGAGCAAGGTGGAGCTTTCCACTTCACTGAACCGCGACGGCAAGGTGAGCTCGGTAGGGCTGTACCGTTTCAATACCCGGGGCTATGACCTGCAGTTCCTCGCCGGGCTGTACACGGAGACCGACCTGGTTTTCGGGGGAGGCTGGTCGGGAAGCATACGGGGCGGAGGCTTCAGCGGAGAGCTGACCTATTTCCATCCCGTGGACGGTGAGGAGTCAGGCGGGAAGGTGACGGCCACCATTCATTACGACTATACCTTCAGAAGCTCGCTGAACCTGCAGTTCGAGGCCCTGTACAATGGATTCGGGCAGGAGGACCTCGGAACCGGCATAGGTGCGCTGGTCTTCCAGGATCTGAGCCCCAAGAACCTATTTCCCACCCGGGTTGCCATGCTGGGAAGCGGAGGATATGATGTGACCCCCCTGTTCAGGGTGATGCTCGCGGCCATGTATGGCCCTGAAGGGAACTTCTTCTACCTGGGTCCGACGCTGACCTATTCGCTTTCCAATTCCATGGAGCTGGCAGGCGTTGGCCAGTACTATTCCTCGGATGAGGTCTTTGACCCGCAGGGGGAGGAACTCGTCACTAACGGGGCAGCCCTGTTCGTCCGCTTCAAGTGGTCCTTCTAGGTTTTTGATCCAGACTCATGGCAATTGCTTATGTTTGTATGCCAATCGATTAAAACCTCTTAAAAGCCATTGTTTTGAAAAGATTCCTGTCATTCATCTTCGTCCTGTTACTGGTCCTGGTGGGCTACGTGCTCTACCGCACCTTTTCATATGATTCCAAACAGCTTCAGGTTGAACCTGCCAGCGTAAAGGAGCTTCGCGCGGGAGCTTTGGAACGATTTTCCACGGCCCTGCGGATCAAGACCGTCTCGCCGGAGAACAAAGCGGATTTCGATAGCCTGCAGTTTGAGGCCTTCAATCGTTTCCTGTCCGAATCCTTCCCGCTGACCGATTCCTTGCTCGAGCACCGGACCTTCAATGGCTTCTCACACCTCTACACCTGGAAGGGCGGCGACCCGGAACTGAAGCCCGGGGTCCTCATGGCCCATATTGACGTGGTTCCGGTGATCGAAGAGAACAGGAAATACTGGAAGGCCGACCCATTTGGCGGAGAGGTCAGGAACGACACCATCTGGGGGCGCGGGAGCATAGATGACAAGATCAGCGCCATCAGCCTCATGGAGGCCGTTGAAACTCTTTTGGAAGAGGGATACCGACCTGAACGCACCTTGTATCTCGCCCTGGGGCACGACGAGGAGATAGGTGGGTCGCTTGGGGCGAAGACCATAGCCACTCATCTGAGGGATCAGGGTGTCCGCGCGGAGTTCGTAATCGACGAGGGCGGAACGATCAGCCGCAACATGATCCCGGGCATGGAGAACGACGTCGCCCTGATCGGAATCGCCGAGAAGGGCTTTGCCTCGCTCTACCTGAGCCTCGAGCTGGAGGGAGGGCATTCCTCCATGCCGGGCAAGGAAACCGCAATCGATGTTCTGGCCGGAGCCATCTCGAGGCTGAAGAACAACCCGCTGCCTGCTGAGATATCCCCGGGCCTGCAGGCCTTCATGGACTATTTGGGCCCTGAGATGCCTTTTATGAACAGGATGGCCTTTGCCAATCCCTGGCTCTTCAAGCCCATGATCCTGAGCGCCTATGAGAAGACGTCTACGGGAAATGCCCTGGTCAGGACCACCACTTCGCCCACCATGTTCAACAGCGGGGTCAAGGACAATATCATCCCATTGGCGGCCCGGGCCACGGTCAACTTCCGCATCCTTTCCGAATCAAGCGTGGAAGAGGTGATCGATCACGTAAAAAGGGTAGTAGCGGACGAGCGGATCAAGATCGAGGTGGGGGAGACGCGCGTCGATCCGTCACCGGTCTCCGACATCGGCACCCCCGGCTTTGGGAATTTGCACCGGACCGTCGCACAGGTCTTCCCGGATGCGGCAGTTGCGCCCTACCTGGTGGTGGGAGCAACCGATTCCCGGCATTTCAGCGAGGTGTCCGATCAGATCTTCCGGTTCAGCCCGGTCAGGATCAGCCCGTCGAACGTAAAGTCCTTTCATGGATTGAACGAGCGGGTGGCAGTTAGCGATTATCGCACCGCCGTCAACTTCTACTTGCAGCTGGTCAGGAACACCACTGGCGGCCAGGATCAGAACTGAGGGATTTTCGCCGTATCTTTGGCGCATGGAAAAGCAACACAAACTGAGCGACTGGCTCCCCACCACGAAACGGGAAGTGAAGATCCGGGGATGGGACTGCCTGGATGTGATCATTTTCAGCGGAGATGCCTATGTGGATCACGCGGCCTTCGGTCCGGCGGCGCTCGGTCGCATCCTTGAGAGCTATGGCCTCAGGGTGGCTATCGTTCCCCAGCCCAACGTCAACGACAACCTGCAGGACTTCGAGAAGCTGGGGACCCCTGAGCTCTTCTTTGCCGTCACCTCGGGCGCCATGGACTCCATGGTCAGCAATTACACGGCCAGCAAGAGAAAGAGGGACAAGGATGCCTATACTCCCAATGGCGACACCGGCTTTCGACCGGACTATGCCACGACGGTATACTCAAGGATACTCAAGGAGAAGTTCCCGGAAGTGCCGGTGGTGATCGGAGGCATCGAGGCCTCCCTTCGGCGGGTCACGCATTACGACTACTGGAGCGACTCGCTCAAACCGAACATACTTGTCGATTCCGGCGCCGATCTCCTGGTCTACGGCATGGGAGAGCAGCCCCTACGCGAGCTGATACGCCTGCTGAAAAGGGGAGTACCCTTCGAATCGATCAGAACGATCAGGCAGACGGCCTTCCTGGTGGAGCCGGGTGAATCCCTTCCCAGGAACAAGAACTGGGAGGACGTGGAGATCAGCTCCCACGAGGACTGTCTTAGGGACAAGAAGACCTTCGCGGCCAATTTCAAGGTGATCGAGCAGGAGTCCAACAAGATCAACGGGAGAAGGATACTGCAGAAGGTGCAGGGCAGGACCCTGGTGATCAACCCGGTCTTCCCCACCATGACCGAAAAGGAGATAGACGCCTCCTATGACCTTCCCTACACCCGCCTGCCTCATCCCAAATACGACAAGCGGGGCCCGATTCCGGCCTATGAGATGATCAAGTTCTCCATCAACATACATCGAGGTTGCTTCGGCGGTTGCAGCTTCTGCACCATATCTGCCCACCAGGGGAAATTCATTGCGAGCAGGAGCCAGGAGTCCATTTTGAAGGAGGTGGACGAGGTGACCAAAATGCCGGGCTTCAAGGGATACCTTTCCGATGTGGGAGGCCCCTCGGCGAACATGTACAAGATGAAGGGGAAGATACAGAGCATCTGCGACAGCTGCGTGGCTCCCTCCTGCATCCACCCGGTGATCTGCCACAACCTGGACACCTCGCACAAGCCAATGACCGAGCTATACCGGGCCATTGACAGTCACCCGGAGGTCAAGAAATCCTTCATTGGGAGCGGGATTCGCTACGACATGCTGGTGCCCGAATACAACACCCAGGCAGACCCGAAGGAGCTGGAAGACTACACCGAGGAGGTGATCACCAAGCACGTCTCCGGACGCCTAAAGGTTGCCCCCGAACACACCTCGGACCCCGTGCTCAGGCTCATGCGGAAGCCGTCCTTCTCCTACTTCCACCTGTTCAAGGAGCGCTTTGACAAGATCAACCTGAAAAAGAAGCTCAACCTGCAGCTGATCCCCTATTTCATATCCAATCACCCGGCCTGCGAGGTGGAGGACATGGCGAACCTGGCGGCGGAGACCAAAGACATGGGCTTCAAGCTGGAACAGGTGCAGGGCTTCACGCCCACGCCGATGACGGTGGCCACGGTGATCTATTACAGCGGCTACCATCCCTACACGCTCAAAAAGGTGTACGTTCCGAAGACGAAGAAGGAGAAGGACGAGCAGCACCGGTTCTTCTTCTGGTACAAGAAAGAGAACCGCAACTGGATCCGGAACACCCTGGGGAAGGTGAATCGAAATGACCTGGTGCAAAAGCTGTTGGGGCAGGACCGACCGGAACGAGACGGGAAAAGGCCCGGGCACGGCAAGCCTCACAAGGCCCCTGCGGGCTTTCAGAGCGTGCTGAACAAAAAGAAGAAATAACTTAGTTGAAATGAAAAAGACAGCGCTTTTGCTCCTTTTCCTGTGCTCTGTTGCCCTGGGCCAGAACCAGAAGAAAGTTGACCTGAGCAGTCCGAATGCAACCATTTACACCCACATCTACTTCTTGATGCCGGACAGCTACGATCCGGCCAAGTCAGCCGCGTCGATTCGCGGCCTGTCTCCTGAGGAGGCACAGGACAAGGCGATCAAGATCAAGGAGGTGCTGGACGGAAACGGTTTGAGGGTGGATTTCACCAAGGTGCCGAGCAATCCCAATTACACGGATAGCACCGGGATCGGCAGGCAGACAATGGAGATCAATTTTCATCGCTATTCCCCGTTTCCCCTGCGCATGCCTGCCATATATGTTGAGAAGGTCGGGACGCGTTGGTACTATTCCCAGGAGACCATTGAGAAGATCGACCAGCTTCACAAGGAAACCTTTCTCTTCGAGTTTGGGTACCTCCACAAGAAATTTCCCAAGTTCTTTACCTATACGGTAGGCGGTTACCTCCTCTGGAAACCGGTGGCCTTCCTGCTGATGATCCTGATCGGGGTGCTCATGTACTATGTCTTCGAGCCCCTCATTTTTTTGATGCTGAAATGGATGGCCAGGGTCTTCCTGAAGCGCAAGCTCAGTGCCAGTTCGGTCGAGATCACCCGGGAGCTGGCCCGACCGCTGGTATTCATCCTGATCGTGCGCTTCTTCAAGCGCATGCTGCCATCTTTGCAAATGCTCGAATGGAATGCCTTGCTGGTCACCGGGGTGAGGATCGCCGAGACCATTTTCTGGATCTATGTGGTGCTGAAGCTGATGAAGGTCGGGCTGAACCTGTACGAGGAAAAGACCAGACACTCGCGCTCCAAGCTCGATCGGCAGCTGGCTCCCATTTTGGGCAAGGTGCTCAACGGCCTGGTCATCCTGATCGGATTCCTTCACATACTCACCTTGTTTGGAGTGGATCCCAAGACGGTCCTGGCGGGGGCTTCGATCGGGGGCATCGCCCTGGCATTCGCAGCCCAGGATTCGGTGAAGAACCTGATCGGAACCGTGGTCATTTTCCTCGATAAGCCCTTTCAGTTGGATGACTGGGTGGTGATCGGCGGCGTGGAAGGATCCGTGGAGAGCGTGGGGCTCAGGTCCACACGGGTTCGGGCAGCAGATACGACCATGTACCAGATCCCCAACAGCAAGGTGGTGGAGATGGAGATCAACAACATGGGACTGCGGATCTATCGCCGTTACAGGACCGAGCTTGGAATTCGCTACGACACCCCGCCCGACCTGGTCGAAGCCTTCATGGAAGGGATCAAGGAGATCATTCGCCTTCACCCGGAGACACGAAGCCAGTCCTACAACGTGGAGTTCGTCGGATTCGGCGACTCCTCGCTGAACATCCTGGTGAATGTCTATTTCCAGAACCCGGATTGGGGCATGGAGCAGGCCTCCAGGACGGTGTTGCACCTGGCCATACTCAGGCTTGCTGCGGAAATAGGAGTTGAGTTTGCCTTCCCGTCCTCAACGCTGATGATCGAACAGCTGCCCGGACAGCCTTCACTGGCAACCCAATACAAGTTGGGCAAAAGGGAGATCGAGGAGAAGGTGGACGCACTGATGAGGAGATTCAGGGAAAAGGATCACAATTTTGACCCGGACACCTCAAAGATCCCGGGCCTTTGATCATTTCATGTACTTGTCGATGTACTCGGCAATCACGGGTTGCACCCGGATGTCATGGTACTGATCCAGCAGCTCCAGGTAGTCGATGTCGAGGGCGGGCTCCTGTTCCTCGAGGGTTCCGTTGATGAAGGAACGCTGAAGGATGTCCTCTACGATGAAGTCAAGCGGGATCTCCCCGGGCTCGTATTCCTGTTTCAGGGAGAGCCGGAACATCTGCGCCGTTGAATTGTACCAGAAGGCCTTCCAGCCACTGCGGTATTCCTTGATCAGGTCATACAGGGTCTCGCCGGTCTGCCGGTGGATCAGTTTGATGAGTATCCTTCCTTCGGTCCGCGTGAGTTTTTTGAGCTCGTCGGTGAACTCGCCCTCCATGTACTCCTGCATCTTCTTGATGTGTTTCTTCCTCTTGCGCTTGGAGCTGATGCCCTCAAGTTGGGCATTGATTGACGTGAGCCTGTCGGAGGCCAGGGTTGCGAAGGGGTAGGCCTTGTGCACCTTCTTGTAGTACCAGAAGTAGTATCTCCTCTCCTTGTCCGTGTCAAAGGAACGTTTGTCGATCACGATCACCTCATCCAGCGGAATGGTCATGGAGTCATTGCGTATGATATAAAAATCGTCCGATTCCTTACTCTTTTCTGTTGTTTGGGAGTGAAGGAAAACAGGCAGCAGCATCAGGACCGTGAGCAGTTTCTTTTTCATGAGATATCCAATGCAAATTTAGGAATATGTGGATTTCCCTAGGTTAATATTTTCCTATAATTCTTACATTCGTAAAAAAAAGAAAAGACCATGGCAAAAAAGAAAATTCTCAACAAGGGATCCCTTGAATTTCTCGAAAAATACCTCAACAATGCCTCGCCCACGGGCTATGAATCGGAAGGGCAGAAACTGTGGATGAGCTATCTCAGGCCCTATGTTGACGAATTCATAACGGACAGTTACGGAACCGCGGTGGGAGTGATCAACCCTGAGGCGGAATTCAAGGTGGTGATCGAAGGTCATGCCGACGAGATCTCCTGGTATGTGAACTACATTACGGATGACGGCCTGATCTATGTGATCCGAAACGGCGGCAGCGATCACCAGATCGCGCCTTCAAAAAGGGTCAACATCCATACCAAGAATGGAGTGGTGAAGGGCATTTTCGGTTGGCCTGCGATCCATACCCGGGACAGGGGCAAGGAGGAGCCGCCCAAACTGGACAACATTTTCATCGACGTGGGCTGCAAGACCAAGAAGGAGGTAGAGGAGCTGGGGGTTCACGTGGGTTGCGTGATCACCTACCCGGATGAGTTCATGATCCTGAACAAGAAGAATTTCGTCTGCCGGGCCCTGGACAACCGCATGGGGGGATTCATGATCGCCGAAGTGGCCAGGCTGCTCAAGGAAAATGGGAAGAAATTGCCTTTCGGTCTCTATGTGACGAATTCCGTGCAGGAAGAGATCGGGTTGAGGGGGGCCGAGATGATCACCCACACCATCAAGCCGAACCTGGCCATCGTGACAGACGTATGCCATGACACCACGACCCCGATGATCGACAAGAAGAAGGAAGGGGAAACCAAGTCAGGAGACGGCCCGGTCATTTCCTATGCCCCGGCGGTTCAGAACAAGGTCAGGGAACTGGTGATAGAAACGGCTGAAAAGAAGAAGATCCCATTCCAGAGGCTGGCCTCGTCCCGGGCAACCGGAACCGACACGGACGCCTTTGCCTATTCCAACGGAGGAGTGCCATCTGCCCTCATCTCACTGGCTTTGAGGTATATGCACACCACGGTGGAGATGGTTCACCAGGATGACGTCGAGAACGTGATCCGCCTGATCTACGAGACCCTGCTGGCTGTCGACCCAAAGAAAAGCTTCAGTTATTTTGATTAGATGAG
>CAZAZM010000001.1:100424-141878 GCA_964489625.1 uncultured Flavobacteriaceae bacterium
TGGAGCCCGCATTCTCTTTTGCCCAGCACCTTGGTTGGATCGAAGTATTTCTTCTCGTTGGGAAGCTCGAATCGCTCCAGGTAGTTTTCCATTTTCGCCTCATCGTAGTAAAAGAATGGGCTCACTTTTAGGATTCCCTCCCTGTTCAGATGCAGGATGTCAAGGTTGCTTCGATGCGCGGTCTGGTCCTTCCTCAAGTTGGTGAACCAGACGTCCGGAGTATGCTCCCTGAGAGCCTTTTGAAAGGGATCCAGCTTCACCTCACGGGTGAAAATCCTGTGCTCTTCCGTATCCACTTCAGGAATTCCCATCAGGGCATCCCGGAAACCCGGCGTATGCCTGGGGGTGTAGATGTGCATGTTCAGCGAAAGGCGCTCCATGATGTCGCGGGCGAAGCGATAGGTATGCGGGGTATTGTACCCGGTGTCGCACCAGATGACGCTGATGTCCTTCTTCACTTTGGTCACTGCGTGCAGCAGAGAGGCCGAATACGGACCGAAGTTGGTGGTGAGTATGGGTTTGCTGGAATAGCGCAGCACCCACTCAATGATCTCGAAGGGCTCTATTCCCCGCAGCTGGCGGTTGGCTTGTTCCAGGCTGAGGTTTCCGAGCCGGAGGCCTTGAGGCCCGGAGTTCTTCTCTCCGCTACCGTTGAGAGGGGCCTTATTTCCATTTACTGAGGTTCCAGAGTCTTTCATGGGCGTAGTAAAGGAAAAATTTGGTGAACAATTCTATGGAGCCGATCGACAGTGCCAGGGTCAGCTTGCCTGTTAGCACCCAGGAGATCACGATGGTGTCCAGTGTTCCCAGAACCCGCCAGCTGATGGCCTTTGCCAGGCTTTTGGTGCGGGAGTCACCGGCGTTGATCTTCTGTGTCAGGACCTTGTCGAACAGCATAGTGTAACAATTATTACATTAACCCTATCGGTTTAGTAGGGTAAACAAAAATAAAAAAATATTCCGACTGACAAACCCATTGGAAGATTTATTTCAGATCCGCCAGGGTGGTGCTTCTCAGGATACCGAGGTGGGCATCCCGCACCTTGCTCATGAAGCTGTGCAGGCTGCAAGTGGATTCATCGGGGCAATCCTCGCATTTCTCGTAGTAGTTCAGGCTCACGCAGGCCACCGGGGCAATGGGCCCTTCCAGCACCCTCATGACGTCAACCATGTAGATGTCCGAGGCTTCCCTGACCAGGTAATAGCCCCCGCCTTTGCCCTTTTTGGAACCGAGAAAACCCGATTTGCGCAGAAGCAGCAGGATGCTCTCCAGGAATTTATGGGGGATGTTCTCGCTTTCGGCAATGCTGGCTATGGACACCATTTTGCCTTCCTGCCGCGCGATG
This sequence comes from uncultured Flavobacteriaceae bacterium, assembly GCA_964489625.1. Lineage (GTDB taxonomy): Bacteria > Bacteroidota > Bacteroidia > Flavobacteriales > Flavobacteriaceae > Lutimonas. The sequence goes on from CAZAZM010000001.1 coordinate 101,771, forward strand.
TGGCTCATCGCCTTGAGTCCGTATTTGGTCTTCTTCGAGATCAAAGGGCGCCTCGTTTGATCTCCTCGACCACGTCCGGGTTCAGCAAGGTGGAGATGTCTCCCAGGTTTTCCGCATCCTTGGAGGCGATCTTTCTCAAGATCCTCCTCATGATCTTGCCGGACCGGGTCTTGGGCAGTCCGCTGACGAACTGGATCTTGTCGAGTTTGGCTATCGCTCCCACAGTTGAGGCGATCAACTGGTTGATCTCCTGTCTCAACTGCTCATCCGTCTTTTCCGACTCATCGTATTTGGTGACAAAGGCATATAGCGCATTCCCTTTGATGTCATGCGGGAAGCCCACAACGGCGCATTCGACGATCTCCTGGTGCTCGTCGATGGCGTTTTCTATGGGCGCGGTGCCAAGGTTGTGACCGGATACGATGACCACGTCGTCCACGCGTCCCGTGATCCTGTAGTTTCCGGAGGCATCGCGGTAGGCCCCGTCACCGGTGAAATATTTGCCCGGAAATGCTGAGAAATAGGTATCCCTGTATCGCTGGTGGTCCCCGTAGATGGTCCTCGCGATCGAGGGCCAGGGAGCCTTGATGGCCAGCCTGCCCTCAGCGGGCTCTTTGCCCTGTTTGATCTCCATGCCCTGCTCATCCATGAGCACCGGCTGAACGCCGGGCAATGGCAAGGTCGCGAAGGTGGGACGGGTAGGGGTGATCCCCGCAATGGGCGAGATCATCATGGCCCCGGTCTCAGTCTGCCACCAGGTGTCCACGATGGGGCAATTCGTCTTTCCGATGTTGTCATTGTACCAGTGCCAGGCCTCCTCGTTGATCGGCTCACCCACCGTTCCCAATACCTTGAGACTGGACAGGTCATGCTTTTCCACCAGGCTGAGCGGATGCTTCGCAAGGGCACGGATCGCGGTGGGGGCGGTGTAAAAATGCGTCACCCTCAACTTGGCCACGATCTCCCAGAACCTTCCGTAATCGGGATAGGAGGGCACTCCCTCGAACATGACCGTCGTGGCGCCGGCGCACAAGGGTCCGTAGATGATGTAGGAATGACCAGTGATCCAGCCGATGTCGGCGGTGCACCAGTACACGTCATCCTTCTTGCACTGGAACACGTTCTCAAAGGTGTAGGTCGCGCCAACCATGTATCCCCCCGTGCTGTGGACCATGCCCTTGGGCTTCCCGGTGGAGCCCGAGGTGTATAGTATGAAGAGCATGTCTTCGGCATCCATTTCCTCTGCCTCGCAATGAACGTCGACCTTCTGCAGCTCATCGAACCAGAACTTGTCCCTTCCCGGGGTCATCTCGGTGGGTTCGACCGTGCGACGGTAAACGATGACGGTCTCCACGCTCGGCGTTTTCTGCAGGGCCTGGTCGCAGACCGCCTTGAGGTTGATGGGCTTGGTCCCCCGGTACACCTCGTTGGCCGTTATGAGCATCTTGCATTCGGAGTCGTTGATCCTGCTGGCCAGGGCCGAGGAGGAGAAGCCCGCGAAGACGATGGAATGAACTGCGCCGATCCGTGCGCAGGCCAGCATGGCAATGGCGAGCTCGGGGATCATGGGCATATAGAGGCAGACCCGGTCTCCTTTTTTTATCCCGTTGTTCTTCAGGACATTGGCAAACCTGGAAACCTTGACGAACAGCTGCCTGTAGGTGATGTGCCTGGATTCCTCATCCGGGTCGTTCGGTTCCCAGATGATCGCTGTCTTGTTGCCTATGGTGTCAAGATGCCGGTCAAGGCAGTTCTCCGTGATGTTGAGTTTGCCTCCCTGGAACCACTTCACCTCGGGCGTGTTGAAATTCCATTCCAGGACCTGTTCCCAGGGCTTTCTCCAGGTGAAATGCCCGGCGATTTCACTCCAGAAGCCTTCTGGATCGCTCACACTTTTCTTGTATTGTTCTTTGTATTCCTTGAAGGAATTGATCTGAAGCTCACTCATCTGTTTAGGTGTTTTTTTGCTGTTCTGCAGAACAAGTTAAATTTAAAACATCTCGGCATAAAAAAAAATCGACAAACGACGCTTGTCGGGCCTCAATGCGCATAAGCCTTGCCGGCACCCGAAGGAATCCGGATGTTCTCGACGAGTTCCTGGATGTCCTCCGGTGGTCTTGGGCTGAAAACCGAGATGATCAGTGAAACCGCGAAATTGACCATCATGGCCACGGTTCCAAAGCCCTCGGGAGAGATGCCGAACCACCAGTCTTCCTGGGTGCCGCCTCCGAACCAGTCGAACTTGAAGCGCATCATGTAGTAGAGCATGAGCAGCATGCCGATCACCATGCCCGCAACGGCGCCTTCCTTGTTCATTCGTTTGACGAAGATCCCAAGGATGATGGCAGGGAAGAAGGAAGCGGCGGCCAGGCCAAAGGCAAGTGCCACGGTGGCAGCGACGAAGTCCGGAGGATTGATCCCGAAGTAACCGGCCACCGAGACGGCCGCAATGGCCGACAGTCGGGCCGTTACCAGTTCTCCGCGCTCAGAGATCTTGGGGTAGATCATTTTCTTGATCAGGTCATGTGAAACGGAGGCCGAGATCACGAGAAGCAGTCCGGCTGCCGTCGACAGTGCGGCGGCGAGCCCTCCAGCAGCCACCAGGGCGATGACCCAGTTGGGAAGCTGCGCGATCTCGGGGTTGGCCAGCACCATGATGTCCTTGTCGACGATGAGCTCATTCAGCTCCGGATCAGCGAGGTACTGGACGATCTGGTCCTGGTTCTTGTCAGTGAAGGTCAGGAGTCCGGTTGCCTCCCAGTTCCCCACCCATTTTGGGAGCTCCGCATAGGCCTTGTTGCTGACGGTCTGGATCAGGTTCGTTCTGGCGAAGACGGCGATGGCAGGGGCCGTTGTGTACAGGATAGCTATGAAAAGCAGGGCCCATCCGGCTGATTTCCTTGCGTCGCTCACTTTCTTGACCGTGAAGAACCGAACGATGACATGGGGCAGGCCTGCGGTTCCGACCATCAGCGCGGCGGTGATGAAGAAGACGTCCAGGCGGCTCTTGCTTCCCGAGGTGTATTCTTCGAAGCCGAGCTCGCGATGCAGCCCGTCGAGCTTGTCCAGCAGGTAGACACCGTCTTCGCCTGAGCTTCCGAATCCCAGTTGGGGGATCGGGTTCCCGGTCATCTGTATGGAAATGAAGATCGCCGGCACCATGAAGGCGAAGATGAGGACGCAGTATTGTGCCACCTGGGTATAGGTGATCCCTTTCATCCCGCCCAGCACCGCGTAGAACAGCACGATGATCATGCCGATCAACACCCCGCTGGTGATGTCTACCTCCAAAAACCTCGAGAACACGAGGCCCACGCCGCGCATCTGTCCGGCCACATAGGTGAAGGAAACGATCAGGGCACAGAAGACGGCAACCGTCCTGGCGATGTTCGAGTAATAGCGGTCACCGATGAAATCGGGAACCGTGAACTTTCCGAATTTTCTCAAATAGGGCGCCAGGAGCAGGGCCAACAGCACATAGCCCCCGGTCCATCCCATCAGGTAGACCGAGGCGTCGTAGCCGCTGAAGGAGATCAGGCCGGCCATGGATATGAAGCTGGCGGCAGACATCCAGTCCGCGGCCGTTGCCAGGCCATTGGCCAGGGGAGAGACACCTCCGCCTGCGACATAGAAATCCTCCGTGGAACCCGCTCGGGACCAGATGGCAATTCCGATATACAGTGAAAAGGTCAGGGCGATCAATAGCCAGGTCCAGATCTGCAGCGTCATGTTCTATTCGTTTACTTTGTATTTGCGGTCGAGTTTGTTCATCAGCCTGATGTAGATCAATATGATGATCACAAAGGCATAGATCGAACCCTGTTGGGCGAACCAGAAGCCGAGCTTGAATCCGCCCATCCTGATGCTGTTCAGCTCGTCCACGAGGATGATCCCGAACACGAAGGAGACCAGGAACCAGGCAGACAGAAGGATCGCCAGGTATTTGAGATTGGTCTTCCAGTACTTTTGGAGTCTTTTGTCGCTCATGACCGCGCTTTTGATGTAGCCAAGATAGAATTTTTATTCTTTTTTGACCCACCTCCGGGACCCCAAGGTTGTGACTATTCCAAAATATGCATATTTTTAGGCAGCAAACACCAGATCGCCATGAACAGACTTTCCCTAGCACTCGTTGCACTTTTGTTACTTGCGCAAAGCGCCTGGTCCCAGGAACCGACCGTTGAGCAGATCATTGAAGACAGGATATTCAACAGGTTGCCGGACCAGGGGGTGCAGGTTGGAGGACGCGAGCTCTTCTCGCAGATCGAGATGCCGAAGTTCTATACCAACCGGAATTTCGAGCCTGCCTGGAACGAGCGGAAGAACATTGAAGACCTGTTGGAGAGCATAGAGTCTTCCTATGATGAGGGACTCGACCCGGAGGACTATCACTACCAGAGGATCCGGGAGCTGCTGGCCGGGAAAGAAGCGGGCACCCTGAGCACTTCCGATCGCGCGGATCTCGATCTGTTGCTGACCGATGCCACCATACTCTACGCGGCGCACCTGCTCGAAGGGAAGCTTGAGCAGTCTGAATTGAGAAAGGAATGGGACGTGGAGAAGAATGCCCGACCCGATAACATCGACTCCCTGCTCACGGTGACGCTGCACAACAACCGGCTGAAGCCGGCCCTGCAGGCGCTGAAGCCATCCCATTACATCTACACCCTTCTCAAGCTCAATTTGAAGCAGCTCAGGCAAAAGGCCGAAGAAGGAGGCTGGCCACAGGTGAGTGGGGGAGAGAAGCTGGAAAAGGACATGGATGATCCTCGTGTGTTGGAGATCAGGGAGTTCCTGGTGGCGACAGGTGATCTGAGCCCGAAGTCAACCGACGCGGAGACCCTGTTCGACGAAGAGTTGGAAGCGGCCGTCAAGAAGTTTCAGAGCCGGCACGGCCTCACAGCGGATGGGGTCATCGGCAAGGGTACCTTTGAGCAGATGCAGGTGCCGATCGAAGAGCGTATCGAGACCATCAAGATCAACCTGGAGAGGCTTCGCTGGATCTTTCACAACCCGGATGAGGACTTTCTGATCGTCAACATCGCGGGCTTCAATGTGAGGCGCTTCACAAACCGCAAACAGGTATTCGAATCACGGGTGATCGTCGGAAAGTACCACCACGAATCCCCGGTGTTCAAGGGAGAGATGAAATACATCGTGATGAATCCCACCTGGACGCTGCCCTATTCCATTGCCACCAACGAAACCCTTCCCAAGCTTAAGAAGGATCCCGGATACCTGGCTGCCAAGCACATGGAGGTCATGGACGGAAGCGGAAAGGTGCTCAACCCCGCCTCCATCGACTGGAACCAGTACTCCAGGGGCAACTTCCCGTTCATCATTCGCCAGAAACCGGGGCCCTGGAATGCGCTGGGCGAGGTCAAGTTCATGTTTCCCAACAAGTATTCCGTCTATTTGCACGACACGCCCTCCAGGGGTCTGTTCGAGCGACAGGACAGGGCCTTCAGTCACGGCTGCATTCGGACCGAGGACAAGTGGGGGCTCCTGATGAGCCTTATGGATGATCCGGAGGTCTGGAACATGGACAAGATAAACGAGATCCTGAAGTCGGGCGAGACGACCACCATCCAACTGCCTGAGCCCGTTAACATCTACCTGATCTACCTGACGGCTGTGGCCGACAGGGAGAACAACCTCTATTTTTTCAAGGACGTCTACAAAAGGGATGACGCAGTCGGGAGGGAGCTGGCAAAACCATTCTTCCGTTAGATCATTGCTTATTTGTGAAAGCGGGGAAACTCGAAGAACAGGGTTTTCCCTCTCTTGATGTTCTTCCAGTGCTTGGTGTTGAACTCAATGGCCACCACGCCGCAGGTCGGGACGTGGTCCACGGGCTTGTCTCCGAACTTGTTCACGAAATCGCTGATCCCGTGATCGTGGCTGAAGATGATTGCCGAGTCAAAACCATTGTCCAGGGCCTTGACGGTTTTGATCAGGTAGCCATCGCTGAAGCTGTAAAGGGACTTGCTGATCTTGAGGTTGGCCAGGGGGTAGTTGAAGGCGTAGCTGAAGATCATGGCGGTGTGCAGGGCGCGATTGGCGCAGGAAGACACGAATACGGCCGGGGTCTCGATCTTTTTCTGCAGTACCCCTGAGACGAGATAGGCGTCATTGATGCCTCTCTTCTTCAAGGGGCGATCAATGTCGTTGATCCCTTCATAATCCCAGGAGGATTTTGCATGCCGGACGATATACAGGGTTTTCATGGATAAGACCGTCGGGTTAATGTTCGAACCAAATATAAAAAATTAGGGCAAACAAAACAGTCCTTCCCAAAAAATGTGGGCTTCAGGGCTGGAGTCGGCTGATCTTCCAATCGTAGTCTTCCTGCAGCTCATAGCGGATCCGGTCGTGCATCCGGTTGGGCCGCCCCTGCCAGAACTCCATGGATTCGGGCCGCACAAGGTAGCCTCCCCAGTGCGGAGGTCTCGGGATCTCCTGGTTCTGAAAGTGTTTTTCCATGTCGGAGAGCTTCTGGTCGAGGGCTTCGCGGGAGTCGATCTCCTCGCTTTGTTCAGAGGCCCAGGCACCCAGTTTGCTTCCCTCGGGGCGGGTTTCAAAGTACCCGTCGGAAAGGTTCTCCGCCAGCTTCTCGGCCTTGCCCTTGATTACGATCTGCCGTTCCAGGCTGTGCCAAAAGAAGTTCAGGCTCACCCTCGGATCCTTTTCTATGGCTCTTCCCTTCTCGCTTTTGTAATTGGAGAAGAAGATGAATCCCTCCCAGGTGAATCGTTTCAGCAGTACGATGCGGGTTTTCGGGTAGCCGTCCAACCCAAGGGTCGACAGACTCATCACATTGGCCTCTTCTATGCCGTCTTCGGCATCCGCCTCGTAAAACCAGGTCTGGAACAGCTCCATCGGATTTTCCGGGACGTTCTCTCGCAGCAAGGGGTTCCTCTCGTAGCTCTTTCGGTAATGACTCAGGTCTTTTTCCACGTGACAAAAGTAAGGCTAATTTTGATCAATTCCATTCCTTTTGCGGATCAGGAACAGTCCGGCATAGGTGAAGGCCCCGTTCAGCAGAAGGATCTCATAGCCGAACTGGTATCCCCAAAGCAGCTCCTGCGAATACTGATTGAGGAAATAGGTGAAAGCCACGGAGAGCAGCGCGACGGGCCAGACCCAATTCTCCCGGATCTCATGCCTGGTCAGCAGCCCGAAGGAGAACAGGCCCACAAGGGGGCCATAGGTATACGAAGAGACCTGCAGCAGGCTGGCGATCACGTTGTCTTCCAGCACATGCCGGTAGGAGACGATGACAAGAACGAGCAGAACCGAAAACATCAGGTGTATGCGCTTGCGCAACTTCTTTCGGTCTTTTTCGTCTCTGCGGTTGATGTCCATGAAGTCCATGCTGAAGGAGGTGGTCAGCGAGGTGAGTGCGCTGTCGGCACTGGAATAGGCAGCAGCGATCAATCCCAGGATAAAGACAATTCCCAGAAAAGGAGACAGGTCCTGGTTCAGTGCGATCTCGGGAAACAGCAGATCTGCCTGCTCCTTTCCCTCCACCAGGGGGATGCTAAGGCCGGCTTGCTCGGTGTAGGCGAAGAGCAGGGCGCCGAGGAAGAGGAAGGCCAGGTTCACCGGGATCAGCACCGCACCCAGCGTTACCACATTCTTCTGAGCCTCCTTAATGCTCCTGCAGGTCAGGTTCTTCTGCATGTTGTCCTGGTCCAGGCCCGTCATGGCGATTGCGATGATCATCCCGCCCAGCAGGGATTTGAACCAGTGCTTGCGGTCGTTGAAGTCTTCGTGAAAAAAGAATTTGCTGTGCCGTTCGAAAGAGTCCGATGCGAGAAAATCCGGAAGGCTTGTTTCCATGGCGGACAGCAGAATGACGATCGTGGCCGCCAGGGAGGCCAGCATGAAAAAGGTCTGAAGCGTGTCTGTCCAGACGATGGTCCGTATGCCGCTTCTGAAGGTGTACAGCCAGATCAGCAGAATGGAGGCGATCACGGTGAGTTCGAAGGGAATTCCCCAGGAATCCAAAATGAAGTGCTGAAGTACCGATGCCACCAGGAAAAGCCGAAAGGCTGCGATCAGCACCCTGGACAAGAGGAAGAAGAAGGCCCCGGCCTTGTGGCTCTTTTCCCCGAAGCGCTGCCTGAGGTACTCGTAGATGGACGTGAGGTTCATCTTGTAATAAAGCGGGATCAGGATCCAGGAGATCACGAGGTAGCCCAGGAAATAGCCAATGACGATCTGCATGTAGCTGAATTGCGTGGATCCCACCCAACCGGGAACCGAGATGAACGTGACTCCTGATAGAGAGGCGCCGATCATCCCGAAGGCGACCACGTACCAGGGGGAGTTCCTTCCGGCCCTGAAAAACATGCTGTTGCTGTCGTCCCTCGAGGTGAAGTATGCGATCGTTCCCAGGAGCAGGAAATAGAGCAGGATGACCGTGAGCAAGAGGGCAGGTGACATGATTGGGATAAGCTTGCTGATAATGGTTTTGCCCTCAAATATAGGGCAAAGGAGATAATTTTCGGGGATGTCCGGGGACGCATCCGCGAACGGATCAAAAAATGTACATTTGCAGTATGGATCTTTCGTCAAAACTTCTTGAAAAGGCCGTTGGAGAAATGGCCCAGCTTCCCGGGATCGGCAAGAGGACAGCGCTGCGCCTGGTCCTTCACCTGCTCAAGCGCCCTGCGGAGCAGACGGAACAGCTCGTCCGGGCACTGGAAGATTTTCGGAACGAGATAAGGCTGTGCTCGAGCTGCCACAACATCTCCGACACCGAGCTCTGCGAGATCTGCACCAACAGCCGCCGGGATCGGTCAACCCTTTGCGTCGTGGAGGACATCCGGGACGTCATGGCCATAGAGAACACGGCCCAGTTCACGGGGCTCTACCACGTGCTGGGTGGAAAGATATCACCCATCGAAGGCGTGGGTCCTCACGACCTGACCATCGAGGACCTGGTGAGAAAAGTCGCCCTGGGCGAGATCAAAGAGGTGGTTTTGGCCCTGAGCTCGACCATGGAAGGGGACACGACGAATTTTTACATCTACAGGCAATTGCAGCCCTATGAGGTCAAATTGACGACCATCGCGCGGGGCATCTCGGTGGGAGACGAGATCGAATATGCCGATGAGGTTACCCTGGGAAGGTCCATACTGCATCGCGTTCCTTTTGAGAACAGCCTCAAAAGCTAAAGCTCCATCCTGCTAAGCTTCGGATAAGCCAAGCTCTTTCAATTCCTTGAAGTAGTCGTAGTGAAGGTCCTCGTGCAGGGCGCTGATTTTCGTTTCCAGCTGCTGCATGAGCGTCTGGTGGATCTTCAGCAGCCTGCTGTGCCGCCTGATGTCGGGCCTGAACTCCTTGAGCCTTCGGCAATAGTGGATCAAGAGTTCCACCTCGGTCTCCTTGCTGGAGGAATAGCGGATGAATTTGCGTGTGTGCTGCAGGATGCTTCTAAAGCTCTTCCTTATAAAATAGGGGCTTTTGCGGTTCACCTGCCCGAACCTGTGATCGATCTCCTCCTTCACGCTCTGCACATAGGCCTCCTCGTCATGGGACTCAAAGAGAAGATAGCTCATGAGTTCCTTGTTCTCTTTCTTGAAACGGCAGAGCCTCAGGCACATGTCCATTACCTCCTCGGCGGGACGGTCCCGCAGCTCCTTCTTCAGTTCCCTGATGCTTGCTGATTTCATTGGCGTGGGTTGGGAGGAACAAATATAGGGCTATCCCGGACCAATACGAAAATTGTCCTATTTTTGCCCGAAACGAACGAGTTTGGCCCGGGTTTCTGTGATCATCGTCAGCTATAACGCACCCTGCTTCCTGCAGCTCTGCCTCGAAAGTGTCCGGGCTTCGCTGAGAGGTCTTGACGGGGAGGTGATCGTGGTGGACAACGCCTCTTCGGAAGGCTGCGCAGAAAGGGTCCGGGAGCATTTCCCCGAGGTGGACCTGCATGTCAACGAAGAGAACAGGGGTTTTTCCGTTGCGGTGAACCAGGGGGTCCGGCAGGCCTCCGGGGAGTACATCCTCATCCTCAACCCGGATTCGGTGCTGCCCGAGGATGCGATCGGGAAGGTCCTTGACTTCGCCGACTCGCAGAAGGACCTGGGGGCCGTGGGTTGCCGGTTCCTTGACGGAAAAGGGAGGTTCCTGCCTGAATGCAAGCGGAATTTCCCGGGTTTCAAATCGGCCATGCTCAAATTGGTCGGGATCAACCGGGGCTATTATGCCGATCACTTGCAGGAGGAGGGATCGGGGGAGGTTGAGGTGCTGACGGGAGCCTTCATGCTGATGAGACGAGCTCTATTTGAACAATTGAATGGTTTTGACGAGGACTTTTTCATGTATGGCGAAGACATCGACCTGAGCTACCGGATCCGTAAGGCCGGTTACCGCAACCATTACCTGGGCAATATAGGCATCATCCACTTCAAGGGAGAGAGCTCCCTCAGGGAACCATCCTATCTGAGGCATTTTTACGGGGCACTTGAAGTGTTCTACCGGAAGCACTTCAGGCATAACCCGATCGGGAGGTCATCTTTGAGAGCCCTTGTGAACCTGGCCATTAGCCTCAGGAGCGGGAAGATTTCCTCCGCCCCGGTGGAGCAGGGGAATCCTGAAGAATTCACCTACCTTGGGAACCGGGAGGCTGTCTTTGAGGCGCTTAAGGAACTCATGCCGGAGGTGCGCCCCCATTTCGATTCCGGGCTGAAGGCGCCGGATCACGACGGGTCGGGAAGCCTCCTCCTGTTCGATAGCGACAGTCTCACTTTTTCTGATATCATAAGCGGGATACAGGCGACAGCCCAAGGAGTGCGCAAGAGGATCATTTCCGGTACCGGTGAATTTTTCGTTGGCAGCGATGATCCGGGCAGGCCCGGTGAATGCCGGTCAATTTTCTGATCCTGAATCCAGGCGGATCCGCACGTCCACTGCAGTGACGCCTGCGGGACCGGCCATCAAGGGGTTGATGTCCAGTTCGGCAATGCGGGGGATTTCACTTACCAGTGCGCTCACCGCGGATACGGCGCGGGCGAAGGAGCCCATGTCTATGCCGGGCCGCCCTCGAGTCCCTTCCAGGATCTTGTAGGATTGGAGCTCCCTGGCGAGTTCCAGCACATATTCGGGACCCACGGGCCCCATTATGGATTTGACATCCCGCAGCACCTCCACGAAGATGCCTCCCGCCCCGAACATGACCAAGGGAGGATAGCCCATGACGCTCTTGGAACCGATGTAGACCTCGGTTCCGGGAAGCATCTCCTGCACCAGCAGCCCGTCGGCACCTGCAATCGATCCCAGCCTTCGGCATGCCTTCTCGAGCCCGGCCCCTGATCTGATGTTCAAAACGACTGCGTCCTTCTCGGTTTTGTGAAGGAGCCCGGTAGCCTTCATCACCAGGGGGTAGTGCATGCCGGAAGGGGGTTCTGTGATCATCGAACCGGCAGGGAAAAGCAAGGGCCTGGCCACAGGGATACCGGCCAATTCCAATACTTTGAAAGCCTTGTCGGCCTTGAGGAAGCCATCCGGAAGATCGGCTATCAACTCTTCGATCTGCTCCCTGGCATTCTCTACAAGCCTCGCTTCTTCCAGGACCGGCTGCCGGGCCGAAGCGATCTTCCCCAGGCCCCTGCCCAGCAGGCTCTCGTCGAAGAAGGCAATATGGCCTTTCTCCGTGAACTCCTCGATCTCCTGTTCGAGATTGACCACGGAGGGCAGAACCGGGAACAGGGGTTTGCGGCAGCTCAGGGCTTTCTGGTGAATGACCTCATAGGCCTCCTTCATGGAGCCCAGTCCCGGGCTTCCAAAGATGACAACCAGGGCGTCCACCTCGTCCATTTCCCTGTCGCAGTATTCTATGACCTGTTCCAGCTGTTGGGCGGATCCCGTAGCAAGCAGGTCTATGGGATTGGCCACTGAGGCCCCGGGATTCAGCAGGGCTGACAGAACCGCCCTGTGGCTTTCGTTCAGCGTGGGCACCTCAAGACCGTTCTGTTCGAGGTGGTCCGTCAGGATGACCGCCGGGCCTCCTGCATGGGTGATGACCGCGAAGCTTCTGGCCGTCCTTTCCGACAGTTGCAACAGGCCTGCAATGGTGACCAGGGCGTAGCGGCTGTGGCACCTGATGACCCCGGACCTGTCCAGCAGCGCCTGGACAAAGAGGTCCGGGCTCGCCATGGCTCCCGTGTGCGAGGCCGCTGCGGCGCTTCCCTTTTCTGTGGAGCCTGATTTGAGCGCCACCAGGCTGCATCCCTTACTCCTGAGCGAGACGGCATGTTTGAGAAATTTTCGGGGGTTTCTCACCGTCTCCAGGTATAGCATTTTCACCCGGCTGCTCTTGCCGCTGACATAGGTTTCGTCCCAATGCTCGAGCACCTCCTCAATTCCTATCTGGGCGCTGTTTCCCACAGTGATCAGGCTGTTGAAGGTCAGCCCCGTCCTTTTTGCGGCCTCTACCGTGAACACCGCCGTCGCTCCTGATCCCGAAACATAGTCGACCCCTCCCGGATCAAGCCTGGGAACCGGTTTGGTGAAGATCCCGGCGTAGTTCTGGTTGAGCATTCCGATGTGATTGGGTCCGAGAAGGCTGCAGCCGTTCTCATTCACCAGTGAAAGCAGCTCCTGCTCCAGTATCCTTCCTTCTTCGTTCAGCTCGCTGAAGCCCGCAGAATAGACGATGAAGGCGCGCGTTCCCTTATTGCGGATCAGGGTTTCCATGATCGGTCGGATCTGGGCCGCGGGGATGGCAAAGATGGCCAGCTCCACGCCGGGCACATCCTCAACGGCTCTGTAGGATCGCACTCCCTGCACCCGATCCCTTTTGGGGTTCATGACCATGAGCTCGCCTTTGAATCCCTGGTCCAGGAGGTTTTTGAGGACGCTTCCGCCCAGGTGGTCCAGACGGGTCGAGCCTCCAACAACGAGAATGCTCTTGGGATCGAGAAGTTCGGTGGAAAGCATAGGATGGTGATTTACCCGATAAAGTACGTAAACCCCCCTGAATTATTTGATGACTTTTGTCACCGGGCCAAATGACTTTTGTCACCTGCCGGGCCCTTAATATTTTGTTACTTTGAAAAAGGCAAGAACTGTGTTATGTATGATTTTTCCAGAGCGGTCAATTCCGCGCACTCTGAGGACATCAAGAGACTCATGCGGCAGTCATCGGGCCCGGGCCTGATCTCTTTTGCGGGAGGAATGCCCAACAACGACCTGTTTCCGACCCGGCAAATAGACGAAATCTACAACGGGTTGTCCGCAGACCTGAAAAAGACCTGTTTCCAGTACGGACCCACCTCTGGATATGCCGGCCTGATCGAGGCGGTCAGGGATCGACTGCAGGCAAAGGGACTGCCCATGGAAGGCAACAGGTTGCTGATCACCACGGGATCGCTGCAGGCCATCAGCATCATCACCCAGGAATTCGTCGACGAGGGAGATGTTATCCTGACGGAGAACCCCTGCTTCGTGGGGGCCTTGTCGGTATTTGAGACCTATGGAGCCGAAATTCACGCCATCCCCATCGATGAGCAGGGAATCGTCATAGAGGCCCTGCTGGACAAGGTCGAGAGCCTGGACAAAAAGCCCAAGTTCCTGTACATCACTCCCAATTTCCACAATCCGGCCGGGATCACCTACAGCCTGCAAAGAAGAAAGGAGCTGCTCAGGGCCCTGCACGGCAGCGACATCATCATACTTGAGGACGACGCCTACAGCGACCTGTACTTCAACCCGGGGGAATCGGCTCGGATCAGGCCCCTGAAGGCACACCTCGGATATGACGTGGACATCATCTACACAGGGTCATTTTCAAAGATCCTCGGACCCGGCTTCAGGCTGGGATACATGTATGCCTCTCCCGAAATCTTCGAGAAGGCGGAAACCGTCAAACAGGCCCTCGACGCCTGCACCTCCAATTTCATGCAGATCCTCGCAGCGGAGTTTCTCAAGGGAGGCTATCTCGATCCCTACCTGGACTTTCTCAGGAAGGAGTACCGGGAGCGCAAGGAATTGCTGCAGGCTGCCTTGGAGCGAAGCATGCCGGAAGAGGTGAGGTGGACGGAACCCGCGGGAGGCTTCTACTTTTGGCTGCGCTTGCCACAGGGGCTCAGCTCCACCGAGCTGTTTCAGACCTGCAGGGACAAGGGAGTGGTATTTGTGACCGGGAGGACCTTCGATCCGCATAACCGGCGTGACAATTGCCTGCGTCTGTCCTTCTCCAACATGCCTCGCGAGGACATAGCACCGGGTGCCGAGATCCTGGCAGAGGCCATACGGGAAATGCTCTGAGTCGATTGGCGGCTCAGAAGACGAACTCCAGGAAGTCCTTTCTAAGCGCCTGTCCTACCCTGAAGGCCTCGATGTTGGTCTTGGCAATCTTCGGGCTCTTGCCCTTGAAATAGAATCGAATGGCCTCGATGAGGTTGTCTTCCTTCAGTGGTATGAAGGAGGATGCCGCACCCAGCAGGATCATATTGGCAACCTTGGAATTTCCGAGTTTTTTGGCCTCGTGCATGGCATTGATCACAATGTGGTTGTGGTAGGTCTTGATCTGTCTGAACAGATCGTGCTTGTCAGGATAATCCACTATGTTCTCGAAGGTGCTGGAGTCGGTCACGATCCATCCTTTCTTGTTCAGATAGGGAATGTATCTCAAAAGTTCCATGGGCTCCACGGACAGGATGAGATCTGCTTTTCCCATGGGGATAAGATCCGAATAGATGGGCTCGTCGGATATTCTCACATGGGACTGAACCGCTCCTCCGCGCTGACTCATTCCGTGAACTTCGGATTGCTTGATCTGCAGCTTTTGCATGAGGGCTGCGATGTCAATTACGGCGGCAATGGTGAGAATCCCCTGTCCGCCCACTCCGGAAAGGATAATGTTTGACTTCATAATGGGTTCAGTTTAGTGAGGCAATTTTATTCTTGATCTTCTCTTTGAGGTCCTTGGACAACCGTATGCAGGGCCGCTGGGACAGAATGACGGAAACGCCACGGTACCTTATCTCCTCTCGCAGGATGTTCACATTGGCTTCGTGATTCTTTTTCAGTGGCACAATGGTCCTGACGTGCTCCGGCTCCACGCCGATACCGAGGCAGATGTTCCTCAACCGGCCCACG
Source organism: uncultured Flavobacteriaceae bacterium (assembly GCA_964489625.1). Taxonomy (GTDB): domain Bacteria; phylum Bacteroidota; class Bacteroidia; order Flavobacteriales; family Flavobacteriaceae; genus Lutimonas. Next base: position 116,882 of record CAZAZM010000001.1, read on the forward strand.
GCCAGCGATTCCTGTGCTCCGGTCATCGCAACCGCCGAGTTGTCGGATATGATGACCGTAATGGGCGACTGGTCCACGACGGCCTCAAGAAGCCCGGTCATGCCCGAATGGGCAAAGGTGGAATCACCGATCACGGCTATGGCGTTCTCCACGCCCGCATCGGCTGCTCCCTTGGCCATGGTGATCGATGCCCCCATGTCGATAAGCGTACTCACGGTATGGTCAGGCGTAATGGCGCCCAGGGCATAGCACCCGATATCGCCGAAAACCTTTTTTTCACCGGTTTCTGGGGTAAGTTCCTTGATGACCCGAAACAGGTCGGAATGGCCGCATCCCTCGCAAAGCTGTGGTGGCCTCGGCATGACGATCGCTGGCACCTCAGGCACCCTTTCCTGGTAGATCCCGATGGCCGTGGCCACGGCATTGGGATCGAGCTCGCCAACGGGAGGCAGGTCCCCGTTGAGTTTCCCCCGCACCTTTTTGTCCCTGTCAAAGAAATCCTTCAAAAGCTCCTCCACCATGGGGAAGCCTTCCTCGACCAGGAGTATTTCCTCGCAATGATCGTAGATCTCCCTGATCTTCTTGCGCGGGATGGGATACTGGGAAATTTTCAGCACAGAGTAGAACTCCCTGTTTTCCGCAATGTTCTCCATCACGTAGTTCCAGCCAATGCCGCAAGCGATGATGCCCAGGCTTCTGTCATGGCTCAATTTCAGTTTGTTGAACCTTGACTGCTCGGATGCCTTCAGCATCTTCTTCTTTTTTTTGACCAGTTTCTTGTATTGCTTTCGGGCGTTCGAGGGCACCAGGGCGAACCTGTCCGTGTTCACCGGAAGCTGTATTCCGTTCTGCGATCTTCTCTCCCTGAAATCAATTCCCGTTCTGGAATGGGAGAGTCGGGTGACCATTCTCAACAGCACCGGAAGCTGCAATTCCTCGGAAAGGTCGAAGGCGTAGTGCATCATGGTATAGGCCTCCTCCTGGTTTGCCGGCTCAAGGATCGGAATTCGAGCGAAGCGCCCGTAGAACCTGGAATCCTGCTCGTTCTGGGAGGAGTGCATGGAAGGATCGTCGGCCACCACGATGACCAGACCGCCATTGATCCCGGACACGGACATGTTCATGAGCACGTCCGAGGCCACGTTCAGGCCGACGTGTTTCATCACCGCGAGAGCCCTTTTGCCGCAATAGGACATGCCCAGTGCGGCCTCGAGAGCCGTTTTTTCGTTGACGGACCACTTGGAGTGGATGCCCAGCTCTTTGGCTATTTTCGATTTCTGTATGTATTCCGTGATCTCTGTCGATGGGGTGCCGGGATATGCATAAACCCCGGATATACCAGCATCTATGGCTCCCTGCGCCACCGCTTCATTCCCAAGGACAAGATTTTTCATCAAAGGTCATTTCAAAGATTGCAGGAATAAAAGTAGAAGAATGATGTTCTTTATTTTATGATTTTCATCATGCCCGGCAAGATTTGGGAAAGAAGGGGGAAATAAATGACGAAAAGGCCATTCCATTTCATTTTTGACAATTAATGCGACCTCTGATTGATTTTATTTCAACCAGATCGCCCGGGACTAAAAAACCGCTAAAAATTGCGTTTTAATTTCTTAAATTTGCTCTCTGAAAAACGTCATCAACATGTCAAAATTCGAATTGAAGCTTCCCAAGATGGGCGAGAGCGTCGCAGAGGCGACCATAACAGCCTGGCTAAAGGAAGTGGGTGAAACCGTGGAACTGGATGAGGCCATTGTGGAGATCGCAACGGACAAGGTTGATTCGGAGGTGCCCAGCGAAGTTGAGGGAGTGCTTGTGGAACGGTTCTTTGAGGTGGATGACGTCGTTGGAGTGGGTCAGGTGATCGCCGTGATCGAAACCAATGGAGAGGCCGGACCTGCCACGGAGGAATTGCCTGAGGATATCCCTACAGTCGAGTCCGTCAAAAGAGAGATCGAACCCGCGGTCGCAACGACCGCAGGCATGAGCTCGCCTTCGGGAAAGTTCTATTCCCCCCTGGTGCGAAACATAGCCAGGACGGAAGGGATAAGCATGGAGGAGCTGGAAGCCATTCCGGGCACAGGCAAGGACCAGCGGGTCACCAAGAAGGACGTCCTGTCCTACCTGGAGAGCAGAAGGGCAGAACCCGAAGAGGCGAAGATATCCGAACCGAAGAGAATTCAGGAGCCCGCGCCTGCGTCCAGGCCGGAACCTGTGCAATCAGTCCAGGGTCCCAGCACGGAACAGGGAGATGAGATCATCGAGATGACCCGCATGGGCAAGCTGATCTCCAAGCACATGGTGGATTCCCTGCAGACCTCGGCGCACGTCCAGAGCTTCGTGGAGGTCGACGTGACCAACATCGTCAGGTGGAGAGAGCGCATCAAGGACGAGTTCTTCAAAAGGGAAGGCCAGAAGATCACCTATACGCCGGTGTTCATGGAGGCGGTTGCCAAGGCCCTGCGGGATTTTCCCCTGATGAACATCTCCGTGGACGGTGACAGGATCATCAAAAAGCGCGACATCAACCTGGGCATGGCGGCGGCACTGAACGACGGTAACCTGATCGTCCCGGTGATCAAGAAGGCCGACCAGTTGAACCTGGTGGGAATGACCAAGGCCGTCAACGATCTCGCTCAAAGGGCGAGGGCAGGAAAGCTCAACCCGGATGACATCCAGGGAGGGACCTTCACCGTTACCAATGTCGGTTCGTTCGGCAGCATCATGGGAACTCCGATCATCAACCAGCCCCAGGTGGGCATACTCGCCCTGGGATCGATAAGAAAGGTGCCGGCGGTCATTGAGACCCCGGACGGGGATATGATCGGTATCAGGCACAAGATGATCCTGTCGCATTCCTACGACCACAGGGTGGTGAACGGTGCCCTGGGCAGCCAGTTCGCCAAGCGGGTGGCAGACTATCTCGAGGCCTGGGACCCTAATGCCTCCTTTTGATTTTGCAAATTAATCTCATTCACATAGATGAATCTTAAACTAGACAGACCCCTTGTTTTCTTTGATCTTGAGACCACGGGAGTACAGATCGCGACGGACCGCATCGTGGAGATCTCCATGCTCAAGGTCTATCCCAATGGAAACAGGGAGAGCTGGACCAAACTGGTGAATCCGGAGATCGAGATCCCCAAGGAAGCCTCCGACATACACGGGATCACCAACGAGAGGGTGGTCAACGAGCCCAAGTTCTCAGAGCTGGCCCCGAAGATCAGCACCATGATCGAGGGTTGCGACCTTGCTGGCTTCAATTCGAACCGATTCGACATTCCGCTCCTGGCAGAGGAGATGCTTCGCGCCAAGGTGAACTTCGACATGCAGGACAGGCGCGCCATCGACGTGCAGGTGATCTTTCACAAGATGGAACAGAGGAACCTGAGCGCCGGGTACAAGTTCTATTGCGGCAAGTCGCTTGACAATGCGCATTCGGCAGAGGCGGACACCCTTGCGACCTTTGAGATCCTGGAGGCCCAGATCGAGCGCTATGATGAACTAAGCAGTGACGTGGAATCTCTGAGCGATTTCTCTGCCCACCAGCAACGAGCTGATTTCGCGGGCTTCATCCTGCTGGACCAGGAAGAGGACGAGATCTTTTCCTTCGGGAAGTACAAGGGGCGCAAGGTGACGGATGTTCTCCGTGAGAACCCGGGGTACTACAGCTGGATGCAGAACGCGGATTTCCCCCTGTACACGAAGAAGATCCTGGATGACGTGAAAAAGAGGATGAACCCGAAGAACGTGGTCAACACCCTGGAGGACCTGCAGAACAAATTCAATAAAAAGATCTGATATGTACGTAGATTTTGATGAACTTCCGGAAACCTCGAGGATATGGGTATACCAGTCGGACCGGGAGCTGGACGAGGCCCAGTTGAGCCTGATGCACTCCTCGCTCAAGAATTTCATAGAAGAATGGACCCGCCACGGCAAGGACCTGAAGGGATCCTATACCATTCTTTACAACCACTTTATCGTACTCGGGGTCGATGAGTCCTTCAACCAGGTTTCGGGATGTTCGATCGACGCTTCAACCCACCTGTTCAAGAGCTTTGAGCAACAGTTTGGCATAGAGTTGCTGAACAGGCTGAACACGGCCTTCCGCTCGGGAGAGCACATCAACGTGGTTCCCCTCTCGGACTTTCAGCATTTCGTGCGCGAAGAGAAGATCGGAAAGGACACCACCGTGTTCAACAACATGGTGCAGACCAAGAAGGAGCTGGAGCAGGCCTGGGAGGTCCCGGCGTCTCAAAGCTGGCACAGCAGGTATTTTTAAAAGCCAATCTCATGCACAGACTCGCCCTATTCGCGCTCGCATTTTTCATTTTCCAGGTATTCCTTTCGCCCGTCAGGGCCCAGGAGGATCCCCTTGTAACCCGGGATTCGGTGGCCCAGGAGCGCTGGGTGGACAGCATCATGTCCACGATGAGCGTGGAGGAGAAGATCGGCCAGCTCTTCATGGTGGCGGCTTACACCAATAGAGATGCAGAGCATGAAGAATACATCGGCAGGCTCATCGAACGCTATCACATCGGGGGTCTGATCTTTTTCCAGGACCAGGCCGTCAAGCAGGTGGAGTTGACCAATCACTACCAGTCACTGTCAAGGATCCCACTGCTGGTGGGCATTGATGGGGAGTGGGGCCTGAGAATGCGACTGAAGAACACGGTCGCCTTTCCGTACAACATGGCCCTTGGCGCGATTCGGGATGACAGGCTGATCTACCAGATGGGGGTCCAGATGGGGCAGCACATGAGACGTGAGGGAGTGAACATCAATTTTGCCCCTGTGGTCGATGTCAATACGAATCCGCTGAATCCGGTGATCGGAAACCGCTCCTTTGGTGAGGACCGGAAAAATGTAACTCGCAAGGCAACGGCCTTCATGCAGGGCTTGCAAAGCCAGGGGGTGATGGCCTGTGCGAAGCATTTCCCGGGTCATGGAGACACCGATCAGGATTCGCACCACACCCTGCCTACCATAAGCCATGACACGATCAGGCTGGATACCCTGGAGCTCTATCCCTATAAGAAGGTCATCGACCAGGGAATAGCAAGCGTCATGGTGGCCCACCTGAGCGTGCCGAGCCTGGAGCCCAATGAATCCCTGCCTTCATCCCTGTCCCACAACATAATCACGGGCCTGCTAAAGGAGAAGATGGGCTTTAAGGGCCTGATCGTCACGGATGCCCTGAACATGAAGGGGTCAGCGGATTTTTCCTCCTCCGAGGAGATCAACCTGCAGGCCATACTGGCAGGAAATGACCTTCTGGACTTTCCCCTGGAGGTTGAAAAGTCGATCGCGCGTTTCAAGAAGGCCTATGACTCCGGAAAGCTGACCGAAAGCAGGCTGAACGAGTCCGTCAGGAAGCTGCTCAAGGCCAAATACTGGATGGGGCTGCACAGTTTCAACAAGCTTGAGGTCGAGAACCTCATGTCAGATCTGAACCGTCCGGAAGATGAGGTATTGAATCACAGGCTGGTGGAGAATTCCGTAACCCTCTTGCAGAACAAGGGAGAGCTTTTGCCGGTCAGGGACCTGGACCAGAAGAATATCGCCTATGTCAAGCTCGGCACCCATATCAATGCGACTTTTCTGAATCGGATGAGGGACTATGCAAAGGTGGACGTGGTCGATGCAAAGAACAGGGGAGAGCTGGTCCAAAAGCTGAAGGGCTACAATCTCGTGATCTTCGGTTTCCACACCTCCCTCGGAGCCTATGCCGACTACAAGATCCCCGATGAGGACCTGGCCCTGCTTGACGAAGTGTCAAGAAGCCATGACGTGATCCTCGATGTTTTCGCCAGCCCATACAGCCTGTTGAAGATCAAGGACTTCGAACACATCGAAGGGGTGATCGTCTCCTACCAGAACACGGAGCTGGCCCAGGACGTCTCTGCCCAGATGATCTTCGGGGGCCTTGACTTCAAGGGTATGCTGCCGGTGAACATCAATGATGATTTCCCTGCGGGCTACGGGCTGTTCCAGGAAGGTATCGGCCGTCTGGGCTATACGGTGCCCGAGGCCGTCGGGATGGACCGCCACAAGCTGGCCAGGATCGATTCCGTCGCCAGGGAGGTCATCGACTCGGCCATGGCGCCCGGGCTGCAGGTGCTCGTGGCGCGAAGGGGCAAGGTGGTGTACCGGAAGAACTTCGGTTACTACACCTACGATAAAAAAAAAGAGGTCGATGATGAGAGCATCTACGACCTGGCTTCCATGACGAAGATACTCGGGGGCCTTCCCATGGTCATCAAGGCCGAAGAGGAGGGGCGCCTCAACCTTGACAGCCCCCTGGGCGAGCTGATGCCGGTTCTCAAGGACAGCAACAAGGACACCCTTACCGTCAGGGAGGTGCTTTCCCACTATGCGCGGCTCAAGCCCTATATCCCGTTTTACGAGACCATGGTGGAAGGCAAGGACAGCCGGCCCATGGCCAAATACTTCAGCAGGTCTCAATCGGACAAGTTCAGCATCAAGGTCGCTGAAGGCCTCTACCTGAGGACCGATTACCAGGACACCATCTTCAAACTGATCGCCGAAACCCCGCAGCAGGAGGAACTGGTATACAAGTACAGCGGGCTTCCTTTCTACCTCTTCAAGGATTATGTGGAGAAGCAATACGGCTCTTCCCTTGACGAGCTGAATCGAAGGTATTTCTACGCTCCGCTTGGGGCGTTGACCCTGTCCTACAACCCCCTGAACAAGTTTCCAAGGTCGAGGATCGTTCCCACGGAGGAAGATGACTTCTTCCGCCACCAGCTGCTCCACGGCAACGTGCACGACGAAGGGGCTGCCATGATGGGAGGGGTTAGCGGGAATGCGGGCCTTTTCGGAACCAGCAATGATGTGGCAAAGATGATGCAGATGTACCTGCAGAAAGGCTACTATGGGGGAAAGAGCTACTTCAGGCCCGAGTCAATAGACAAGTTCAACCACAGGTACTACCAGGAAGCCGGAGTCCGACGGGGCCTGGGCTTTGACAAACCCCAGCTCGACGAGGCCATGGCCACCTGCGGCTGTGTTTCCTTCAAGAGTTTCGGCCACAGCGGATACACGGGCACCTACACCTTTGCGGACCCGGATTCGGAGATCGTCTACGTCTTCCTGTCCAACCGGGTGCACCCAACGCGCGACAACAACAAGCTGGGAGAGGCTGACATCCGGACCAAGGTCCAGGGCTTGATCCAGGAGGCGATTACGGACTGAGCAGCCGGCCTGACGGTTTTTAATCACAGAGATTTGGTCAGCAGGTATACGCTGGCCACAGAAGCTGCCAGGTAGATCCAGCCTGCAGAAGCTCCGGCGAGCATGCCCAGGACCAGGGCCTGAAGACAGTAAAAGGCCGGAAATGCGGTCATCCCGACGGCGAAGCGGTAGGTTGCAATGAACTCCTCCTCCTTGATCCCGGACTTGAAATGCCTCCAGATCAGGAGGGGAAAAAAGCTGTTGGCGCGCACAAGGGGCAGCAGAAAATTGAAGGTTCCGGTACGGTCTTTTTCCAGGGGCTCCAACAGTTCCGGCTGCTGCAGGCTGGCGTTGACCTTTTCCGGATAAAGGAATTCCTCTTCTTCGAAACAAGCTTCGAGGCGATCGTGCTGCTCCGCGTCCTCAATATGGGTGACCAGTTTCTTGAGGCGTTCCCTGACCTCATCCTTCAAGGCCGTGGCAGCCCCGTTCACTCCGGAGGGAGACTCTGCATTTTGAGAGGCCTGGAAATAGTCGTTGGCCCGGATCGGCTCCCCGGTGATGACCCGGACGCTGGATGCATAGCGACGGGCATTGGTGTAATTGAGTCCTATGGGAACGATCATCAGCTCGTGATCCCCGTAGTTCTCGAGGGCTCCGAATACGATGCGGGTGAACCCTTTGCTGAGCACCCTGACCCGCCTTTGAATATTGTGGTTTCCTTCGGGGAAGATCAGCACGGTTCCTTTGCTGTTCAGGATCCGAAAGCACTTCTCGAACACTTCCTCGTTCTTGGAAAGGCTATCTCTCCCGTCCCTGATCCTGTAGATCGGCAGCATATTGACCGTGGAGAGAAGGGCCCGTATCAGGGGGGTGTAGAACACGTCCGCCCGGGTCAGAAAATAGAGTTGCCGGGGCATGTAGGCCCCGATAAGAAGCGGATCGATCAGGGCGTTCTGGTGGTTGGCGACAAATAGCACGGCCCGGTCACGTGGGACATGCTCCAAACCGATCACTTCGACTTTCTTGAAATAGAAGGCGAATCCCGTCCTGACATAGAGTTTGACCATCAAATACCAGATCAGCTTCATTTCACGGCCTTTTTTGATTTGTCCGACCAGAAATAGGCGATCAACAGTCCCGAGGCGATGTCCCAGATCGCCCAGAAGGCCACCAGCAGAGCCATGCCTCCCAGTCCGTCAAAGAAGGTGAAAACGAGCAACAGCCCAAGTCCCGAATTCTGAATTCCGGTCTCGATGCTCAGGGTCTTCTGATCCAGGTAGGAGAGCCTGTTCACCCGAGCGAACAGGAAGCCGGTCAGAAGGAGCAGGGCATTGTGCACGATCACCAGGACAAAGACGTAATGAATATGCTCCAGGAAAATGTCCAGGTTATTGTAGAAGGCTACAACGATGAAGGACAGAAAGATCAGGATCGATACGGGTTTCAGGATTTGAGAGGCCTTTCGGGCCAGTTTCGGATGGTAGTTGTTGATCACCATTCCCAGGATCAGGGGGATGCCCAGGATGAGCAGGACGAACCGGGCCACCTCTGAGGGCGCCACACTCACGGATTTCAGGATCATCCGGGTAGGTTCGTAGATGTTGCCCCAGATCGCAAAGTTGAGGGGCGTCATTACCAGTGCGGCCAAAGAGGCGAATGCGGTCAGGCTGATCGACAGGGCCGTGTTGCCTCCCGCAAGTTTTGTCATGAAGTTGGAGATGTTGCCACCCGGGCAGGCAGCGACCATGATCATTCCCAGGGCAATGCTGGCAACGGGCGAGGTTGCCAGTATGAAAAGCCAGGTAACCAGCGGGATCAGGACGAATTGTGAAATGACCCCCACGATCACCGCCTTTGGAGACTTCATCAGGTTGGTGAAGTCGCTCACCCGGATGTCCAGGGCCACGCCGAACATCACCAGGGAAAGGGTCAGGTTGACCAGCCAGAGATTGTCGGAATTGAAATTGATCTGTATGTCGTCGATGTTCTGGATCATGGGCTTGAGAGGATTTGAGCCTTATCAGTTCTTGAAGGCGTACTCAATTATGTTCGCGCCCATTTGCAAGGCCTTGAGCCTCACTTCCGGGGGGTCGTTGTGAACGGCCTCGTTCTCCCACCCGTCGCTCAGGTCACTCTCGTAGTCATAGAAGCACAGCAATCTCCCCTCGTGGAATATGCCGAATCCCTGGGGTCTCTTTGCATCGTGCTCGTGAATTTTGGGGAGTCCCTCCAGCCGGTAGGTCTGGTTGTAGATCGGGTGTTCATCGGGAATCTCCTGGAAGTCGAGATCAGGAAAGACCTTCTTCATCTCCTTGCGCACGTAGGAATCCAGGCCATAATTGTCCGAGATGTGCAGGAAGCCGCCTGCCAAAAGGTAGTTTCTGAGGTTTTCCGAACTTTTTTGAGAGAAGAATACATTGCCATGCCCCGTCATGAACACTATGGGATATTTGTACAGGTCGGGACTGCCGATTTCCACGGTCCCAGTTTTTTCCTTGATCCTTGTTCCCAGGTTCTCATTGCAGAAGCGTATCAGGTTCGGCAAGGCGGTGGGATTAGCGTACCAGTCGCCTCCTCCTTCGTATTTGAGCACCGCGAGCTCCTGGCCAAAAGCCGTGGTGCCCATTATGCATAGCGCGACAAAGAACAGGATCTGTCTCAGGGGCTTGTACGCTTTTGGCTTTTCCTTCATCCGGGCAAATTACAAAAATTCTTTGATCATGGATACCTGGCTGCAGGCCACCACGCCCGCCGTTTCCGTTCTGAGCCGGCTGGCCCCGAGGCTCAGGCCCTTGAATCCCGAAGAGAGCGCGAGCTCGATCTCCCTGTGAGAAAAATCTCCTTCGGGTCCGATCAGGATCAGGAGATCCTCCTTGTCTCGGATCAGTTCCGGAAGGACTCCCTTGCCTTCGTCCTCGCAATGGGCGATCAGCCGGGCCTCTGCATTCGCGGAACTCACCAGGTCTTCAAATCGCCGCAGCGGGTTCAGCCGGGGCAGGGAGTATTTGAGCGACTGCTTCATGGCAGACAGGATCACTTTGCCCATGCGTTCTTCGTTGATCTTCTTTCGCTCCGAATGCTCGCACAGGATGGGCGTGATCTCATCGATCCCGATCTCCGTGCATTTCTCCAGGAACCATTCGAACCTGTCGTTCATCTTGGTGGGGGCCATGGCGATGTGCAGCCTGTAGCCTTTGCGATCGGCAACGGGCTCTGTGCCCAGGATCCTAACCTCACACCTCTTGTCCCCGTCGGCCACCAGCTCCGCCCGATATCGATTTCCCCTTCCGTCGGTGATGAAGATCCGGTCCCCCTTCTTCTTTCTGAGCACTCGAACCATGTGTCTGCTCTCTTCTTTGGAGAAGGTGGCCAGTTCCAGGCCGGGATGGATGTCAGGGTGGTAAAAGAGTTGCATGATCAGAGGCTTGCTGCTCCCAAAAGTAAGGAATTCATACGATTCTCATCACTGGGAGAAGTCCTTTCTGAAGGTAGCCCTTCTCTTGTTGTGAACGGGCTTGAAATCGTCCCAGATCAGCTGAATGTCCTTGTTATCCTCCAATTCCGGCGTGATGATGCCCTTGGTGACGCCATGTCTTTTGTAGGCCTGGTGAAAGAGGTCGAAAATGATCGCGGTCACCCCCTTTTTCTGGTATTCCGGAGCGATTCCGATGAGATAGAAGATGCTTTCCTTGCTTTTCCGACGGGCTCTCAAAAGGTGGATGAATCCAAAGGGAAAGAGTCGCCCTCGCGCCTTTTGCAGTGCTTTTCCGAAGGAAGGCATGGTGATCGCGAAGGCGATGATCCTGTTGTCGCTGTCCAGCACGACCTTGATGAAGTCCGGGTTGATGAAGCGGATGTACTTGTTCTTGAAGTATTCGATCTGCCGTTTGGAAATGGGCACAAAGGAGGCCAGTTTCGAGTAGGAGCTGTTGAACAGCTCAAAGATCCCGTCAACATAGGGCATCACTTCTTTGGAGCTCTTGAAATCGATGGGCTTCAGCTTGTATCGCGCGGCGATGACCTTGGCCATGCGGTGGTATTTGTCGATATCGGCATCGGCCGTGTAAAAGTAGGATTCCAGGAACTTCTTTTCGGGCCTGAACCCCAGTGCCGTCATATGATCCACGTAGTAGGGATGATTGTACCAGGTCACCATGGTGCTCATCTGGTCGTAGCCCTCTGTCAGTATGCCCACCTTGTCCATGTTGGAGAAACCCACGGGCCCTTCCATGAATTCCAGCCCCTGCTGCCTGCCGATCTCCTCGACCTTCTCCAGCAAAGCCCGGCTCACTTCCGGATCGTCTGTGAAATCCAGCCAGCCGAAGCGCATCTTCCTGATCTTTTGCTGATCGACCTCTATCCAGTTGATAATGGCAGCCACCCTCCCGACGATCTCACCGCCCGAATAGGCCAGGAAGAATCGTGCGTCGGCATGCTCAAATACGGGATTCTTGAGAGGGTCGAAACTGTCCAGCTCTTCGCTGATGATAGGAGGAACCCAATAGGGATTCTTCTTGTAGAGACCGAATGGAAAGGTTACGAACTTGCGGAGTGCTTTTCTGCCAGAGACCTCTTTTACCTGAATCATGAGGCAAAATTAATCCTTTTCTGATTTCTTGTTGTATTTTTTTTCCGCTTTGTCGCGCTTCTTTTGCTCTTTGACGAGTTGCTTGTTCTGCTTTTTTCTTGCTTTTCGCGCCTTTTTGTTCACAGGAGGCTCAAGAGATCTTGTCTTGGCGGAACGCGTCTTGACCTCCCTCATCTTACCGTTCTGGCTGTACTGGTCCTTCCCGGCGAAAAGGCCAAAGGTGATGGTGTTGAAGAAGCCTCTCTTAGGCTTGGCAACTCCCTCTTCGTCGTTGTTGGTCTTGTTGACGATAAGCTTGTCCTTGTGCCTGTCAAGCCTCCAGGAGAGCCCTCCGCCGATGATATAGGTGTTGTCTCCCCGCTCATCCAAGATCATCCGCGCTGAAAGGTCCGCCTGCATGTCCTTGTTGATCAGGTAGGCCCCGCCTGCACCAAACTGGAAGTCGTTGGGGACGTTCTTTCTGAAGAAGCCCTGGTTTTCGCCGAAGACAGAGAATTGCTCCGTGAGGGCATAGGTCACGGTTAGGATATAGGAGTTTTCCGACTGGTCGGTGAAGGCATAGTCAGCGATGAAATTGAACAGTACGATGAGTCGCTCCGAAAGGTCGTTCTGAGTGAAGACGGCGAACCTGGGGCTGATTCCGTCCGGATTCTTGTACAGATCGGTCAGCAGGTTGGTGTTGAGGCCGGCATAGACCCCAACGGCAGGGATCAGTCTGCGCTTGTCGAAGCTGTGACGCTTCTTCCAGCTCCTGATCTCCTTGGATTTGTCCGTGTACTCGGGCTTGTACACCAGGTATTTGGCTCCCAGGGTAAGCTTGCTGAACCCGAATCCGGAAGCACTGGAATCAGCAGGTCTTGAATAGTCCCTATTCTCGGTGAGTACAGCCATGTCCAGGTTGAACTCGAGCTTCTCCAAGAACTGCCCGGTCCGGAGCATGATGTCCGTTCCGAAGCTGGTGGATCCATAGGAAACGCCACGATCGAGCTCCGTATCGTAGTAAAGGTAGTTCCCGACATTTTTGTAGAACAAGCCTCCCTCCACCTGGTAAATCCCCGTTCCAACGCTATAAGGGCTGTCAGAAAATCCCGGGCGTCTCGAGTTGATCACTTCGGTGTACTGCGCATTTGTGAAATGCACAAATGCGATGAGGACCAGGAAGGTCGAAAAAAGGGACTTTGAAGAGGGCTTCATGGATTGACGGGTATAAGGGCCTTATAGATCTTTTATTGAATAACGTCAAAGTTGGCCTCAAATTGTTATTTTTGGATTTTAAATCAAAAAAATATGGTGGAGGCTTCAGTGCAGGGGTTTTTGAGAACGATTTTGATACTGATCCTGGTGTATTACGTGCTGAAATGGTTGGGAAGGCTTCTCTTTCCGGTGCTGTTTCAGAAGGCAGTGAAGAACTTTGAAGAGAAGGCGAGGCAGCAGCAAGGTCAAACGGGTTCGACCGAACACGTTAGGGAAGGGGAAACCGTGATCGACCGAAGGCCAAGAACTCGGAAGGAAAGCAATAAAGATGTTGGGGAATACGTTGATTACGAGGAAATTGACTGACCCGGGGTCTTCACATAAAGTTCTAATCTAAACATCTTCAATGTCAGCAAAGAAATATTGGCCTTATCTGCTCGCAATTGTCTCATTTGCAATTATTTCCCTGGCTTATTTTTACCCGGTACTGGAAGGTAAGGGACTCTTCCAGAGTGACATTGCCCAATTCAGGGGAATGTCGAGCGAAGTGAAGGCCCACAGGGAGTTGAACGGCGAAGAGCCCTACTGGACCAACAGGGCCTTCGGGGGGATGCCCACCTATCAACTCAGCACCTACTACCCCCATGACTACATCAAAAAGCTGGATGGCCTCATTCGTTTCCTGCCCAGGCCGGCCGACTATCTTTTTCTCTATTTCCTGTCCTTCTTCGTGCTCCTGTCGGTGCTGAAGACCGAGTGGCGCCTCGCATTGATCGGCTCGCTCGGGTTCGGGCTGTCCACCTACCTGATCATCATACTGGGCGTTGGGCACAATGCCAAGGCCCACGCGATCGGATACATGCCCCTGGTGCTCGCGGGAATTCTCCTCGTGTTCCGGGGCCGCTTCCTGCCCGGGTTCGTGCTGACGGCACTGGCCATGGCCCTGGAGATCAATGCCAGCCACCCCCAGATGACCTATTACCTGCTGTTCTGCGTGTTGATCTTCGGGATAGTCCATCTCGTGGAGGCCTTCCGCGAAAAGGAACTGCCGGATTTCGCAAAGAAAGTGGCGATCCTGGCAGGAGCGGTCCTGCTCTCGGTGGGGGTCAACGCAACCAGCCTGATGGCGACGCGGGAATACGCGGCAGAGAGCACCCGAAGTGCGAGCGAATTGACCATTAACCCGGACGGCAGCCCCAGGGAGTCCTCAACCGGGCTTTCAAAGGACTACATCACGGAATACAGCTTTGGCCTCCTGGAAACCTTCGACCTGTTCATACCGCGTTTCATGGGGGGATCGAACAGCGAGAACCTGGGGAAGGATTCCCAGACCTATGAGTACCTCAAGGACAAGGCGGGCAGGAAACAGGCCCTGACCTTTGCGGAGAACGCGCCCATGTACTGGGGCGATCAACCCATTGTTGCCGCGCCTCCTTACATTGGCGCCGTGCTGATCTATCTCTTCCTGCTGGGGGCTTTCCTGATTCGAGGGAAACTGAAGAACTGGCTTGTGGCGGCCACGATATTTTCCATCGTGCTGAGCTGGGGGAAGAACTTTGACCTGGTCACGAACTTCTTCATCGATTACGTCCCCCTGTACAACAAGTTCAGGGCTGTATCTTCCATACAGGTGATCGCGGAGCTTTGCGTTCCCTTGCTGGGGATACTGGGCCTTCGTGCCTATCTCGGGGAGGGACATTCCAAGCAAGAGAAGTTCAGGGCCTTTAAGCAGGCCACCCTGGTGGCCGGAGGACTGGCCTTGTTCTTCACGGCATTCGGCTCGAACCTGTTCGCCTTTGAAAGCTACAGGGACCCGAGCTTTGAGAATATGCTGGAGGGCCTATCCGGGGTGCTCGTGGAGGACCGGAGGACCATCTTTTTCCAGGACAGTCTCCGTACCCTGATCTACGTGGTCGTTATGGCCTCGGTGCTCTGGCTCCATCTCGGAGAGAAGATAGGCAGGAACGCCGTGCTGGGATCCCTGCTCGTGGTCCTGCTCCTTGACCTGGTGACCGTAGACCGAAGATACGTGAACGAGGAGGACTTCATGCCTCGCCAACGACTGGAACGACCCTTCGAGCTAAGCCCGGCCAAGGAAGAGATCCTAAGGGACAAGGACCACTATCGGGTCATCAATTTCATGGTCAACCCGATGAATGACGGAGGCACTTCGTTCTTCTTCAATTCGGTGGGAGGCTACCACGCGGCCAAGCCGCGTCGATACCAGGAGCTGTTCGACTTTCAGATCGCGAGGAACAACATAGAGGTTTTGAACATGCTCAACACCCGTTATATCATCTACCCGGGGGAGGAGAACCGCGAGAGCGTCCAGCTCAACGAAGACGCCAACGGTAATGCCTGGTTCGTGGAAGACATCAGGTGGGTGGACAATGCGGACCAGGAGATACGGGCCCTTGACAGCCTGGATACGAAACGAACGGCGGTTGTCAACCGGGAGTTCGAAAGCCTGCTAGAATCCTTTAAGCCCCGCAAGGAATTGGGTTCCGGCATTCAACTGACCTCCTATAGCGCCAATGAGATGACCTACCGCAGCGAAGCCGAATTCGAGCAACTGGCCGTGTTTTCGGAAATGTACTACGGAAAGGGCTGGAATGCCTATGTGGACGGGGAGCCCGTCCCGCACCTCAGGGCCAACTATGTTCTGCGGGCATTGAGGGTTCCTGCCGGACAGCACGAGATCGTCTTTCGATTCGAACCCGAGGTGATCGAGATCGGAACTCGGGTGACCCTGGCGTCCTATGCCCTGCTGCTTCTGGTGCCCGGGGCCTGGTTCTTAATACAGAGGAAGAAAAATGTACAGAGTTACCCCCAAAAAACGGTATGAGCATACCCTCGATTTCTTGAAGTCCGTGCTTCCGGCGCCTGCAACGGTTCTGGATCTGGGAGTGAGAAATGAATTGAGCGGGATCATGGAGTCACAGGGCTATACGGTGATCAACACCGGGGGCGAGGACCTGGACAGGGACCTGGCCGCGGTTGAGGCGGCCGAGGTGGACGCGGTTACGGCATTCGAGATCTTCGAGCACCTGGTGGCTCCCTACAACGTGCTTTCGGCCATCTCGTGCCGAAAGCTGATCGCGACGGTGCCCCTGAACCTGTGGTTTGCCTCTGCCTACAGGAGCCAGACGGACCCCTGGGACCGTCATTTCCATGAATTCGAGGACTGGCAGTTCGACTGGCTTCTGGAAAAGTCAGGCTGGGAGATCAGGAAGCGCGAAAAGTGGACGAGCCCTGTTCCCGTGATGGGGATCAGGCCTCTGCTCAGGAAGTTCACGCCGAGATATTACGCGGTTTACGCCGAGAAAGACTAGGCCATGCGCATAGGAATGATACTTGACAAATCCTTCCCGCCGGATCCGAGAGTGGAGAACGAGGCCCGCCTGCTCATGGAAGACGGCCATGAGCTGTACCTGTTCTGCCTGGATTTCGACGGAGCCTCGAACGAGGAGGAGATAGGAGGGATTCATGTCAGGCGTTACGGATCTTCGAACTTCGAGTACAGGATGTCGGCGTTGGCCTACACTCTTCCTGTTTATGCCTGGTTGCTTCGGGGTAGGATAGGCCGGTTCCTGGAAGAGAATCAAATCCAGGCCGTGCACGTGCATGACATGGTGGTCGCAGAGGCTTGCCTGGAGGCGAATAAGAGACTTAAACTGCCCATGGTCCTGGACCTTCACGAAAACAGGCCCGAGATCATGGCCCTGTATCCGCACTTGCAGCGTTTTCCGGGTCGCAACCTGGTATCCATACCCAGATGGAAGAAGAAGGAGGAAGCCCTGGCTCGCGTATTCGACCGCACCGTGGTTGTTACCGAGGAGGCTCGGGAAGACCTGGTGGAGCGCTCAGGAGTGGAGAGGAGCCGTGTCCTGGTGATGCCCAATACCGTGTCCCGGGAATTTTTCACCGCTGCGCGGGTGGACGAGGAGCTGGTAGGTCGCTTCAGGGAGAATTTCGTTTTGCTGTACCTGGGGGACACGGGCCTGAGGCGGGGTCTGCTGACGGCCATCGAGGGACTGGCCCTGTTGAAGGGCAGGATTCCTGGTCTGAAACTAGTCATCGTCGGATCCAACAGCACGGATGAGGTGCTTAGGAGCAAGGTGGCTGATCTCGGCCTGGAGGACATGGTTTCCTTTGAAGGATGGCAGGATGAAAAGATGTTTCCGTCCTACCTGACGGCTGCCGACGTCTGCATTTCCCCCCTGCTCAGGAACCCGCATCACGACACCACCCTGGCCAACAAGCTTTTCCAGTATATGGCCTTCTCAAAGCCGATCCTGGCCAGTGACGTCCGCGCCCAGGATAACATGATTCAACAGTCTTCCAGTGGATTGGTCCATCGTTCCGGGGATGCAGGGGACTTTGCAGAAAAATGCCTGAAATTATACGAAGACAGGGGAAAAAGAAGAATCTTGGGTCAGAACGGAAAACGTTTCCTGGAGACCGAATTCAGCCTGGAAAGGATCGGCAGGCCCCTTCTTGAATATTACCGCTCGCTCGAACGAACAAGTGACCCATGAAGGCCCTGATCATCACATATTATTGGCCTCCGGCAGGGGGAAGCGGGGTGCAGAGGTGGCTCAAATTCGTGAAGTATCTCCCCGGCTACGGGGTCACGCCCGTGGTTTACACGGCTGCAGACCCCCAGTACGCCATGACCGACAGGAGCCTGGAAGGGGAGGTGGCGGCAGACCTTGAGGTCATCCGGGAGAAGGTGCCTGAGCCCAACCGATGGCTCGGGAAGTTCAGCAGCAGGCAGAAGCAGGCCAGCGCAGGCTTTCTCGATTCCAGGCCTTCGTTCCCGAACCGGATCCTGCTGTACATCCGTGCGAATTTCTTCATCCCGGACGCTAGGCGCTTCTGGGTCCGACCCTCTGTTAAGGTCCTGTCCGAATACTTGAAAGAGAACGAGGTAGACCTGGTCATCACAACAGGTCCTCCGCATTCCGTTCACCTGATCGGCCTTGCCCTGAAGAGGGAATTTGGGCTGCCCTGGCTGGCGGATTTCAGGGATCCCTGGACCTCCATCGATTATTTCGACAACCTTCCCCTGACAGCAAGTTCCCTGTCAAAGCATCAAAGGCTGGAGCGGGAGGTGCTGAGCACGGCGGATCGGGTTGTCGTGGTCGGAGAGCAGATGAGGAAGGAGTTCTTGAGGTTCAATGACAAGGTCCTGGTGGTGCCCAACGGCTACGACACTGTTGTCGAGGAAGCAGATCCTTCTTCCCTCGACGAGGAATTCACCCTGACCTACGCAGGGCTGATGAACGCCGACAGGAACCCTGAGCTTTTTTGGAAGGTGTTGGGAGAGATGGTCAAAGGGGATCCGGACCTGGCACGTGACCTAAGGCTTCGGCTTATCGGCAGCTGCTCGAATGAGGTGCTTGAAAGCCTTGAAAAGCATGGTTTGAAAGGTCACCTGGAGGATCTCGGCTACCTGGATCACAAGGAGGTGTCACGTTTTCAGCGATCCGCGCGGGTCCTGCTGCTCGTGGTCAACCAGGTCCCTTCGGCCAGGGGGATCGTCACCGGGAAGATATTCGAATACATGAGCGCGAGGCGCCCGGTCCTGGCCATCGGGCCCACGGACGGAGACCTGGCAGAGATCGTCCGCCAGACCCAATGCGGAACCGTGATCGACTTTGAGGACGAAAAGAAGATGCGAAACACGATCCAGGAGCTCTATCGCAGCTTCAGGACGAATGAATTGAAGGTGAACCCGGGCAACATAGAGAAGTACCATCGCAAAAACCTGACCGGGGACCTTGCCGCAATCCTTAAGGAAATGACCGATAATGCCTGACATCGATCAGGAATCCGTAGATTTGACAGAGTCGATTGAAAGAAAAGACCAACTCATGAAGAAAATAGTCACCGTGGTAGGGGCCAGGCCCCAGTTCATCAAGGCAGCAGTGCTCAGCAGGATCATTCGTTCCAAAGGCGCTCTTCGGGAGGTATTGGTACATACGGGACAGCATTTTGACGACAATATGAGCGAGGTCTTTTTCAGGGAGCTCGAGATTCCCCGACCCGATCATAACCTTGAGGTGAACAGCGCGGGGCACGGCGCTATGACGGGAAGGATGATGGAGAAGTTGGAGCCCGTCCTGGAGGCTGAGCGGCCGGACCTGGTCCTGGTCTACGGGGACACCAATTCCACGCTGGCAGGGGCACTCGTCGCCAAGAAGATGGGCATTCCCGTGGCCCATGTGGAGGCCGGGTTGCGCTCCCACAACATGGGTATGCCGGAAGAGATCAACCGGGTGCTCACCGACCGTATCTCGGACCTCTTGTTCTGCCCGACGGAGCAGGCTGTGGCCAACCTGGAGAGGGAAGGCTTTGGCAGCCTGGATGCAAAGGTGATCCTCAGCGGAGACATCATGAAGGACTCGGTCCGCTTCTTCCGGGAGCGGCCTGCCGGAAGCTCGGGACTGGCCGGAAAGCTGGGGCTGACAAGGGACAAATTCGTGCTTGCCACCATTCACAGGGAGGACAACACGAGCAATGAGAAAACCCTCAGGGCAGTCTTCGAAGGGCTTGAGACCATCAACAAGACCCTTCCCGTAGTGCTGCCGCTCCATCCCAGGACCCGCAAGGCCATGGAAGGTTTTGGGATCTCCACTTCGATAAGGCTCATAGAGCCATTGGGCTATTTCGAGATGCAGGAGCTGCTCAGCAAATGCGCCCTGGTCGTCACCGACAGCGGCGGACTGCAGAAGGAGGCCTATTTTCACAAAAAGCCCTGCCTGGTGGTGCGAGAAGAGACCGAATGGACCGAACTGGTTGAGGCAGGCATGGCAGAGCTGTCAGGGGCTGATCCGGCGCGCATGTACGAGGCCTTCCAGTCTCTCCTGGGAAAAACGCTCGACTTTGACCTGGACCTCTACGGGAGAGATCCCGGGGAGAGCATCTACCGGGAGATCGCCGACTACCTTAGATCCTGACCCGCTCCAGGCAGGCCTCGATCATATCGACGGCCTTGTCTACCGAGCTAAGCCTTGTCCTGAAGGAGAGGATAGCGGCCCGGATGACGAATCTTCCATTCACCCTTGTCGAACTGAAATAAGAGGACCCGTCTTCATGGATCAGCTTGAGCAGCTGCTGATTGAACAGGTCCGGATCTTCGCCCCGTTCCATCCAGAAATAGGTCACGGAGAGGTCGGGCTCCGGCCCCAGGGAGAAGCCCAGCTCCGAAAGCCGGGTTCTCAGGTATTTTGTGAGCAGGAGCTTTTCTTCCAGGCAGGCGGTAAACGGTCGGGTTCCGTAAAGCTGCAGGGGCAGCCACATGCGCATGCCCCGGAAGTGCTTGGTAAGCTCCGGGCTGAGGTCGGCGGGGTTGACGGGAAGGTCGCTGAGAAATGCGTCCTGCATGTAATCCGCCATTTGGCGGTGGGAACGGAACACGGCTTCCCGGTCCTTGACCAGTACAGCCCCGATCCCGTAGGGCAGGAACAGGCCTTTGTGAGGATCCACCACCAGGGAATCGGAAAGCTCGATTCCCCTGAACAGCTCCCTGGCGGATTCCGTGAGGATGAAAAAGCCCCCATAGGCCGCATCGACATGAAACCAAAGCCCCTGCTCCCTGGAGATTCTCCCGATCTGCTCCAGCGGATCCACCGCACCGGTGTCAGTTGTGCCCCCGGAGGCGACTACCAGGAAGGGGTTGAGCCCTTTCTCCCTGTCTGCCTCTATGGCTTCCTTGAGCCTGGACGGTATGATCCTGGATCTGTGATCCACTTCTATTCTCCTGATCCGGACATCTCCAAGCCCGATGATCTTAAGGGCCTTGTTGACGCAATGATGAGTCTGCGGGCTGAGGTATACGACGCTTTTCTCGATTGTGCTTCCTTTGATCCCCCGTGCATCTCGGGCAGAGGTAAGGGCGATCAGGTTGGCGATCGATCCCCCTGAGGCCAGGTTCCCCACGGCATCCGGAGGATAGGAGAAGATATCCTTGATCCAGTCGATCAGCGCGTTCTCCAGGGTGACCGCTCCTGGTGAGGCATAGAAGATGCCCGCGTATTCGTTGGTCACGTCGACCAGGAAATCAGCCAGGGACGAGGCGAATACGCCTCCTCCCGGGATGTAGCCCAGGTGGCCCCCTGAAGCCGCATTGATGCCCTTTCGAGCGATCTGGGTTCGGTAGATGTCGATTATCTGCTCCAGGCTCCTGGTTTCATCCTGTATCCGGAACAGGGGGGAGATCTCATCCGAAAATTGAAAGGTCTTTGTGCTTCCAAGCTCATTCAGGAATTCGTTGGCGTAGTCCCTTACCAGGTCAATGGCCCTGTTTCGTTCCTGTTCGGCGGGCTCCAGGAAGCTGCTCTGCTTCTCCAGCTCGCGGATTCTTGCAATCAAGTCTTTTTGCATCTTAGCGCATTTCTGTTCTGTGCTAAACTAACAAAAAATTGTGGGGGTGATGAACCTTCTTTGAGGCCAGGCTCGAAGAAACTTGCAATGCGTAATCAATCCGGGAACTATACAAATATATAGTTACAAAAATATATTAAAAATAAAAATATGGTAACAAATAATAATATAAACACTATTTTTGTTTACATAAATGAATATAGTGTTCATATTTGCAAACAAATGTAAAACTTATATAGACATGTGTGGAATTGTATGTGCATTCGATCTGAAGGAGAAATCTGAGGTCCTCAGGCCCCAAATACTGGAAATGGCGAAAAGGATCCGTCACAGGGGCCCGGACTGGAGCGGCATCTACAGCGACGAAAAGGCGATCCTTGCCCATGAGCGCCTGGCCATCGTGGACCCGGCTTCCGGCAAGCAGCCTCTTTACAGTGAGGACGGCAAGCTGATCCTAGCGGCCAATGGTGAGATCTACAACCACAGGGAGCTGAGGAAGAAGTATGGAGGCGATTACAAGTTTCAGACAGAATCCGACTGCGAGGTCATACTGGCCCTTTACAGGAAGCTGGGCTTGGATTTCATCGATGAGATGAACGGGATCTTCGCATTTGCCCTCTATGACGCGGAACGGGACGAATACCTGGTGGCAAGAGACCACATCGGGATCATTCCACTATATATCGGATGGGACCAGAACGGAACGTTTTACGTGGCTTCCGAGCTCAAGGCTTTGGAAGGCGTATGCACCAAGATAGAGCTCTTTCCCCCGGGGCACTATCTTTCAAGCCGGGATGGGAAGCTCGTTCGATGGTATGAGAGAGACTGGGCCGATTTTGAGGCGGTAAAGGATAACGAAAGCGTCATCCAGGAGGTCCACGATGCCCTGGAGGCAGCCGTGCACAGGCAGCTGATGAGCGATGTTCCCTACGGGGTGCTGCTTTCGGGAGGCCTGGACTCTTCCGTGACCTCTGCCCTGGCCAAGAAATACGCCGACAAGAGGGTAGAATCGGGAGACACGCAGGAAGCCTGGTGGCCCAGGCTGCATTCCTTTTCGGTGGGGCTCGAGGGCTCTCCCGACCTGGCCGCGGCGCAGAAGGTGGCCGATCATATCGGAACCGTCCACCACGAGATCAAATTCACCATACAGGAAGGTCTCGACGCCATACGCGACGTGATCTACAACCTGGAGACCTACGACATCACCACCATCAGGGCCTCCACGCCGATGTACCTGATGGCCCGGGTGATCAAGTCGATGGGCGTCAAGATGGTCCTCTCAGGCGAAGGGGCCGACGAGCTCTTCGGGGGCTACCTCTATTTCCACAAGGCGCCCTCGGCAGAAGAGTTTCACAAGGAGACCGTCAGGAAGCTCGACAAGCTGCACATGTACGATTGCCTGAGGGCGAACAAATCCCTGGCCGCCTGGGGGATCGAAGGTCGTGTGCCCTTCCTGGACAAGGAGTTCATCGACGTGGCCATGAGACTGAACCCTGAGGACAAGATGATCAACGGGGAGCGAATGGAGAAATGGATCGTTCGCAAGGCCTTTGAGAAGTACCTGCCGGAAAGCGTGGCCTGGAGGCAGAAGGAACAGTTCTCCGACGGGGTGGGATACAGCTGGATCGACACCCTGAAGGAAATTGTGGAGCAGGAGGTGACCGATGAGCAGCTGGCGAATGCCAAATACAAATTCCCGATCCAGACCCCGACCAACAAGGAAGAGTTCTACTACCGCAGCATATTCGCTGAGCATTTCCCCTCAGATACGGCCGCCCTTTGCGTGCCACAGGAGGCTTCGGTGGCCTGCAGCACCAAGATCGCCCTGGAGTGGGACGAGAGTTTCAGGAACATGAACGACCCATCCGGAAGGGCCGTTGCCCATGTGCACGATGACGCCTATGAGAAGTCAGTGGTGAAGGCCTGATCCCCCGGGGCCGACACCCTGCTTCAGAATTCGATCATGAGTCCGATGGAGGGCAGTATGGTTCCCGCGGTGTTCTCGATCTCACGGGTCAGGTAGGAATCAGGGTTCTGGGGGTCCACCACCGGAGCCCCGTTGTCATCCCTGACCACGTCCAGGAAGGGCTTGCCCTCGCTTTCAAAATTATAGATGTTCTGCACGTCCAGGTAGGCGTTCAGAGCCCATTTCTTGAAGAACCAGCGTTTGTCCAAGCGCAGGTCCAGGCCATGTGAATTGCCGTTTCTCTCCGTATTTAAGAGGTCGTAGTCCGGGATTCCCCGTTGTGTGATGTCCCAAATATCCCTCTGGGCCGATAGCTCTACGTCGTCAGGGGTAAAGGGCGATCCTCCCAGGAATCGGAACCTGAGGCCAAGCTCCCAGTCCTTTTTGAACTTCTTGCCCGCGGTGATGTTTAGAATGTGGCGGTTGTCCCAGGAGGAAGGCACGAATTCCCCGTTCTTGTCCTGGAACTCGCTGCGCACGAAGGTATAGGAGAGGAGGCCGTAGATCGAGGAGCTCAGCTTCTGTTGCATGAAGAGCTCCACCCCGTAGCTTCGTCCCTCGGAGATCGATTTTGCGGGCTCGTTCCCGATGACGCCGAAGTCCCCGCCGAGGTTGGCCAGGGAGATGCTGTCGCGCAGCAGGAACGGGTACTTGTCGTATTTCTTGTAAAAGCCCTCCAATGTGATCTTCGAGTAGGGGGTGGGATTGAATTCCAACCCGCCCACGATGTGGTCGTTTTCGATGTAGGTGATGCCATTCTCCTTGTTCACCAGGGTCCCGTCACTGTCCCTGTAGCCCATGACCGTGTAGGCCGGAAGCTGGTAGTAACGGCCGACGTTGAAGCTGGCCGCCCATTTCTCGGCTAGCTGGTAGGAGGCAGAGAAGCGCGGTGAGAGCTGTTCGAGCAGGTTCGACATCTCGTCCGAGTAATTGTTGGCATCGGTCCTGATCCCCAAAGAAAGGGAAAGCCGGTCGTTGACAAAGGACCTGCTGACCTGGGTGAATAGGGAGAACTTCTGCATGTTGAACTCCGACTCGAAATTTACGGTCTGGATCTCCCCGTTGATCACTTTCTTGTGGAAGGTGGAGTTGGTGTAGACCACGTCTTCCAGCCCGCCACCGATGTTCCAGGTCCAGCCGTTCTTGATCTTGGTGCTCTCCACCCTGAGCTTGGTCTCGATCTCTTCCGATTCGTAATCGTAAACCAGGTTCTCGGGAGATTCGATGTTGTCCTGGTATTTGATGGCCGTATTGTTAAGATGGTTCCGGCTGATCACCACGTTCTGGAAGCTGTTCTGTGAGAAATGCTTCCAGTTGGCCCCGATGGCGTAGTTCCACTGGTCGTTCACCGGCAGGTTGCCCAGGATGTAATTGTTCCGGTCCAGGGTCTCCTTGTCCGTGACCCCGTCATTGACTTCCTCGTTGAGCTCGAAGTTGTCAATGGCTCCCAGGCCGATCAGCGTCAGCTGGTTCTTCTCGTCGATCTCAAAGAAGTGCTTGTACTGAAAGTCGTTGTAGGTTGGCAGGAAGGGCAGTTTCAGGGCCTTGAACAGGAACTGCAGGTAGGACCGCCTCGCCGAGAGTATGAAGGAGGAGTTCTTTCCGGTGGGTCCGTTCAGGGTGAGCCCGATGTCACTCGAGCCCAGCATGAAGGTGCCACC
>CAZAZM010000001.1:141978-220136 GCA_964489625.1 uncultured Flavobacteriaceae bacterium
ACGATGATGTCATTCCTGAAGGAAAGGGTAGTGGCCACCCCTGGGAGGATCTGGACCACCTTGGAGATGTCCCGGTTGGCCCCGGGATTACGGTAGATCTCGGTTGCTCCGATGGTCTGCTTGCTGAGAGGGCTCTGTTCCGATTTCTCGATTCGGTTCGTGCTGATCACGACCTGGTCCAGCAGGGCGCTTTCTTCCGCCATGGCCACATCCAGGTCCACAGTAGCTGCCGATCCCACCTGGATCTCATTGATATAGACCGTTTTGAAGCCCACGAAACTGATGGTCAGGTTGTAGATGCCCGGTTTGATGTTGTCGATGCGGAACCTTCCGTCATCATCCGTAACCGTGCCCATCTGTGTGTTCTCAATGATGACGTTGGCAAAGGGGATGGACTCGTTGTTCACCTCGTTGTACACGCGGCCGAGGATGCTTCCGGTTTGTGAAAAACCGAGCTGGCACAGGAAAAGCGCAAGGGCGAGTACCAGAAATTTCTTATTCGTTTTCATAGGGCAGTTGTGAGTCGTAAAATTAACCATAAAGAACAAAGGAATGCCAAGCTTCCGTTAAAAAAGAAAGGACCGGTGACTGGGAATCACCGATCCGTTTCTCATCCAAAATAAATCAAACTATCAAAAATGGGAATACTAGGTTCTTATAGTTCTGGAATCAATACCTTGTCCACGACATGGATGACTCCGTTGCTTCCGTGAACGTTGGCAATTACGACATTTGTGGCGTCATCAGATTTGTCTTGCAGAACGACTCCTGTATTGCTGATGCTGACTACCCTGAGAGTTTGTCCTGCCAACATGTTGATGTTCTGTCCTTCCACCAGATCATAGCTAAAGACGCGTGCCGGTGCTGCATGATATGTCAAAACAGTGCGTACCTGGTCTTCTGTCAGGGTTGGAAGGATGTCGGCAATGGCTCCGAATGCCGCATCCGTTGGAGCAAACACTGTAATGTTGTCCTGAGCGATTATGGCGTCTGCAATATCGGAGTAAGCTGGGTCGGTCAACAAGCTGACCAATACGGTGAATTCCGAAGCTTCACCTGCATCAGCAAGGGCCAAAGCGATCTCAACCACGTTCGGTGCAGGGGGAATAAGCGTTCTGTCGATCACGTGGATCACACCGTTGCTCTTCTCAATGTCAACTGCTTTGATATTTGTCAAACCATTGATCAGAACACCGCCTCCGAGCAGGTATCCAAGGTAGATGTTGCCATTCAGGGTCTCTGCGATTCCGCTGGCGGGAAGCTGAGAGGAAAGCACTTTTGAACCGAGCACGTGGTATGTGAGGACCGGGGTCAGGTCTTCTTTCTCCAGGCCGTCGAGAGAGGTTATCCCTGCGGCAACAAAAGCTGCGTTGTCGGGCGCGAATACGGTTATGTTCTGAGTGGTCGCAACCGTTTCGAGCAGTTCAGCCTTTCTCAGCGCGGCAGCCAACACGGTGAAGTCCTTGTTGAACAATACCTCTTCCGCGATGGTTCCGATGGAGCTGGTCACGTAGCTTGGCAACAATACGGCATCTACCGCATGAATGACTCCGTTCACAGCCTGTACATCAGGGATGATCACCTCAGCCTGGTTGATCTTGACGCCATCGGTCAGGTCTACGGTCACGGATTCACCGGGCAACAGGGTTTCGACGTCTCCATCAGACAGCTGATCCGAGAAAACGGCGGTGCCCAATATATGATAGGTGACTATTTCCTTCAGAAGCCCGACCGGAATGTCGTCGATGCTCTGTTTGCCGAGAGCAGCAAGTGTTGCCTCAAAAGCTGCGTTGGTCGGCGCAAAGACGGTCAGATCCTGAGTCGGGTCGTTTGCTGCCGCCAGCAAGTCTGACAGCTCAGCCTTGCCAAGCGCGCTCACCAAAATTGAGAACTCGGGATTTCCGGCCGCAATCTGGGCGATGGTCTGAGCTACAAAGTCGTCTGGGATCAGTACCTCATCTATAATATGTATCACACCATTGGAGGCATCAATGTCCGCCTGGGTCACCTTGGAGGAGCCGTTGAGCGTCACCATGCCGCCAGCGAGGCTCACGTCCACGGTCTGTCCTGAGAGCAGGGTCTGAACAGGTCCATTGCTCAGGTCGTCCGAAAAGGCTTCGGCAGCCACAACATGGTATTGCAGCAAGGCGGTGAGCAGAGACGGGGTAGAGATGATGGTGTTCAACTCATCTGCCGGCAGTTTGGCGAAAGCCGCATTCGTGGGTGCGAAGACCGTGAAGGGTCCCTGACCAGAAAGTGCGGCATCAAGGCCTGAAGCCTCAAGTGCGCTGACCAATGTGCTTAACTCGGGGGTCTTTGCAGCAATGTCGACTATCGTCTCGTTCTTGCTGATCTTGTCATCGTCGTCATCATCGCTACAGCTGCTGATGACAAAAGGCATGGTAAGCATCAAAAAGATGGCCGCCAGCCTGGGGAAAGTTTTGAAATATTGACTTACACTTTTCATTGTTTATGAGTATTAGTTTAAAAGTTGGACAAATATAAAGAAAAAAAATATTTATGTCCAAGAAAAAAATATAAAAAATGAACAAAAAAGTTTTTTTTCCGATTTTTCTCTTGATTTAGAGCTATATAATCGTATATTTGTACAATAATTAATTTATATAACTTAGACATGATTACGTATTCAGTCGCCCAGGTAGAGGCTTTGTCTGGAATCAAGGCACATACATTGAGAATATGGGAGCGGAGATATGGGTTCCTCAAGCCCATGCGGACTCCAACCAACATCCGATACTACACGGACGATCAGCTAAAGAAGTTGCTCAACTTCGGTATCCTGGTGAGAAACGGCTACCGCGTCTCCAAATTGGAGAAGATGAGTGATGATGAGATCTTTGAAGCGGTTACCGGCATCCTCTCCGATCCTGATTCCGAGGACATGGATGAGGTCAAGGCGCTGACGATAGCCATGCTCGAGATGAACGAGGAGGAGTTTGACAATATCTTCGAACGCCAGGTGATCCGAAAGGGCTTTCTGAAGACCATCACGGAAATGATCTACCCCTTCCTTCAGTATGTAGGGGTCTTGTGGAATACCAACAAGGCCATGATCGCCCAGGAGCACTTTGTATCCAACCTGATACGTCAAAAGATCGTGACTGCGATCGAGCGCCTCTCCATACCGCCTAAAGGGGCTCCTGCCATCGTCTTGTTCCTGCTTGAGGGAGAAGAGCATGAGCTCGGTTTGCTCTTGGCCAATTTCATTGCTAAGGAGCGGGGATGGAAGACCTATTATTTGGGACAGGGGGTACCCGTGGTCAATGTCAGGAAGGTGGTCGACCTCATTGAGCCGGATCTGCTCATGTCGATGTTCATTACTCCGAAGCCCCATAAGATGAATCAATTCGTAGAATCGGTGATCGGGGATTCAAAAGTCCCATTCGTGGTGTCCGGAAATGAGGATAACATGCATGCGCTCGAAGATTACGATTATCTTATCAGGATATCCTCACCTCAGGACTTCATCGAGCAGCTGGATCATTTCTACCACAATGGCGAGCGCGCCAGAGCGGGTGTCGCAGCACATAAAAAATAGGGAGGAGCAGGGGTAAGCCGGTACATTTTTGTTCTGGCATCTTTTTTTTGTGGTCAAATTAATTGGACATTATTAAACATGGACAAAATAAGTTTAATCTATATTCAAAAAAGTTGAACAAAAATTAACTATTTTTTAACTTTTCTCCACTTTATCCAAATAAATTCACATGTCAAATAAGAAAATCTCCGTCATTGGTTCCGGTTTTTCATCGGTCTCCGCTGCCTGTTACCTTGCGAAACTAGGTTATGAGGTTGACGTTTATGAAAAGAACGAGCAGCTTGGAGGGCGCGCAAGACAATTCAGCAGGGACGGGTTCAAGTTCGACATGGGCCCCACCTGGTATTGGATGCCGGATGTTTTCGAGCGCTTTTTTGATGATTTTGATCGTTCCCCCTCGGACTATTACCAACTGGAACGACTGGGGCCCGCATACAGGGTCTATTTCGGTGAGGGCGACTTTGTGGATATAGACGATTCCCTGCCCCAAATCCGGGAGACCTTCGAATCGATAGAGGCAGGTTCTTCGATCAGGCTCGACCGATTCATGGACCGTGCGAAGAAGAACTACGACATAGCCATCGGGAATCTCGTTTATCGCCCGGGCCTGAGCCCCGTTGAACTGGTGACCAAAGACACGATCCTGGAGTTGCCTCAGTTCGTTTCCTCCATACACGATATCGTGCGCAAGGGATTCAGGAACGAGCGGCTCAGGCAGATCCTGGAGTTTCCGGTGCTCTTCCTGGGGGCCAAACCCTCGATGACGCCTTCCTTCTACAGTTTCATGAACCACGCTGATTTTGCCCTGGGCACCTGGTACCCCAAGGGTGGCATGAAGTCGGTCATAGACGGCATGATTCGCCTGGCCGGGGAGTTGGGAGTCAGGTTCCACACGAATTCAAACGTCAGCTCCATCCAGGTGGACGGGAAACAATCCGTGAAGAACCTGTTGGTCAACGACAAGGAAATACCCGTGAACCTCCTGGTCTCCGGTGCGGACTATCATCACACTGAAAGTCTTTTGTCGGCTCAGAACCGGGGCTATTCAGAACGATTTTGGCAGAAGAGGGTCATGGCACCGTCTTCTTTGCTATTCTATGTCGGATTCGATAAGAAGCTGGACAATGTGCTTCATCATACCCTTTTCTTCGACGTGTCGTTCGACGAACATGCCCGGGCGATCTATGATGAGCCCAGCTGGCCTGAAGAACCCCTTTTCTATGCCAGTTTCCCGAGCATTACCGATTCAGAGGTGGCACCGAAGGACAAGGAGGCGGCCATCTTTCTCATACCACTTGCAACGGACCTGGAAGACAACCCCGAACTTCGCCAGAAGTATTTCGACATCCTGATCGATAGATTGGAGCGTCTTACGGGGCAGGAGCTGCGCTCATCCATACTGTTCAAGGAGTCCTACTGCGTCAATGATTTCAAGAAAGATTACAACTCCTTCAAGGGAAATGCCTACGGAATGGCCAATACTTTGATGCAAACTGCCTTCCTCCGACCAAAATTAAGGAGCAGGAAAGTAAAAAATTTGTATTTTACAGGGCAACTTACGGTTCCTGGTCCAGGTGTCCCCCCATCACTCATCTCGGGGAAACTGGTCGCTGACCTCATCAAAAATGATAACTGAAATGAAAGATCTATTTGACAAAGTGTCCTACAAGTGCAGTCATGACGTGACCAACGCGTACAGCACTTCATTTTCGCTGGCTGTGAAAATGCTCTCCCCGAAGATCCAGAAGGACATCTATGCGATCTACGGATTCGTGCGGTTCGCAGACGAGATCGTAGACACCTTTCACGAGTTCCGGAAGGAGGAACTGCTGGATGAATTCGAGGCGGACCTTCAAAAGGCATTGGAGCGCGGCATCAGCCTCAACCCGATACTGAACTGTTTCCAGGACGTGGTCAACCGGCATGGGATCGATGAGGACCTGATCCGGAGCTTTCTCAAAAGCATGCGGGCGGACCTTCACAAACAGAACTATGGCAATCAATCCGACTACGAGGACTATATCTACGGCTCTGCAGACGTGGTGGGCCTGATGTGTCTCAAGGTCTTCGTTCAGGGCGACCAGGAGAAATACGACGAGCTCAAGGCGCCGGCGATGCGACTGGGCTCTGCCTTCCAGAAGGTCAATTTTCTGCGGGACCTTAAGGATGACACCCAGAACCTGCACCGGTCTTATTTCCCTCACATACAAGGGACCTTCATGGATTCAGAGGCCAAAGCGCAGATCATTGAAGAGATCCGACAGGATTTTGAAGCAGCCTACCAGGGAATCCTCAAGCTCCCGATGGAGGCCAAGTTCGGCGTCTATACGGCCTATATCTATTACAAAAAGCTCTTGTCCAAGCTGACCAGGACCCAGGCGGAGCAGATCCTGGAGAAGAGGATCAGGATAAGCAACCCGATGAAGATGTTCCTGCTGACCAAATCATTTGTGAGTTATAAATTGAATTTGCTGTGATACCGAAGCTGCTTTTTGCGGTGGCCCTGTTTTCAATTCTTAATGCCCAGGCCCAGGAGACCTATTCCCTTGAGGAGGTGAGAAGGGACTTTCAACTGATCCGAAATGAGGAGGACATAGAACGTTTGTTGGCCCGGCAGGTGGATTCAAATGGTCCCGATGCACTCACGATAGGAGCCTACAAGGCTGCGGGCACCTGCATGATGGCGGAATACGTTGCCTCACCATTCAAGAAGCTTAAATACTTCAACAAGGGCAAGGAGTCTCTCGAGGGCATGATCAAAAGGGGAAAATCATCAGAGAATGTGTATTGCAGGCTGCTCATTCAATTGAAGATTCCCCGGTTTCTCAACTACCATGATGATATCGAGGAAGACATAGAGTTTCTGGAGGCGGACCTCCCACAGGCTAAAATCGATCCGGAGTACAAGCAGACCATGATCAGGAATCTTGTAACTTTGGCGGATGAAGAAGAGTTAAAACAGTCCCTGCTCGGTATCGACCTGGCAGGTGATAAAGAAAAATCTTAGTTTATGGTATTATTCCTTACAATTCTGGTTACCACGGTCCTCATGGAGGGGGTGGCCTGGGCTATGCACAAGTACATCATGCACGGAATGTTCTGGAATCTGCATGAGGATCATCACGTGCGCGACAATCACGACTCCTTTTTCGAGCTGAACGATTCCTTTTTCGTTTTCTTCGCGATCATTTCGATCACGGCCTTCTCGCTCTGGTCGATCTTTGGCTGGGACGTCGCATTGGGGATCGGCATTGGGGTCTTCATTTACGGGGTGATCTATTTCGTGATCCACGACCTGTTCATACACCAGCGGATCAAGATCTGGCGAAACACCAAAAACCCCTACCTGAAGGCGATCCGAAGGGCCCATAAGATGCACCACAAGCATTTGGGCAAGGAGGACGGGGAATGCTTCGGCATGCTTTGGGTGCCCATGAAATACTACAGGGGTGAATATTGACGACAACAGTCTGTATCTCCTGCTGGACCTCTTGTCTCTTTCGGTCCCTTTTCTGGTTTCCTTTCACCCGAGGCTAAGGCTCTACCGGGAATGGCCGGCGTTGTTCGCGGCGATCTTCCTTGCGATGATCCCCTATATCATTTGGGATGTCTATTTTACGCGCAGCGGCTACTGGGGCTTCAATCCGACCTATTTGACGGGCCATTACCTGTTCAGCCTGCCGCTCGAGGAATGGCTCTTTTTCATCTGCATACCCTATGCCTGCGTCTTTACGCATCTGTCCCTGCTGGAGATCAAGCCGGATCTGGGTCTTTCAGAGAGTGCAACCCGTCGCATCAGTTACCTGCTCCTTCTTGTCTTCGCCCTGGTGGGCATGTTCAATTGGGACAGGGCCTATACCGCAGTGGACATGAGCTTTGGCATCATCATCCTGTCATTGGTCCTGTGGAAGCGACCCAAGCTGCTGTCTCCTTTCTACCTGACCTTCCTGGTCATGCTCATCCCTTTCTTCCTGGTCAACGGGGTGCTCACAGGCACAGGGATCGAAGGGAACATCGTCTGGTACAACGACCAGGAGAACCTGGGCATCCGCATGGGAACCATCCCGGTGGAGGACAGCGTCTATGCCTTCTCGATGATATTGCTGAATCTCTTTTTGTTCCTGGAGCTCAGGGAAAGGTGGCATCCTGTCAGGACAGGCGCATGAGCATATGGCGATGCCTGATCCCAACTTCCTCGAAGGGTTCTCCAACGATTTGGAACCCCAGCCTTTCGTAAAATTGGGTCACCTCTTCCCTGGAATGGATGAGAATCTCCCCGACCTCCTGTTGCCGGGCAAAACGAATCAGCTCCTTGACGAGCATTCTGCCCAATCCCCGACCCTGGAATTCGGTTTCCACGGCCATCTGGATCAACTGGGTCCTTCTGGCCTCAGGATCCAGGCGGACCAGCACTACGCAGCCCAGGACCCTGCCGTTTTCATGGGCAACAAAATGCCAGCTCCTGGGGTCGTTCTTTTCCCATCCGAAGTCAGGGATCCCTATCGGGCGCAAGAGTATCCTGTTTCTGAGCTCCCGTTCCTGCTGGTAGAGCGGGTCTTCCATGGAGATGCGTGAGATCCGGGTTCCTTCTGTCATAGCGGGAGCTTTAGTCCTCGTTCGCGGATAGGGAGAACAGGGACCTCAGGACTTCCTGGTTCTTTTCCCTGGAAAGTGCCTGGGCGTTTTCTCCGTACATGAGGTCCAGCCTGTCCTGGTAGGCTTCCGTGATCCTGTGGCGCACCATTTTGAGGGTGGAGTTGATCATCTGGTTATCCTCGGAGAACTCCTCTGCTATGACCTGGAAGTTCGAGGGTATCCACTTGACGGGAAACTTGTCCCTGAACTCTGGCTGCTTCGTAAACCTGAGCAGCTCCTGCTTGAGACGGTCGTTCAGTTCTTTTGCCGAATTCAGTCCTTCTTTCCCAAGGACCTTTTTGATCCAGGCAACGTTCAGGGTGATCAGGGCCGTCGTGAATTTCTTGTGATCGTTATAGATCATCGCCTGGTGGATGAAGTCCGAGCAGTTGACAATGGCCTCCTCGATCTCCTCGGGGGAGTACTTTTCCCCGTCCTCTGAGATGAGCAGGGCCTTTTCACGCCCAACGACCACCAGGAAACCGTCTCTGTCGAAGTATCCCAGGTCGCCCGTATGCAGCCAACCCTCCTTGAGGGTCGCCTCCGTGGCTTCCGGGTTCTTGTAATAGCCCAGCATCACATTGTCCCCCCGGATGACGATCTCTCCTTTCTCGCCGTGGGGCAGATCCCTGCCCTCATCGTCGCAGATCCGGCAGGTGATTCCCTCGAGCACCCTGCCGGAGGTTCCCATCTTATGGTCATAGGGCGTATTGGTCGAGATGATGGGGGTCGCCTCGGTAAGCCCGTATCCCTGGTACACCGGGATGCCGATGGCCTTGTAGAACTGCTGCTGCTTGATGTCCAGCAAGGCTCCCCCGCCCACGAAGAACTCGATGTTCGGTCCGAAGATCTTCCTGAGCTTGGTGAATATCAGCTTTTCCGCAAGCATGTAGGGAATGAAGGTCTTGAGCTGCACCCAGGTGCCCGGTCTTTGAAACCCGTCTCCGTTCCTTAGTATGCCGGCTTCCAGTCCCCGGTTGAAGATCTGCTCCACCAGGCCTCCCTTGGCCCTGATCCCATCCTGGAACTTCTGGATGAAATTGCTGGTCAGCGCAGGTACGGTGAGCAGGAAGTTGGATTCTGCCTCGATCAGGTTCTGCGGGATGTTCTTCAGGGCGTTCATTCCTCCTCCCCGGGCGTCCACGAAGTGCAGGGAAAGCCCTTTGACCAGGGCGGTGTAGATCCCGACGGTGTGGGCGAAGGAATGGT
Source organism: uncultured Flavobacteriaceae bacterium (assembly GCA_964489625.1). Classification (GTDB taxonomy): domain Bacteria; phylum Bacteroidota; class Bacteroidia; order Flavobacteriales; family Flavobacteriaceae; genus Lutimonas. Next base: position 151,382 of record CAZAZM010000001.1, read on the forward strand.
CCGTGGGAAGGATCAGCAGGGTGGAGATGCCTTCCTGGATCTTGAAGGTGCTCACCGCGGCATGGCTGTTGGAATAGTAGTTCAGGTGGGTCAGCATGATCCCCTTCGGGTTTCCGGTGGTGCCGGAAGTATAGGAAATGGTTACCACGTCGTTCTCACCGGTGGAGCGCTCAAGCTCTTCAAGGGTCGCATGGTGCAGTTCCCTGTTCGCTTCCCCCAGGCGATACATGTCTTTTACGTATAGCAGTTGCCTGGCGTCGAAGTCGTATTTTCTGCAGAGTTTGCTGATCTTGTCGGAGGGCCTGTCCAGAACCAGCAGCTTGAGCTCCGGATTCTCATATTGGTCCCACTGGCTGATGACCTTCTCCAGGGTGTTCTCCGAAACGGCGAACACGACCGAGTCGGAATGGTTCACCCGGAAGGGAACCTCCTCGGGAAGAAGCTTGATGGACAGGGGAACCGAGATCCCACCTGCGAACAATGCCGCGAATTCGGTGATGATCCAATCGGTCTTGGCCTCGCTGAGGATGGCGATCTTGTCTCCCTTCCTGATCCCGATCTCGACAAAGGCCGAGGCCAGGGTTCGGGCTTTCCTTTCTGCCTCTGAAAAGCTGGTCCGCACCCAACCCTCGTCGTCTTTGGTGCTCAGGTAGGGCTTATCCGCATAGTTCAAAGATGCCTTGTTGAGCATCTGAAAAACGGTTCTTTTTGTCATTTTTATCCTGTGATTTGTGACAAAAATAAGGTATTTTGCCTGGGTTGTGCCGGCTTTGTTCCCGGTTTCATTAACTTTACCGGGTATTTTTCAAAGGGACCTGTCCATTTTGGCGTCGCTGAGAAAGACCAACTCATAAAACAACACGGATGAACCTGCCAAAATTCATATTGGGAGACAACACGGACTACCAGGAGGACATTTTCATCGTTCACCTGGAATACCCCAGATGCATCATCAACCTGCTCAATGACGAGGTGGAATGGCTCGAAGAGCCGGAAGGCACCGAAGCGGAGCTGACCATAGAGATCGCGGAGCTCGTGGAGGAAGCGAGCCGCTTCTATGACCGGGAGATGCAGCGCTATTCCGAAGACTGAGCCTAGTTTCCTTTTTTGACCAGCTCCAGCTGATCCAAATCGGTTTTGGCGGTGAACAGGCCATAATTGATGGTGGCGATGTTCTTTTCGATCTTTTCTATGGATCCCTTTGCATTGCCCTCCTTGAGCCTGACGACGTCGTTGACCTTGAACTCGTATCCCTCGATCACCAGGGCCTTTTCCCGCCTGACCTTCTTCTTTTCCTCACGGACCTTCTCTACCTCGGGTATGACTTCCTCTTCGATCTCTTTGAGCGCTTTCCTCTTTTTCTCCTCTTCGAGCTTCAGCTGGCGGTTGATCCGCGTGCGCTCCCTCTTTGACAGGGGCCTTTCCCTTTCGTCGTTCTTCTTCAGCATCTCGGCTTCCATTCTCTCCTTTTTCTTTTCCTCGAAGCGGGTCTGCTCGATCAGCGACCACTTGGTGAACTCCGAGACCAGCTGCTTCTTGTTGCCGGTCTGGAAGAACTTATTGAAAAGCTCATTGGTCTTCCTTCCGAAGGAGAGCATCTTCTGATTGGTGTCGTACAGGGTCTGGAAGGATTCTATCCGCTCCCTGATCTTCTGCTGTTGGCTAAGCAGCTCTTCATGGCCCTCTTTGGATTCCAGCTGCTGTTTTTCGAGCAGGTCTGATTTTTTGCGAAGCTGGTTCCGTTCCTTTTGCAGGCTGGCTATGGTCTTGTCCAGCCTGATCTTCTCTCGTTCCACCTTCTTCTTCGCCCGGTTGATCAGGCTGAAGGGGATCCCGTTCTTCTGGGCCACTTCAAAGGTGAAGGAGCTTCCGGCCTGGCCCGTGTTGAGCTGGTACATGGGTTCCAGGGAGCCCTGGTCGAACTGCATGTTGGCATTGGTCGCGTGCTCGAGCTCATTGGCCAGGACCTTGAGATTGGAATAATGCGTGGTGATGATCCCGAAGGCTCCCTTGTCGTAGAATTCCTCGAGGAACACCTCCGCGAGCGCGCCCCCCAGCTCCGGGTCGCTTCCCGTACCGAACTCATCGATCAGGAACAGGGTCTTGTCGTTGCAGGCCTTGAGGAAGCCACGCATGTTCTTGAGCCTGTAGCTGTAGGTGCTGAGCTGGTTCTCGATCGACTGATTGTCTCCGATATCGGTGAGCACCTTGTCAAAGACGCACAATTCACTTCGCTCGTGCACGGGGATGAGGATACCGCTTTGGATCATCACCTGCAGGAGCCCGACGGTCTTGAGAGTTATGCTTTTCCCCCCGGCATTGGGCCCGGAGATCACGATGATCTGCTGTTCGGGGTTGAGTTCGAGGGTCTGGGCTATGGTCTTCAGCTTCTTGGCCCTGTTCTCCACCCAGAGTATGGGGTGGTAGGCTTCGCGCAGAAAGACCCTCTTTTCCTTTGTGATCTTCGGAAGGCAGGCCCCGATGTCCCTGGCGTATTTGGCCCTTGCCCCGATGCTGTCCAGGTGAACGAGGTAGTCCTGGTAACGCGCAAGCAGCTGCCGGTAGGGACGCAGCTCATTGGTCAGCTCCTTGAGAATCCTGACCTCCTCTTCCTTTTCCTCGTACTTCATGTTCTGAAGCTCTCGGGTCAGCTGCAGGGTCGATTCGGGTGCGATGTAAACGATGCTCCCGGTCTTGGAGCTTCCCAGGATGGCGCCTCGCACCTTTTTTCGGTACATGGCCAGCACGGCAAGAACGCGCTGGTTGTCCACCACGCTTTCCCGGATGTCGTCGAGATAGCCCAGGCTGGCATAATGAGCAAGCGACTTGTTGAAGCTCCCTCCCAGCTTGCCGCGGATGGAGGCGATCTGTTTGCGGATGCCGAGCAGGGTCTCCGAAGACTTGTCCAGCACCTCCCCGTGGGGAGAGATGACGCGCCCGATCCTTTTTTCGGGTTCCCTCGACCTCTCGAGATCCTGTGATTCCTCGAAGAGGGTAGGGTAGTACTCCCTGAACTTGTCGAAGAACTGAAGCAGGTCGTTCACGCTTGAGGAAAGGGAAGAGATCTTGTTGAATGCGATTCCTTCCAGGAAGCTGTCTTCGATGCCGAGCAGGTGGATCTCCCGGCTGATGTCCTCGAAGTAGTGGCTTGGGATCCTGTTAGCGTTCTCAAATGAGGACAGGTACTCGTTCACCTGGTTGAGTTCCGACTTCATTTCCAGCATCCGGCCAATGGGCCTTATGGACCTAACTCTTTCTCGGCCGAGCTCCGACACGCAATGCTCCTCGATCATGGAGAGGACGGTCGAGAACTCGAGGTCGCTCAGTGTTTTTTCTGTGATGTTCTTTGTCAAAACCCTACATTTGTACCAGGCAAAAATAACCAAAAAAAAGCGATGGACGTGCAAATCTCAGCCAGTTGGAAACCCCTGTTGCAGCCGGAATTCGGCAAGGACTATTTCAGGGACCTGGCGGAGTTCGTGCGGTCGGAGTACAGGAGCCACAGGTGCTATCCCCCTGGGAAGGAGATCTTTGCCGCCTTCGATCATTGTCCCTTCGAATCCGTCAAGGTGGTCATACTCGGCCAGGATCCCTACCACGGCTCAGGGCAGGCCAACGGGCTCTGCTTTTCCGTCCACAGGGGAATAGCTCATCCCCCTTCCCTGACGAACATTTTCAAGGAGCTGGAATCGGATGTCGGGAAGCCTTATCCCCAGGAAGGCGACCTTACCCATTGGGCCGACCAGGGCGTGCTCCTGCTCAACGCAACGCTTACCGTTCGCCAGGGCCAGGCGGCCTCGCATCAGAACAGGGGCTGGGAGACCTTTACGGACCAGGTCATCCGCAGGCTCTCTGAAGATCGTGAAGGAGTGGTGTTCATGCTTTGGGGAGGCTATGCCCGGAAAAAGGGGAGCATCATAGATTCTTCCAGGCACCTGGTGCTTCAAAGCGGTCATCCTTCACCCCTCAGCGCGAATCGGGGCTACTGGTTCGGAAACCGGCACTTCAGCAAGGCAAATGCCTATCTCAGGAAACAGGGAAAGCAGCAGATCGACTGGTAGCCAAGTCACTAAACTTTTCTCAACGGGATGTTTTTCAGGATTTCACACAAGAACATCCAAAATCTTTCCGTAGAGGAAATGCTCACGCGCTCATCCGGGGAATGCGCCCCGCGGATGGTGGGCCCGAAGGAGATCATGTCCATCTCGGGGTAGTGCGAACCGATGATCCCGCATTCCAGGCCGGCATGGCAGGCCACAACATTGGGCTCCTTCCCGAAAAGGTCACTGTACAGCCCGGTCAATACCTTGAGTATCGGTGAATTGCGGTTGGGGCTCCAACCGGGGTAGGATCCGGAAAGGCCGACTTTGAAACCCCGGGCTTCAAAGTTGGCCCCGAGGACTTCAGTCAACTCTGTCTTACTCTCTTCCACAGAAGACCTGGTAAGGCATTCCACCACCATGGATCCCTCTGCCACGGTGACCTTTGCTATGTTGTTGGAGGCCTCAACGAGATCCGGGATCTCCGGGCTCATTCTGTAGACGCCGTTGTGCGCACCTTCCAGGCTCGCCAGAAGCGCCTGCTGATCCTGTGCGCTCAGCACCTTGTCCAGGTTTTCCGATTCCGAGAGGCTGAGCTCTAGGTCGGGCTCTACCACGCGGAAACGGTCCCTGATCCTCTCAGCCACCTCCCCAAATTGCCGCTTCACTCCATCGCTCAGCGATTCCTCGACCATGATCTTGGCAAAGCTCTCCCTGGGTATGGCATTCCTCAGGCTGCCTCCCTTGAGCTGGCCCAGCTGAATATCGGCACCCAGATGCATCAGGATCTCGTTCATGATCTTGTTCGCGTTGCCCAGACCTTTGTGGATGTCCATCCCGGAATGTCCTCCCTGCAGGCCTTTGACGGTGACCCGATATCCCCGGGAACCTTCTGCGGGGGGAACCGATTCATAGCTTCGGGTTGCGGTGACGTCTATCCCGCCCGCGCAGCCGATGTCGATCTCGTCATCCTCTTCTGTGTCGAGGTTCAGCAGGATCTCACCTTTAAGGTATCCTTCCTGTAGTCCCTGGGCACCGGTCATCCCGGTTTCCTCGTCTATGGTGAACAGGGCCTCTATGTCGGGATGGGCCAGGTCACGGCTTTGCAGGATCCCCATGATGGCTGCGACGCCAATTCCGTTGTCTGCCCCAAGGGTGGTACCCTGGGCCTTAACCCAGTCACCGTCGATCCGCATCCTGATGCCCTCACGGTCAAAGTCAAAGTCGGTATCCTCGTTCTTCTGGTGCACCATGTCCAGGTGAGACTGCAGGACCACTGTCTTTCGATCCTCCATTCCCGGGGTGGCGGCTTTTCGGATGATGACGTTGCCCACGGGGTCCACCGTGGTCTCCAGGCCGAGCTCCTTGCCGAAATCGACCATGAACTCGATGATCCTGTCTTCCTTTTTGGACCCCCTGGGGATCGCGTTGATGCGTTCGAAATTCTCCCAAATGGCATGGGGCTCAAGTTGGCTGACCACTGACTGGCTCATAGTTTGAAAACTTATAATTATTCTACTTAAATCGTTCTTGTCTTCCTATTGCAGGACCCGGTCTCAATCCAGGTCGATAACCGTTTCCTCAAGGGGTTTGCGCACCTTCTCCAGGCCGTTGGTGGGATCCTCTTCCGATCTGTAGCCCACCGGCAGCAGCAGCACAGACCTAAGGTTTCTCTCACCCAGGTTCAGTACCTCGTCCACCTTGGAAGGGACGAAGCCCTCCATCGGGCAGGCGTCTATTCTCATTTCCGCGCATACGGTCATCAGGTTGCCCAGGGCAATGTAGGCCTGCAGCACCGACTCCCGTTCGATCTCCTGCTTTGTCTTTTTCCCATAGATGGCAACTAGCTGTTCTCTGAATTTCCCGACGATCTCTTCCCCGGTTCCCCGGATCTCCTGCTCCAGGTCGAACTTGGCCCTTACGGAATCCGCCCCGAACGTAGTGTCTATGCAGATCACGAGCAGGTGCGAACAGGTCGTGACCTGGGGCTGGTAATAGCTGTAAGGAAAAATGTCTTTCTTCAATTCCTCTGATCGGATGACCAGCATTTTGATAGGTTGCAGGCCATAGGAAGTTGCCGTCAGGCTAAAGGCCTTTTTGAGCGCCTCCACCTTCTCCTCCGTCAATTTTCGGCTGCTGTCGAACCTTTTACAGGCGTAACGCCATTCAAGACTTTCGATGATTCTCATTCTCGTTTCATATTTCATGTTGTCTCAATCCAGGGCCTGCATGGTCACCAGCTTGTGATAGGCGCCTTTCTTTTCAAGCAATTCAGCGTGTTTTCCCTCTTCGATGATCTCTCCCCTGTGCACGACGACGATCCTGTCGGCCTTCTGAATGGTGGAGAGCCTGTGCGCGATCACCACGGAGGTCCTGTTCTGCATCATTTTCTCAAGGGCCTGCTGCACGAGCTGCTCCGACTCCGTGTCAAGGGCGGAGGTAGCCTCGTCCAGGATCATGATGGGCGGGTTCTTGAGCACCGCCCTGGCGATCGATAGCCTCTGCCGCTGACCTCCGGACAACAGGTTTCCGCTGTCTCCTATGTTGCTCTCGTATTGGTTGGGAAGCTCCATGATGAAATCGTGGGCATTGGCGATCCTGGCGGCCTCTTCTATTTGCTCATCCGTGGCCTCGTCAACTCCCAGCATGATGTTGTTTTTCACCGTATCGTTGAAAAGGATGGACTCCTGTGTTACCAGCCCCATGAGCTCCCTCAGGGATTCGATCTTGACGTCCTTGATGTTGGTCCCGTCCAGCAGGATCTCACCCTCGTTCACGTCGTAGAACCTGGGGATCAGGTTGGCCAGGGTGGATTTTCCGCTTCCGGACTGGCCGACAAGGGCCACCGACTGCCCTTTAGGGATCGACAGTGAAAGGTTCCTGATCACGTCCTCTTCCTGGTACCTGAAGGAAATGTTCCTGAGTTCGATCTCCTTTTCGAAGCTTTCCTTTTCGCGGGCATTGGGGCTGTCGGTGATCGGGTTCTCCGCCTCCAGGACCGAAATGATGCGCTCCGCCGAGGCATTTCCCTTCTGGATGCTGAAGACCGCTTTGGAAATGGCCTTTGCCGGGTTGAGAATCAGGTAGAAAAGCCCGATGTATCCGAGGAACTCCTGGGGTTTCATCTCGTCCTCCCCGAGCAGGACGATCCTGCCCCCGTACCAAAGGATGAGGATGATGGTGGCCGATCCCAGGAACTCGCTCATGGGTGAGGCCAGGTTCTTGCGGTTCATGACGCTGTTCATCAGCCTCCTGAGCCGGGAGGTCGACTGCTGGAACCTTGAATTCATCTTGTTCTCGGCGGTAAAGCCCTTGATCACCTTGAGGCCTGTAAGTGTCTCTTCCACAAAGGAAAGGAAGGTCCCGGTCTCCTGCTGGGCGAGCAGGCTTTTGGCCTTGAGGCGCTTGCTGACCGAAGAGATGATCACCCCGGAGACGGGCAACAGAATGAAAGCGAACAGGGTGAGCTTGGCGCTGATCGCAAACATGGAGATCAGCGTGAAGGTGATGGTCAGGGGCTCGCTGAACAGGGCTTCCAGGGTGTTCAGGAAGGAGGTCTCGATCTCCTGCACGTCGTTGGAGATCCTCGCCATGGTATCTCCTTTCCTCTTTTCAGAATAGTAGGAAATGGGCAGGGACACGATCTTGTTGTAAAGGCTGTCCCTAAGGTCCTTGACCACCCCGGTGAGGAGGAAGGTCATGACAAAGAGGGCCAGGTAGCGGAACAGGTTCTTGAAGAAGAACATGGAGAAACTGATCAGGCAGATGAATACCAGCGCCTTTTCGATCCCTCCGGTTTCCATCATGTTGGAAACCTGGTAGTTCAGGCTGTCCTGAACGTAGTCGTATATTCCCGTAAGTCCTTTGAAAACCGGTTTCTGCGTCACTTTTTCCTCCCGTCCGAAGAGAATTCCAAGAACCGGGATGAAGGTGAGCACGGAAAGCACATTGAAGATGGCATACAGAATGTTGAAAAAGATGTTCATCCAGGCGAACTTGAGATAAGGCCTGGCAAAGCGCATGATTTTCCTGAAGTACATCATAGTCCGGGCCTCCTCAAAGTTTGAACTCCTCGATGATGGCGCTGATCTTTCGATCGAGCCTGGCCTCTGCCTCCCCGGCTTCCTCCAGGCTGCTCATCGGGCCGTTCACGCTGAAGTAGAATTTGATCTTTGGCTCTGTTCCGCTGGGCCTCGCAGCCATTCGGGTACCTTCGACGGTCTCGTAGATCAGCACATTCGATTTGGGAAGATCGATCGCGGTTTCAGTTCCCTTGATCAGGTCTTTTCGAACAGAAGTCTGGTAGTCGTAAAGGTACTTCACCTTTTCCCCGTGGATCTCGCTGACCGGGTTGTTTCTCATGTCGGTCATCATCTGCTGTATCTCCTGGGCTCCCTGCACTCCTTTCTTCACCACCGAGATCAGGTGTTCCTTATAGAAGCCATGCTTGAGATAGAGCTCCAGGAGCTCCCTGTACAGCGTGCTGTTTTGGCTCTTGGCCCTCGCGGCGATCTCACAGGCCAAAACCGTGCTGGACACCGCGTCCTTGTCCCTGACGAAGTCTCCGACCATGAATCCGAAGCTTTCTTCGCCTCCGCCGATGAATTCTTCCTTGCCTTCGGCTTCACGTATCATCTTTGCGATCCACTTGAATCCGGTGAGTCCCACCTTGGTCTTCACCCCGTAGCTTTCGGCGATCTTGATCACCATGGGAGTCGATACGATGGTCGAGCCCACGAACTGCTTACCGTCTATGCGTCCCTGTGCAGACCATTCCCTGAGCAGGGCGTTCACCAGTATGGCAAAGGTCTGGTTCCCGTTCAGAAGGACCAGGTCACCATTCATGTTCCGGACCGCGATCCCGAGACGGTCGCAATCGGGATCCGTTCCGATCACGATGTCGGCGCCGATGCGTTCGGCCAGGTCCGTGGCCATTTTCAGGGCTGCGGGCTCTTCCGGGTTCGGAGACTCCACCGTCGGGAAATCCCCGTCCGGCTCTCTCTGCTCCTCTACGATGTGCACATCGGTGAATCCGGCCAGTTCCAGTGCCCTGGGAACCATGGTGATCGAGGTCCCGTGCAGCGAGGTGAAGACGATCTTCAACTTGTCCCTGCCAACGGTATCCCCCGAAGTGGCATTTTTCACCGAGGCCACTGCGAATTTGGCATCGATCTCTTCCCCGATGATCTCGATCAGCGAATCATCGGCCTCAAATTTTATGTCCTCGAACTTCACGGCGTTGATCTCGTCCACGATCTCTCCGTCCTGAGGGGGAATGATCTGCCCCCCGTCATTGAAATAAACCTTGTAGCCATTGTACTCCGGTGGGTTGTGCGAGGCCGTCAATACGATGCCCGAGTCGCATCCGAGCTCCCGGACCGCATAGGAAAGCTCCGGGGTTGGGCGAAGGTCCTCGAAGAGGTAGACCTTGATCCCGTTGGCAGAAAAGACTTCCGCCACCGAGCGGGCAAAGGTCTTGCTGTTGTGTCGGCAGTCGTAGGCGATTGCGACGCTGGGTCGCTTGCCCGGGAAGTTCCTGTTCAGGTAATTCGAAAGCCCCTGGGTGTTCTTTCCAAGGGTGTACTTGTTGATGCGGTTCGTCCCGGCACCCATGGTACCGCGCATTCCGCCGGTACCGAATTCCAAGTCCTTGTAGAACCTGTCCGTGAGCTCGTCGGAGCCCTTGTCCAACAATTCTTTTATCTCTTTCCTGGTCTCCTGGTCAAAGGTATCGGACAACCAGAGTTTGGCTTTGCTGATGATTTCGGGGCTGTTCATTTTTTGGTCGGATTTATTGGAAGAACAAAGATAAACTTTTCAAAGGAATTCCGCCCCGCATTCAGTGAGTTCTCAAAGGTTGAGCCGTTCGCTGATCTTGTATCGGCTGGGCTTTTCCTTGGATCGAAGGATAAGCTCGCCCACGAAGCCCGCGAGAAAGAGCTGGGACCCAATGATCATGCAGCTCAGGGCAATGTAGAACCAGGGGTTGTCGGTGACCAGTATGGCCGGTTCCCCGTTGTACAGTTTGACCAGTTTGGTGACACCGATGTACAAAGCGGATCCAAGACCCAGCAGGAACATCAGGGTGCCCAGCAACCCGAACAGGTGCATGGGCCTTTTCCCGAAACGGGAGAGGAAATTGATCGTGATCAGGTCGAGGAAGCCGTGAATGAAGCGGTCCATACCGAACTTGGTCGAGCCGTATTTACGCGCCTGGTGCTGCACCACCTTCTCGCCGATCCTGCTGTAGCCCGCATTTTTGGCCAGAACGGGGATGTATCGGTGCATCTCCCCGTAGACGTCCACGTTCCTGATCACCTCGGCCTTGTAGGCCTTGAGGCCACAGTTGAAATCGTGGAGCTTCAGGCCCGAGGTCTTTCTCGCGGCCGCGTTGAACAGCTTGGACGGCAGGTTCTTTCGGATCTTTGAGTCGTAGCGTTTCTTTTTCCAGCCCGAGACGAGGTCGTAACCTTCTTCCTTCACCATCCTGTACAACTCGGGGATCTCCTCCGGGTTGTCCTGCAGGTCGGCATCCATGGTGATCACAACGTCTCCATTGACTTCCTTGAATGCTGCGTTGAGCGCCTGGGACTTGCCGTAGTTGAGGTGGAACCGCATCCCCTTCACCTCAGGGTGCTTTTGAGCCAGGTCCTCGATCAGCCCCCAGGATCCGTCGTCGCTCCCGTCATCCACAAAGATGATCTCGTAGGAAAAACGATTGGATCGCATCACAGCTGCGATCCAATCGTAAAGTTCCTGTATCGATTCTTCCTCGTTCAGCAGAGGAACGACGATGGATAGATCCATAAATTCTAGATTTCAGATTTTTTCATGACCAGGCCGGCGAAGAAGGAGATGATCAGGCCCAGGAACAAGCTGATCACGATGGTGATGGCCGCATTGACGCCTGAGTTGTTGAACATTTCGGCAAAGCCCTTGGCCTGCTCCAGCTGCTCATCCGTGAGGTTTGGGTTCTGTTCTATGATGGCCTGCTCCTGGATCAGTGCCAGGTTGTCAAAATAAGAGGGTTCGATCAGGTGCTGGAAGATCACGAGATAAACCGTATAGATGATGGCCGAGATCAGCGCGATCCCGAGTCCGGTCTTCAGGGCATCCCCCATGGAAAGAAAACCGTTTTGCAATTCCTTTACCTTTTTGATCCCCAGGACGATGAACAGGGTGGATACAGCCAGAGACAAAACGATGAAGCTCCAGTGCGGCTCATAGATGTTGCCGAAAACATAGATCAGGAGCTGCACGACAATGCTTGCAAATCCCATGAACAGACCGAAGTTGATCATGATGCTCTTTCGGGATACGGTGGGTTGATTTTCCATAATAGTTTGATTAAGGTTAAGACAAAGATAGATAATAAAATGGTTTTCACAGTTAGTGTCCGGCAGGATGAAAAAGTTACACAAAAATGCTTGTTATATCGCAAAAGCGTAGTATTTTTGCAGCGGCAAGTCCTGCACAACCAGCTCCCTTTGAATCCTCCAGGGCGGGAACGCAGCAAAGGTATTAGGTCGTAGCGGTGTGATGCAGGTAGCTTGCCATTTTTTGTACCCAAAAGTCAAGGGATGGAAAAAGTCGTTCTCATAACCGGTGCTTCATCCGGGATCGGAAAGACCACTGCAGAATACCTTTCCGAAAAGGGATTCAGGGTCTACGGGACCAGCAGGAAACCAGCAGACAATCAAAGAAACTTCACCCTATTGCCCCTGGACGTGTGCGATCCGGAATCCGTGCGAAAGGCGGTGGCGACTCTGCTCGACAAAGAGGGGAGAATAGACGTCCTCATCAACAATGCGGGCATGGGGATCACAGGCCCCCTGGAAGAGACTCCGACAGGGGAGATGAAGCGCGTATTCGACACCAATTTCTTCGGTCCCATTGAGGTCATGAAGGCGGTGCTTCCTTCCATGCGGAAGCAGGGAAGCGGTCTCGTCATCAACATAACCTCCATAGCGGGATACATGGGGCTTCCCTTCCGGGGCATCTACAGCGCGACCAAGGGTGCACTTGAATTGCTCACCGAAAGCGCGAGGATGGAGCTGAAGGGCTTCGGGATCGAGCTGACCAACATCGCACCGGGCGACTTCGCCACCGGCATTGCCGCGGGACGCTACCATGCCCCGGTCCTCGAAGATTCCCCTTACAGGGAGATTTACCAGAAGAGCCTGGACCTCATGGACGAGCATGTGGACGAGGGAGGCGATCCCATGGAAATGGCCCGAAAGATCCACCAGGTGATACAGAAATCTTCCCCTGCTGTGCGCTACAAGGTAGGCGCTTTCATGCAGAAGTTTTCCATCATCCTCAAGAGAGTGCTCCCATCAAAATGGTATGAGCGCCTGCTCATGAATCACTACAAGCTTTAGGTTTCAGCCCTCGTAGAAGACCGACATCTCGCCCAGTCCTTTTCTTTTCAGGTCCGGCACGTAGGTCGGTTCTTTGGGATATCCCACCGGAAGCAACAGGAAGGCCCGCTCATTCTCCGGGCGATCCAGGATCTGGGTCAAGAAGCGCATGGGGCTGGGGGTATGCGTGAGGGTGACCAGGCCGGCGTTGTGAATTGCCGTGATCAGCATGCCGCTAGCGATTCCCACGGATTCATTCACATAATAATTGTTGTGCTTGACCCCGTCGGGATCGAGCTCGTAGGCTCTTTTGCACACCACGATGAGCCAGGGGGCGATTTCCAAAAAGGGTTTGTGCATGTCCGTGGCCATGGGGGCCAGGTCGTCTTTCCAGCGCTGGGCCATGCGATGCTCATAGGATTCCTTTTCTTCCTGTTCAGCGGCTTCGCGGATCTTCGATTTCAGCGCGGGATCCGAGATCGCGCAAAAGGTCCAGGGCTGCTTGTGCGCGCCGGAGGGTGAGGTCGAGGCTGCCCGGATGAGGTTCTCTATGACTTCTTTCGGCACCGGGCGGTCGCTGAATTCCCGGACCGAGCGCCTGCTGTCCATCCGCCTGTAGAACTCTTCGCTCCTGGCGGCCAGTTCCTCTTCCGGGAAGGATTGGTGATCCAGTCGCAGGTGCCTGAATCCGTTGATGATCAGTTCTTTGGGATCATTTTTTTCTTGTTCCATGGTACTTTGATCTTGCTCACAAGATAGCCAAAAAACGGAATGAACAGGGCATGTTGACAAGTTGGCCTTTCATTTGATAAAAAGAAAGCCCGGTTCTGCAGATATCTGTTATCTTTGCGAAAATTAAAACAGGACGATGAAATTTTTTATTGATACGGCAAACCTGGATCAGATTCGAGAGGCTCAGGCTCTTGGGATCCTGGACGGAGTGACCACCAACCCTTCACTGATGGCCAAGGAAGGAATCACCGGCAAGGAAAACATCATCAATCATTACAGGGAGATCTGCTCCATAGTGGATGGTGACGTGAGCGCGGAGGTCATCGCTACCGATTTGGAAGGCATGATCCGGGAAGGAGAGGAGCTTGCTGCCCTGGATCCGCAGATCGTGGTCAAGCTGCCCATGATCGCGGACGGAGTGAAAGCCTGCAAGTACTTTGCGGACAAGGGTGTCAAGATCAACATGACCCTGGTGTTCTCTCCCGGGCAGGCCCTTTTGGCTGCCAAGGCCGGAGCGACCTATGTGTCCCCTTTCATCGGCAGGCTTGATGACGTTTCCACGGACGGGCTCGGCCTGATCTCGGAGATCCGACTCATCTTCGACAACTATGGCTATGAAACGGAGATCCTGGCAGCATCGGTACGGCACACCATGCACATCATCGATTGCGCGAAGATCGGCGCAGATGTCATGACCGGTCCGCTCAGCGCCATCTCCGGGCTGTTGAAGCATCCGCTCACCGACATCGGCCTGGCCAAATTCCTGGAAGACTACAAAAAAGGCAATTGAGGCTACAGGTATTCCTGCAGTTCCTTGATCTCGTCACGAAGTTTGGCCGCAACCAGGAAATCCAGTGATTTGGCTGCGCTTTCCATGTTCTTGCGCTTTTCCCTGATCCTCTTTTCGATCTCAGGTTTAGACAGGTATTTGAGCTCGTGCTCGGTGGCTTTGGCATTGGCCTCCTCGTACTGGTAGGTCGCGATCTGGTTCTTGGTCAGGGATTCGTCTATGTTCTTCCGGATCTGCTGGGGGGTGATACCCTGTTCCTCGTTGTAGGCCATCTGCTTTTCCCTTCTTCGCTCCGTCTCGTCTATGGTGAGCTGCATGCTACGGGTCATCTTGTCGGCGTACATGATGGCTTTTCCGTTCACATTTCGCGCGGCCCTGCCCACGGTCTGGGTCAGGGACCTGTGGCTCCTGAGAAAGCCCTCCTTGTCGGCGTCCAGGATGGCGACCAGCGACACCTCGGGCAGGTCCAGGCCTTCACGAAGCAGGTTGACCCCGATCAACACGTCAAAGAGCCCTTTTCTGAGGTCGGTCATGATCTCGATTCGCTCCAGGGTGTCCACATCCGAATGAATGTACCTGCATCGCACCTGGATCCGGGCCAGGTATTTGGTGAGCTCCTCGGCCATTCTCTTGGTCAGCGTGGTGACCAGTACCCTTTCGTCCGCATCCACGCGAAGCTGTATCTCTTCGATCAGGTCATCGATCTGGTTCTCGCTGGGCCGAACCTCGATCACCGGATCCAGCAGCCCTGTGGGGCGGATCACCTGCTCCACGAAGACTCCCTCGCTGTGTTCCAACTCGTAGTCGGCCGGGGTTGCGCTGATGTAGATCACCTGGTTCTGTATGGCCTCGAACTCTTCGAACTTCAAAGGTCGGTTGTCCATGGCTGCTGGGAGCCTAAAGCCGTATTCGACCAGGTTCTCCTTGCGCGAGCGGTCTCCGCCGTACATGGCGTGCACCTGGGGAATGGTCACGTGGCTCTCGTCTATGAGCATGAGGTAGTCGTCGGGAAAATAGTCCAGCAGGCAGAAGGGCCGGGTTCCGGCAGGGCGCCCGTCCAGGTAGCGGGAATAGTTCTCGATCCCGCTGCAGTATCCCAGCTCGCGGATCATTTCCAGGTCGAACTCGGTCCGCTCCTTGAGCCGCTTCGCTTCCAGGCTCCGCCCCGATTCCTTGAAGAACCGGACCTGTTTGACCAGGTCCTCCTGGATCTCGTGGATGGCATTCTGCAACACGTCCGGGGAAGTCACGAAGAGGTTGGCAGGATAGATGTTCAGGCTTTCGAACCGGTCCGTGACCTGGTTGCTGACCAGGTCGAAGCTTTCGATCTCCTCGATCTCATCCCCGAAGAAATGGATCCTGAACCCGAAATCCCCATAGGAGGGATAGATGGTCACCGTGTCTCCCTTTACCCGGAAGGTCCCGCTTTTGGCAAGGTCTTCGGTCCTGGAGTACAGGCTGGTCACCAGGCGGTGCAGGAACCGGGTTCGGGCCACCCGCTCCCCAACGGAAATGGTGATGACGTTCTTCTTGAATTCCACGGGGTTTCCAATTCCGTAAAGACAGGAGACAGAGGCCACCACGAGCACGTCACGCCTTCCCGAAAGCAGGGCGGAGGTGGTGCTCAGCCTGAGCCTTTCGATCTCGTCGTTGATCGAGAGGTCTTTCTCGATGTAGAGACCGGTGGTCGGGATGAAGGCCTCCGGCTGGTAATAGTCGTAGTAGGAGACGAAGTATTCCACTGCATTCTCCGGGAAGAACTGCTTGAACTCGGAATAGAGCTGACCCGCCAGGGTCTTGTTGTGGGCCAGGACCAGGGTGGGCCTCTGGACGCGCTCGATGACATTGGCAGCCGTGAAGGTCTTGCCCGAACCCGTCACCCCCAGAAGCACCTGGTACTTTTCATTTTGCAGTATGCCCTTGGCCAATTGCTCGATGGCCTGGGGCTGATCCCCGGTGGGCTTGAAATCGGAAACGAGTTTGAATTGCATGCTCCAAAAATACGCAAATTATCAGAGGTTGCACATCCTGATCAGAGGTCTCGCAGCCTGATCAGAGGTCGCGAATCTTGAGGAGATAGTAAGAGCCATAGATGAACAGCGCCGTCCAGCCCAGGACGATGGCGATCTCGTACCAGTGCACCCCGTAGTCGCTGCTGATGTCCTCACCGATCTGGCTGGCGATGGTCTTGACTGCATTCAGCCTGGAAAAAGGCTCATCGATCAGGTTCCACATGGAGTTGAGCGGGGCGAACTGGAAGATGTGCTCCGCGATGTCCGTATCCCTGAACAGGTTCCATTTCATGATGTTATAGCCGATGAGTTCCACGAAGAACCAGATGAGCATGGCCCCCACGGCGAAGGCCGAGCGCTTTATCAGCACGCCAAGGAAGAGTCCGAAGGAGAAGAATCCCAAAAGCTTGACAAAGAAGGCCAGCAGGTATTCCAGGTCCGAGAAGATTATGGAGATCTCGTTGAAGTCAGAATAGATGAGGCCCAGGATCAGCGACACGACAAAGACGAAAAGGGTGGAGACCAGGGCAAAGAGCACCACGGTGTAGAATTTGCTCAGGACGAATTCCTTCTTGCTCAGCCCGTCTATGAGATTTTGCTTGAGCGTCTTGTTGCTGTACTCATTGGCCATCATCGAGACGATCACCAACAGGAGGAAGAACTTGAAGAAGGCCGCGATAAAGGTGTTGAAATGCCAGATGTAGGGAAAGTTGAATATTCCCTGCTCGGCCAGGTGGAACTGCACCGGACCGATGTCGAATTTGATCGCAGCGATCAGGGCGATGGAGGTGAGCAGGAGGAAATAGGTGATGATCAGGACCTTGCTCGCCCGGCTGTTCCTTAACTTGTGCAATTCTATGTCGAGGAGTCTGAACATGCTTTATTTGTTGTTGGTCAGGGTTAGGAATTGTTGCTCAAGGGTAGGCCTTCGCTTCACCAGGTGGGAGAGCTGAATGTCTTTCTGCATGAGCATCCGGTTGAGCTCTGAGGCCGAGAGGTCCTTGTTCAGTTTCAGAAAGATGCGTTCTCCATCTTCTTGCACCGACTGTATCCCTTCCAGGTCCTTCAGGGCTTCAAAGATCGCCTTTCTTGGGGCCTGGCTTTCGATCTCGATGATGCCATGACTCGCGGTCATCTCGTCCACGCGGCCCGAGTAGAGCTTTACGCCCTCCCGTATCACCACCACGTGGCTGCATACCTTTTCAACCTCATCCAGGAGGTGGGAGGCCAGGAGTATGGTGGTGCCGCCTGCGGCGATCTTCTTTATGATGCTCCTGATCTCGTGTATTCCCTGTGGGTCCAGTCCGTTCGTGGGTTCGTCCAGTATGAGGATCTCAGGGTCGTTCAGAAGGGCCGAGGCGATGGCGAGCCGCTGCTTCATCCCCAGCGAGTAGGTCTTGAACTTGCTGTTCCTGCGTTCATAGAGGTTCACCTGCTTTAGCTTTTCATCGATCTTGTCATAGGGGATCTCCTTGATCTTGCATACCAGCTTCAGGTTCTCCACCGCCGACATGTACGGATAGAAATTGGGCCTTTCGATTATGGCGCCCACTCTTTTCAGCGCTTCGTGCGTGGAGACCCGGCCATCGAACCAGCTGAAGTCCCCCGAGGTTCGGTTCACCACATTGAGTATGATGCCGAGCGTGGTGGACTTGCCGCTTCCGTTGGGTCCGAGCATGCCGTAAACGGTTCCTTTCTGTATGTCAAAGGAAAGGTCGTTGACCGCGTGAATGCGGCCGAATTTCTTGTTCAGGTTACGAATTGACAGGATATTTTCCAATGCATTGTGGTTATTGGTCATTCATATGACGATCCTGTCGGAAAAATGTTACTCACAGCTAAAAAAATGAAGGGTCCCGGCCCCTCGGGACCCTGCAAAGATTGCTTTCGGCCTCTAAGGAGATTGGGAATTTAATAGTAACTTGCATACCAGAAAAAAGACCACGGGTAATGAATGAAAAGCTGATCTCCAAGAAGAAGCCCACCTTTCCGATCAACCAGGAATTGTACAAATACCTGACCATGTACAACAGGAGCATCAAGATCCCCATCTTCTATGATGACCTCCTCCGCTTCTCGGGTTCGGTGTCGGTCTATGACAAACACGACAAGGACACCCTTTGGATACGGGTATACTACCCAGAATTCGAGCAGAAGGAGATCGACCTCAGCCTGAAGCGGATGTACAACATCCTTCACGGGGATGGGAGCGAGGAGATCCTGGAGAACCTGATCATCGACGAGATCGACTATTGCACCTTCGGAAACTCCAAGCCTTTCCGGGTCAAGGTCCGCAACATCCTAAACGACAATTACACCTATATCTACGTGAAGAAGGCGGATGCCTCCCGGGTATATGGGCTCGAGCTCGAGCACATCCTGTCTCCCAACCACATCAATTTCCTGATCTACAAGGACACCCTGATCGAGGAGCACGTCCTTGGGGTCCCCGGCGACATGTTCATGGAAGACAGCCTGAAGGGGATATCCAAGGTCGAGCAGCAAAGGCTGAGCAAGGAGTTCGTCAAGTTCAACGAGCGATGTACCCTGCGCCTGCTGGGCGACATGAGGGCCTACAACTACGTGGTGATCCCCACCTACGATTTCGACCAGGTGCAGTTCCGTATCAGGGCCATGGACTTCGACCAGCAGAGCTACGAGGGCAAGCTCAAGGTGTATCGTCCCCAGTTCTTCAAGGACAACTACCCCTTTGTGAAGATGGTGGAGCAGAACCTGGGCAAGGAATCGGTGGACCAGTACAAGAAGGAGGAACGTTCGGCCCTTGCAAAGAGGCTCAAAAGCTCACACAACCGGATCCGAAGGTTGCTCAAATGCATGAAGAACGACAATATCTCGACTCCTGAGAACATCGAGAACCTGAAGAAGGAGCTGGTGGAATACACCCACGACAAGAATTTCAAGGAGTGCCGGAACATGGGGGAGATCATCCAGGTGGTATTCGACTTTGTCGTCAGGAACTACGAAAGCGTGAACACCTACATCATTCGCTGATTTTCGGCCTCAGTTGAAGTTGAAGTCATCGAAGTCGCCGTCCATCTCTCGATAGAGGTCCTCATCAAAATCCTCATCCAAAAGGTCCTCGCTCTCGAAATGGATCTCGGGGGCATGGCTGGGAATGGCTCCCAAAGAGAACAAAAGGAAAGGCAGTTCGGTGTTGCTGTGCTCCATGTTGCCGTCTATGAGCTCGACGTAGAAGGACCACATGTTGAAGAAATCATAGACGTAGATCATTTTGTCTCCCGCATCTTCCAGCACCCCGCTGATCTCCATCTCGCTCATTTGGGTCTTTCTGTCATGGCCGTCGCTCATGTCGAACAGGGGAAACTCTTCGCCCTGGTTCCAGTTCTCGTCCGAACGGTAGAAAGAGGCCATTTCGTTTCCTGAGAAACCGAAGGCATTGGTCACTGCGTTGTGGAGGTCTTCCAGGCTTGAGGATCCCTCGATGGCAATGTCCCTGATCACATCTTCATCCGCATTCAATATCACTCTGATCTTGTAAATCATGACCTGTTTCTAGTTTTTGCAAAATTACTATTTTAATCCAAATGTGTTACTTTTACCCAAACAAAAATACGTCAATCCAAACACCGCTCCATGAAGAAGCAGGAACTGCTCGACAAACTCAATTCCATGTCCTCCAACACGCTGATGGACACCTTGCGGATCAAATACACGGACATAGGCGAAGACTATCTCGTGGCTTCCATGCCTGTGGATGAAAGGGTGCACCAGCCCATGGGCATCCTTCACGGTGGGGCCACCGTTGCCCTGGCCGAGAGCGTGGCAAGCGCCGCGGCATACATATTCTCGGAGGGCACCGACAGGGAGGTCAGGGGAATCGAGATCACTGCCAACCACCTGCGGAGCAAGAGGAAGGGAACCGTTTTCGCAAAGGCCCGAAGCGTGCACAAGGGTCGCAGCACCCAACTCTGGGAAATACGGATCGAAGACGAGGAGGGAGAGCTCATTTCCCTTTGCAAGATGACCGCCATTATCATAAACCGCTGATGAGGACGGGGGCAATTTCGGGATTGGCCGAAGCGATCGTTGAAAGGCTTGAGAAGGAGCAGCCCTTTGTGGTCTACCGCAAGCCCAACGACGAGGTGATCAGGGCCTGGTTCCCGGATGAGGTGAGGCTGGATCCCGCGGAGGCCCAGGCCGTCCCCGGATTCGTATTCGCCCCTTTTGATCCCGCGAGCCCAACCGTTCTGTTCCCGCAGCAAGCCTCAGAGATCCTTGAAGCTCCCTGTGCGGATTTTCACTTTCGAGGCAAAGAGCTGGCCTCGGGGAACAAGATCAACCGAATATTGAAGTCGGATAAGGCAGTCGAGCAGGAGGCCTCTGCCACAGGAACGGCAAGGTCCAGGCACGAAGAGCTGGTCAGTGACGCGATTGGCTTCATCCGGTCGGGGAAGGCCTCGAAGATCGTCATCTCCAGAAAGGAAAGGCTCCAGGTGGAGCAGCTGCATCCCCTGCATGTCTTCGGCAGCCTAATTGACAGATACACCCAGGCTTTCGTCTACCTTTGGTTTCATCCCGGGATCGGGATGTGGGCCGGTGCCAGCCCCGAGATGCTACTCTCCATAAGGGACGAGACCTTCAGGACCATGGCCCTTGCCGGAACACGGGTCTGGAGCGAAGGGGAGGAGCCGGATTGGGGCTCAAAGGAGATGGAAGAGCAGAGAATGGTCACCGAGATGATAGAGCAGGAGCTCGGGAGCAGCCTGGAAGGGGTAGGGAAGCCCTACAGCCAGAGAGCAGGCCACCTGGTGCACCTGAGAACCGACATAGTGGGCAGGCTGGAAAAGGGATCGAAGCCCGAGGAGATCATCGGCAAGCTGCATCCCACAGCGGCCATCTGCGGGATGCCCAGAAAGGAGGCCCGTGAATTCATTGCCCGAAGCGAGGGCTATTCCAGGGAATACTACACGGGATACCTGGGGGAGCTCATGGTTACCGGGAAGCATCATACGGACCTTTTCGTGAACCTTCGCTGCATGAAGCTGCATCCGAAGGAAAACGCCGCTTGGATCTATGTCGGAGGAGGAATAACCGAAGCGAGCCTGGCGGAGAAAGAATGGGAGGAGACCGTGGCGAAAAGCGAGGTCATGAAAGGCGTGTTTTCTTGAAAAATGCCTTATTTTTGCACGTAGTTTTGAAGCGAATCCATGCCCGAATATCCTAAGAAGAAATTGGCTCAGCTGGTCTTGCAGACCTTGGTGGGGCACAAGATCGAACAAGCAGTCATCTCACCGGGGTCGCGAAACGCGCCGCTGACCATTGGCTTTGTCAATCATCCGGACATCAAGACCAAAAGCCTGGTCGACGAAAGGTCGGCAGGGTTCTTTGCGCTGGGCCTTGCGCAACAGTCCCAGGCCCCTGTCGTTCTGCTCTGCACCTCCGGATCCGCTTTGCTGAACTACTACCCGGCCGTTGCAGAGGCCTACTATTCCAAAATTCCACTGGTAGTCATCTCTGCAGACAGGCCTGCCCACCTGATCGACATCGGGGACGGGCAGACCATCAGGCAGGCCAGGGTGTTCAGCGAGCACATCCTGTACGAAGCCTCGCTGGATGAGAACCTGGACCTGGACAGGAACGCCGAGAAGGTCCGCGCTGCGCTTCGCACGGCCATTGACATGTCGGGACCTGTCCACCTGAACGTTCCCTTCGACGAGCCCCTGTATGAAACGGTCCCGGAGCTCTATGACCTGGGGGAGCTGACTTCACCCATGGTCACCGGGCCCACGGATTCCTTGCTGGATGAGGTCCCGATCCCGGTGGAGGAGCTGGAACCCTATGCGGAGAGCTGGAACAGGGCAAAGCGAAAAATGGTGATCCTGGGGGTGAGCTATCCTGATGAGCTGATCCAGACCCAGCTCGAGCACCTGGTGAAGGATCCTTCGGTGCTCGTGCTCACCGAAACCACTTCAAATGTTCACCATGATCGTTTTGTGGCCAACATCGACCAATTGATATTCTCGTTGGGGGAGGAGGAGTTCGAGGCACTGCGTCCGGAGATCCTTTTGACCTTTGGCGGAATGGTGGTCTCAAAAAGGATCAAGCAGTTCCTTAGGAGGTTCCGGCCCGAACACCACTGGCACATTGACCCGACCAGGCCCATGGACACCTATCACTGCCTGAGCCGGCACTTTGCCATCAGCCCCCAGTTGTTCTTCAGCCAGTTCTTCTTCCTGACCGGGCCTGTGGATTCGAATTACCAGTCGGAGTGGCTGAGCAGGAGGGACGCCAAGAAATCGGCGCATTCTAGATTCCTCCAAAAGGTGCCCTATTCCGATTTCATGGTCTTTTACAAGATTTTCCGCTCCCTTCCGAAAGGGAGCCGGGTGCAGCTGTCCAACAGCTCGGTGGTTCGCTATGCCCAGCTCTATGACTTCAGCAAAGAGGTCGACGTTTTTTGCAACAGGGGGACCAGCGGCATAGACGGCAGCACTTCGACCGCGATCGGGGCGGCTTCGGCCTTTTCGGGGCAGACGGTGTTCATCACGGGGGACCTGAGCTTTTTCTACGACAGCAATGCCTTTTGGAACCGGGACATCCCTGCCGGTTTCAGGGTGATCCTGGTCAACAACGGCGGTGGCGGGATCTTCCGCATACTTCCGGGACCCTCCAGATCCGGTACACTGGAATATTTTGAAACGCCTCACGGGCTAAACGCGAGTCATCTCTGTGCCATGCACGGAATCCAGTACGTCTCCGCTTCGAACCAAAAGGAATTGGAAGAGTCTCTCGGCGGGTTCTATGAGCACAGCGATGCACCCAGGCTTCTCGAGGTGTTCACTCCTACCGAGCTCAACGACAAAGTCTTAAAGGAATACTTCGATTTCTTGAAACAGGCCTGAACCTGTTTACTCAATGATGCCTTCGTCCGGGTTTCCCTGTTCAGGGTCGCCCTCTTCCGGAATGACCTCTTCAGACGAGAGCCCGAGTCGTTCCTGGCGCTGCTTCTCCAAAACCCTCTCTATGTTGGCGTAGTAACCGTCCCCGTTGGGATTGTCGGAGCCGATCTTGGCATAGCCGTTCTTGTAGTGCTTGAGGGCTTTCTTGTAGTCGTAGCCTGTCTCGTAGTACAAGCCGATGTAATAGTCTCCCAGCGGGGTTTCAGGATAGAGGCGCATGATCATCTTCCCGAACTCCTCCAGGTAGTCTCCGTTCATCTTGTCGATAATGATGGGCTCGATCTTGTAGATGTCGCTTTCCCTGATCTTCACGTTCGCACCATACAGGTATTCGATCTCGACATACTTTCGCTCGAGGTATTCGATGGCCTCCGCCGGATCCATCTGCGCGATCTCCTTGTCGAACTCCTCCTGGGTGATGGCGGCATAGGTCTCGAAGGTGAAGCCCATCGCGCTGGCTATGGACTGCCCGATGGATGCCGTTTTGTTCGAGTTCGAGAGGTCGTCGTACCTGTAGTTGAAATTCGGGTTCTCGGAAAGCTTGAGCAGGCTGTGAACGTTCTTGATGGCCGATGCCCTTTTCTCCGGGTTGAAGTCCCCGCCGCTCAGGTAATAGAAGAAGGGCGTGATGACCGCCTGGCTCTGGGCCTCCAGCCGCTCCTGCATCTGCGGTGCGTAGCTGGGGCTGATGTTGACATAGGCGTTGAAAACCGGCTCCGGCTCAAGGAAGAAATAGTTGGTGAAATTTGCGGTAAGGGTGTTTCCGACGATGGTCTTGAACAGCGAGGTCCTGTAGTTGTCCTCGAGGTAGGTCAGCAGCTCGTCCCTGAGGAATCCGTAGAACTTGGCGCTGTCCTCGTTGGGGAGTCCCGTATCCACGCTGAAGTCGCAGTCCGCATAGCGCTCATCGCGCTGATTTTGGAAGACGCCCACGACGATCTGCTCCGGTGCCTTGTCCTGGGCCGCAAAGAGCTTGGAGTTGGCTACATAAACATCAAACAGGAATTCCCCGTCCAGCAGGATCGCGATCGGGTAGGAATTGTCGGTCTTCTCCTCGTAGGATTCCGGCAGGTAGATCTTCAGAATCCGCTCTGTGCCAAGATTGTAGGAGTTGAACTTCTTGTAAATTACATTGTCCTGGGCCTGAATGGCCATAGAAAAGAACAATAGCAGGATCACTATTTTTCTCATGAGATCGTCGATTAGGTTACCTATTTTTTGCTAATTTCGCCTTATTCAGTTAACTAACCAACGAGAAATAGCAACAATTATTTTAGCAAATCCTTAAAACTTTTCAGATGAAGGAGCCGGATTGGAAGACCGCGGGGGAATTTACCGACATCACCTATAAGAAATGCAATGGCGTGGCAAGAATCGCCTTCAACAGGCCGGAAGTGCGGAATGCCTTTCGTCCGCTGACCACAAAGGAGCTTTACCAGGCCTTCTACGACGCACAGGAGGACACCTCGATAGGGGTGGTGCTGCTGTCTGCGGAAGGTCCCTCTCCCAAAGACGGGGTCTATTCCTTCTGCAGCGGAGGGGATCAAAAGGCGAGGGGGCACCAGGGCTATGTGGGGGATGATGGCTACCACCGTCTCAACATCCTGGAAGTCCAGCGGCTCATCCGCTTCATGCCCAAGGCCGTGATCGCCGTGGTGCCCGGGTGGGCCGTGGGCGGAGGCCACAGTCTTCACGTGGTATGCGACCTGACCCTCGCGAGCCGGGAGCACGCGATCTTCAAGCAGACCGACGCAGACGTCACGAGCTTTGATGGGGGATACGGTTCGGCCTATCTCGCCAAGATGGTCGGTCAGAAAAAGGCGCGGGAGATCTTCTTCCTGGGCAGGAACTACTCCGCACAGGAAGCCTTTGAAATGGGAATGGTCAACGCCGTTGTGGACCACGACAAATTGGAGGCCACGGCCTATGAGTGGGCCCAGGAGATCCTTGCCAAGTCCCCAACTTCGATCAAGATGCTGAAATTTGCCATGAACCTTACCGATGACGGCATGGTCGGGCAACAGGTTTTTGCAGGAGAAGCGACCCGCCTGGCCTATATGACGGAGGAGGCCAAGGAAGGGAGGGATGCCTTTCTTGAGAAGAGAAAGCCCAATTTCGTAAAGAAATGGATTCCCTAGGGCGGAATCCGAGCCAATGATCCCTTTACGGCAAACACGATTTAATCCAGTTAACCCAGATTCATCAAGAACATGAAAATCATATGCATCGGCAGGAATTATGCCAAGCACATCGAGGAGCTCCAAAACGAGCGACCCACGGACCCGGTCATCTTCATGAAGCCCGATTCGGCCATCCTGCTCAAGAACAATCCCTTTATCATTCCTCCCTTTTCGGATGACATTCACTACGAGGTGGAACTGGTGGTGCGGATCAACAGGATCGGGAAGTTCATCGATCGGAAGTTCGCGCACAAGTACTATGACGAGATCGGCCTGGGCATCGATTTCACGGCCCGGGACCTGCAGAGCCGGCTCAAGGAGAAGGGCCTGCCCTGGGAAAAGGCCAAGGCCTTTGACGGAAGCGCCGTCGTGGGCAATTTCGTTGACAAATCGGAACTTAACCTGGAAAGCATAGGCTTTCAGTTGTTGAAGAACGGTGAGGTGGTGCAGGACGGGAATTCATCGCACATGCTTTGGAAGATCGACGAGATCGTTTCCTATGTCTCCCAATTCTTCACCCTGAAGATCGGTGACCTGATCTTCACGGGAACCCCGGAAGGAGTGGGGAGGGTGCAGGCCGACGATGTCCTGGAAGGAAGGCTGGAGGGCAAAAGGATGTTCAGGGTCAAAGTCAAATAAAGGAGAGAGGGAATTCGTGTTTTGTCAGACGCGCAGGCTTACGTTGCACATTAAATCATGGGGTTCAAAGAAATAGAGCGGAAGTTCCTGGTCAGCGGGCCAGGCTACAAGAAAGAAGCCTTCCGAACAGAACGGATCAGGCAGGGATTTCTCTCCTCTGTGCCGGAGCGCACGGTTCGGGTCAGGATGACACAGGACCTGGGCTGGATCACCGTCAAGGGCATCGGAAACGAAAAGGGCACGACCCGCTTCGAATGGGAAAAGGAGATCACGGGAGAGGAAGCGGAACAGCTGCTTGAACTATGTGAGCCGGGCATCATCGACAAATCGAGGTATTACGTCCATAATGGTCCGCACACCCTGGAAGTGGACGAGTTTCACGGGGAGAATGAAGGCCTGGTGATCGCCGAGATCGAGCTCAGCGAGGAGAATGAGACCTTTTCCAGACCCGGTTGGCTGGGAGAGGAGGTCACCGGTGAGACCAAATACTACAACGCAGCCCTTAGCCAGAGACCTTATCAGCACTGGTGATATTCAAGTTCAAGGACTGAATCAACCTTGTCAATCCAATATTTTGGGTTCCTCTTCTGATTTTCTGTACAATTCTTTTCCCGCCTCGTAATACTTGTCTCCTTCGGTCCAGAAAGGGGTCTCGGGGTCGTTGGAGATCAGTCGGGCCGAGAGCACATAGGACTGGAAGAACTTGTAGAGGTAGTCATAGTCCAGGGTGTTCGGGTTGTCGGTCACCTGGTGGTAGTATTTGTTGATCTCGTCGTCAAAGGCGTTGAAGCCCATGCTGTAGGTAGGAGCGGGCACTCCTTTTGCAGCGAAGCTCACGTTGTCGGAGCGATCAAAGAGATTTTGCTCAGGTGCCGGATCGTCAATGGCAGTCAGCCCGAACTCTTCTGCGGCCTTGATGAAGTGTTCGGATGCGGTGGTCCTGTAAAGCCCGAAAATAGTCGTTTTGCTCGTGTCGTTGTACCCGCCGTTGTCACTGTTGAAGCAGTAGACGATCTTGTCCAGGGCGATGGTCGGATTCTCGACGAAGTACTTGCTTCCCAACAACCCCTTTTCCTCTCCCGTGAAGAAGATGAACAGCGAAGATCTTTTGGTTGGATATTTGGCAATGTTCTCTGCAGCATTCAGGACGGTCACCGTACCAACGGCATTGTCCCGCGCCCCGTTGTAGATGGAGTCCATCTCTGCGTTGGGTTTTCCCACACCCACGTGGTCGTAATGCGCCGAATAGACGATGAACTGGTCCTTGAGCTCGGGATCCGTCCCCTCAAGGTACCCGATCACGTTTCGGCCACCCATCTTCTCGGTCACGATCCCGGAGATCTTCAGGTGCGCTTCGGTAGAGCTCCCCTTGTCCATTTTGATTTCTCCGCTGGCAGGATCCGAGAGGGTCCAGAGGTGAATGAACTTGGGTTTTTCATCTTTCGAGATCAACGAAACCCTGGGTTCGTTGAAATAATGCGCCAATTGATTGTACTCTCCCTCGGTGAGGCTTACGATCTCGACCAGTCCTGCCGCCCCGGATTCCTGGGCAAACTTCCTCTTGTTCATTGCGGCCCTGTAACTCGCCCTCCAATTCGTCTCCCCTTCCAGGCCGGCCCTGACCAGGACCAGCTTTCCCTTGACATCAGCAGCCTTGAAATCTTCTTCCGTTCCATATCCCAGGTACACGGCCTCCCCTTTGAACTCGGCGTTGTCCACCTGCAGGTTGACGAACTTCTCTCCATTGAACTGATCCGTTTTGAACGCAATCGATTCCGGGACATGGACGTTCTCGAATTTCACCTGCTGATAGTAGCTGTTGTCGTCCCCGGCGGGTTTCACCCCGTATCTTCTCAGGTGGTTGGCCAGGTAGCTCGCAGCGATGTCGATCTCAGGGGATCCCGTGGCTCTTCCCTTCAGCTCATCCGAAGCCAAAAAATAGATGTGCGCCTGGATGTCATTCCTGGATATGGTGGATCTGACTTTTTCGGCATCTGACTGGGCACGGGCACCGAGAGTAAAGGCGAACAGAAAAAGCAGAAATGTGGATGGTCTCATGGTCATTAATTTTTTTAGGAGGCTAAATATAGGGATTTTAAGTTCAAAGACTCGAGAACATTCTTAGACAATGACAAATTCCTGACGGACTTGAGTATCTTTGCTCCGCAACAGGTAAAGCAGCATCTGAACATGAAGGCGGAAATCATCACCATCGGGGACGAGATACTGATCGGGCAGATCACCGATACCAATTCCAAGTGGATGGCGGAGCGATTGAACGAGATCGGCATCGAAGTGCACCAGATCACCTCGGTGCATGACGACCGGGAACACATACTTGAGGCCCTGGAGGAAGCCGAGTCGCGGTCCGAGCTGGTGCTGCTAACAGGTGGCCTGGGACCAACCAAGGATGACATCACCAAGACGGCCCTTTGCGACTATTTTGCCGACAGCCTCGTCCTTAACGAGGAGATCGTGGAGCACATCAAGCATCTGTTTGCCAGGATCAAGTACAGGTTCACCGAAAAGGACATACACCAGGCCATGCTTCCCTCCCGGGCACGGGTCCTCAAGAACAATTACGGCACGGCCTCGGGGATGTGGTTCGAGCGCAATGGGAAGATCATAGTGTCCATGCCCGGAGTGCCCAACGAGATGAAAGGACTGATGTCCGACTACGTGATCCCGGATGTTCGGGATCGATTCCATTTGCCCTTCATTCTTCACCAGACGGTTCAAACCTATGGTCTGGGGGAGAGCCGGGTCGCGGAGCGCATCGAGGAGTGGGAAAACGGCCTGCCTGAATTCATCCGGCTGGCCTACCTTCCTTCCTATGGCAGGGTGAGGCTGAGACTGACCGCCCGCGGCACGGACAAGGAGGCCCTTGAGCAGGCCTTGGAGGAAGAGGTCGGGAAACTCAGTGCGCTGATCCCGGACATCCTGGTGGGGCTGGAGCAGAAGGACACCCTGGAGGTCATCCTGAACAGGATGCTCTCGGAAAGCGGGAAGACCCTCAGCCTGGCCGAAAGCTGCACGGGAGGTTCCATTGCCGCACGAATCACGGAGGTCCCAGGTGCCTCGAACTTTCTGCGAGGGGCGCTGGTCGCCTATTCCGCGGAAGTGAAGAAGAAGATACTCGGGGTCTCGGCAGCTACCATAGAAGAGCATTCCGTGGTGAGCGAAGAGGTGGCACGGGAAATGGCGCAGAACTGCCAGAATCTGTTTCAAACGGACTATGCGGTGGCCACCACGGGGAACGCAGGTCCCACAACCGACGAGACGGACCGGTCTGTCGGGGTGGTTTTCATTGCCATCGCCGGGCCCGGTGGGATTTTGGCGGAAGAGTTCAATTTCGGACAGCCCCGTGAAAAGGTGATCGAAAGAGCATCCGTCAAGGCGCTCGAGATGTTGAGGAGGGAAATTTTAAAAAACCAGAAAAATAGTTTGTTTGATTAGCAAAGAATGTTTATTTTTGCACCTCGTTTTGAAATAACAATTAAAACAATCGTGAAATGTCAAGAGTTTGTGAGTTAACGGGTAAGAGGGCCATGGTTGGTAACAACGTGTCTCACGCTTTGAATAGGACGAAAAGAAAATTCAAGGTCAACCTGGTGAAGAAGCGTTTCTATCTGCCGGAAGAAGACAAGTGGATTACTTTGAAGGTTTCTACCAGAGCTTTGAAGAACATCAACAAGAAAGGTGTTGAGGCCGTGATCGAGGAGGCAAGAGCAAACGGTTATTTAAATAAGTAAGAAGAGATGGCAAAGAGCAAAGGAAATAGGATTCAGGTCATCCTGGAGTGCACTGAGCACAAGACTTCAGGGCAGCCGGGCACTTCAAGGTACATCACGACCAAGAACAAGAAGAACACCCCTGACAGGTTGGAGGTAAAGAAATACAATCCGATCCTGAAGAAGATGACAGTTCACAAAGAAATCAAATAATATAGAGTCATGGCAAAGAAAGCGGTAGCATCGTTACAGACAGGATCGAAGAGATTGACCAAAGCGATCAAAATGGTAAAATCCGAGAAGACCGGAGCCTATACTTTTGTGGAAGGCATCATGGATCCGACCCAGGTGAATGATTGGTTGAGCAAGAAGTAATCACCCGATCTTCCATACAATATGCAAAGCTGCTTTCTTTCCGGAGAGTGGCTTTTTCATTTTCATTAAATTTGCTCTTCCGAAATGAGGTGAATCAAAGGAGCAAGCGAATCAAACTAATACCATGAGTCTGTTCAAAAAGATATTTTCAAAGGAAAAGAAGGAGACCCTGGACAAGGGCCTGGAGAAATCCAACACTTCTTTCTTCAACAAGCTTTCCAAGGCAGTCGCCGGAAAGTCCAGGGTGGATGATGAGGTCCTGGACAACCTGGAGGAGGTGCTGGTATCTTCTGACGTAGGCGTGGAGACCACCCTCAAGATCATCGACCGTATCGAGGAACGCGTTGCGCGCGACAAGTATTTTGGAACCGAGGAGCTCAACCGCATCCTCAGGGAGGAGATCGCATCCCTCCTTTCAGAGACCAACGCAGGGAATGAGACGGAGTTCGGCATTCCTGAAGTGAAGAAACCTTACGTGATCATGATCGTCGGAGTGAACGGGGTGGGCAAGACCACGACCATCGGCAAGCTGGCGGCCCAGTTCAAAAAGCAGGGGCTGAAGGTGGTGCTTGGCGCGGCGGACACCTTCCGGGCGGCGGCCATCGACCAGTTGCAGGTCTGGGCCGATCGGGTGGAGGTGCCCATGGTGCGGCAGGAAATGGGCAGTGACCCGGCCTCTGTCGCCTATGACACGCTTCAGTCGGCGGTTCGGCAGGATGCTGATGTCGTGATCATAGACACGGCGGGACGACTGCACAACAAGGTCAACCTGATGAATGAGCTCTCCAAGATCAAAAGGGTGATGGAGAAGGTGGTCGAGGGCAAGCCGGATGAGGTCTTGCTGGTTCTCGACGGATCAACCGGCCAGAATGCTTTCGAGCAGGCCAAGCAGTTCACCAAGGCGACCGAGGTGACCTCCCTGGCCATCACCAA
The DNA here is from genome assembly GCA_964489625.1 of uncultured Flavobacteriaceae bacterium. Taxonomy (GTDB): domain Bacteria; phylum Bacteroidota; class Bacteroidia; order Flavobacteriales; family Flavobacteriaceae; genus Lutimonas. Next base: position 182,115 of record CAZAZM010000001.1, read on the forward strand.
GCTGGATGGCACCGCCAAGGGAGGCGTGGTGATCGGAATATCGGACCAGTTCCAGATCCCTGTGAAATACATCGGGGTGGGCGAAGGAGTCGACGACCTGCAGGTATTCAACAAAATGGAGTTCGTGGACTCCTTCTTCAAGGGCCACTGACGTAGCCCTGTCCTTGCAAACAAGAATTTATGAGAACCAGATCTTCGAAGAGGAACAAGATAAATGTCGTAACCCTGGGTTGTTCCAAGAACGTCTACGACAGCGAGGTGCTGATGGGCCAGCTGAGGGCCAATGACAAGGAGGTGGTGCACGAGGACGCCGAGGACGATGGGAACATCGTGGTGATCAACACCTGTGGCTTCATCGGAAAGGCCAAGGAAGAATCTGTGAACACGATCTTGCATTATGTGGAGCGGAAAAAGGCCGGGGAGATCGACAAGGTCTTCGTCACAGGATGCCTCAGTGAGCGATACAAGCCTGACCTCGAGAAGGAGATCGGGGAGGTGGACCAGTACTTTGGCACCCACGACCTTCCCAATCTGCTCAAGGCCCTGGAAGCGGACTACAGGCACGAGCTGGTCGGAGAGCGTATGACTACCACTCCAAAGCACTATGCCTACCTGAAGATATCTGAAGGCTGTGACCGGCCCTGCTCTTTTTGCGCGATCCCGCTGATGCGCGGAGGGCACGTGTCCAAGCCCATTAAGGAGCTTGTGAGCGAGGCGGAGAAACTGGCGACTGAAGGCGTGAAGGAGCTGATCCTGATCGCCCAGGACCTGACCTATTACGGCCTGGACCTCTACAGGAGAAGGGCCCTGGCGGACCTTCTCCGGGAACTTGCCGCAGTCGAGGGCATCGAATGGATACGTCTCCATTATGCTTATCCCACAGGGTTTCCGCTGGATGTTCTGGAAGTGATGAGGGAGGAACCCAAGGTGTGCAACTACATCGACATTCCCTTGCAGCACATCAACACCGAGCTGTTGAAGTCCATGCGCCGGGGCACCAATTCGGAAAAGACCAGGTCCCTGCTAAAGAGGTTCAGGGAGGAGGTGCCCGGAATGGCGATCCGCACCACGCTGATCGTGGGGTACCCCGGGGAGACCCGCGAGCGGTTTGAAGAACTGAAGGAATTCGTCCGCGAGACCCGTTTTGACCGCATGGGATGCTTTGCCTATTCCCACGAGGAAAATACCCATGCCTACCAGCTGGAGGATGACGTGCCCGAGGAGGAGAAGGAGAGCAGGGTGGCGGAACTCATGGAACTGCAGGAGCAGATCTCCTTTGAACTGAACCAGGAAAAGGTAGGTAAGGTATTCGATTGCATCTTTGACCGGAAGGAAGGCAAATTCTTCATTGGCAGGACCGAGTATGACAGCCCGGATGTAGACAACAACGTCATCGTGGACGGCAGCAAGCACTATGTGCAGCTGGGTCACCTGGTCAGCGTCAGAATCACGGAGGCCACTGATTTCGATCTCTACGGAGAGCCTGTTTGAAGAATGCAAGGGGCCTATTTCGGTGACCTGTAATCCAAATGAGAATTTACGTCAAAGCCAGGAGGAAAATCAAGGGACGCAAGGGTCAAACCTTGAAAAGAAAACTGTATTTTAGCGAAAAAGATTTCGATATTGGAAGGGTTTCCGGACACGATCAAATTTCAGGACACGGGCTATTTCTCCAAAATGATGTGCGATTATTTGGACAGGAAGCCCGGCCTGGACGACTTCTATGGCAACTTTCCGGATATTGAGGGATTCTCCAGGCAGCTGAAGGAAAAAGGAGAGCATTACCCCCAGGAGTTTCGGAAGGTTTTGGCCTCGGCCCTGAGGAAGCAGTACGAAGGCGTCGAAATGTCCGAAGCCACCCAAAACAATGTGGAGCTGCTCGAATGCGGCAACAGTTTTACCCTGACCACCGGACACCAGCTCAATCTGTTTACCGGGCCCCTATACTTTCTCTACAAGATCGCATCGGTGATCAAGCTGAGCAGACAGCTCAAGCTCAGGTTTCCTGAAGCCGACTTCATCCCGGTGTACTGGATGGCGAGCGAAGATCACGATTTTGACGAGATATGCTACTTTAATTTCAAGGGCCAAAAGCTCAAGTGGAACCGGAAGGCTTCGGGAGCAGTCGGGAGACTGTCCACGGAAGGACTTTCTGGGGTGCTCGGGGAATTTGAGCAGCTGCTGGGACCCGGAAAGAACGCACGGGCCCTGGCCGATCTTTTTCGCAGGTCCTACCTGGAGCACGGCGACCTGGGAACAGCAACTCGCTACCTGGCCAATGAGCTCTTCGGGGAGGAAGGCCTGGTGATCGTGGACGGGGATGACAGGGAGCTCAAAAGGCTCTTTGCTCCCAAGGTGCAACAGGAGCTCCTCTCCCGGACTTGCTATGAAAAGGTCAGCCTGGCCAGCGAGAGGCTCGAGGAGGAATACCACGTGCAGGTCAATCCCAGGGAGCTGAACCTGTTCTATCTCGACCAGGGGCTACGGGAAAGGATTATTTTTGAAGAGGGTCGATACAGGGTGAATCAGACCGATAAAGAATTTACGAAGGAAGAGATGCTCAGGGAGCTGGAATCGCACCCCGAGCGCTTCAGCCCAAATGCCCTGATGAGGCCACTTTACCAGGAACACATACTGCCCAACCTCTCCTACACAGGTGGAGGAGGTGAGCTTGCCTACTGGATGCAGCTCAAAGACTATTTCCGGGAGGTAGATGTTCCCTTTCCCATCCTTCACCTGAGGAATTCCGCCCTGCTCTTTTTTGAGAAGGAGGTTCGCAAGATGGACAAGCTGGACATAAGACCTGAAGAGCTCTTCCTGGAGCAGCATGAGCTTGTGAGTCGCAAGGTCAGGGAGATCTCCGAGCTAAACATCGACTTTTCCCCCGAAAGGAAAAGGCTCAAGGACATGTTCGATTCCATGAAGGACATCGCTGAAAAGACAGACAAAACCTTTATCGGTGCAGTACTCGCCCAGGAAAAGAAACAGCTCAACGGCCTGGACCATCTCGAAAAAAGGCTTTTGAAGGCGCAGAAAAGGCAATACCGGGATCGAGTGGCGCGAATTGAAGAGCTGCAGAACCAGCTGTTCCCGAACCATAGCCTACAGGAGAGACAGGCAAACTTCTCAGAGTTCTACCTGGAGTTGGGTGAAGAGCTCATCTCCATAGTCCTCGACCGCCTGGACCCCCTGAAGCTCGAGTTCGACCTGATCCGTCTTCCTTCCTGATCCTTCCTGGCCTTTCGCGATCCAACGATCTATTTAGAGCAATTCACAGATCTGCATGGCCCTGAAATAGGCCTCGGCCCTGTAGTGGGAATTGTAATTCACGATCTCTTCGGGCCGGATCCACAGCAGCTCATCGAACTCATCATCCTGGGGAACTGTGATGGCTTCCGGGTGGTGACTGATCTTGACTATCGACAGTTCCTGGCCCATGAAGATGGGGTGGGAATCCGGTGGGAAGGGGTAGCGGACCTTCTCTTCGTATATTCCGAGCACCCTGTCAGGGTGCAGGACGTAGCCCAGCTCCTCCATCAGCTCTCTCGTGATCCCTGTGATCAGGTCCTCATCATCTTCAAGCCCGCCCTGGGGAAACTTGTAGCTTTCGTCACGGGGCGAATACCCGATCAGAACCCTTGATTCCTGATTGACGATGACGGCCATGGCGGCCTGCCTGTATATCTTGGCCATAGTGTTAAAGATGATCCTTGCGGATTGTTTTTTGATAACCCATCCCGAAAATATCAAAAAAAAATGACCGGATAAAATCCGGCCACTTTAGGTATGAAATGTATTACTCTTTCTTTTTATATCATATTAGGTCACAAACAAGAACGAAAACAGCGAGGCGAACTTGCCGAACCTGAAAAGGTCGGCGGCCAACAGCTTCTTTCTGCCCGGCATGACCACCTCAACGCTGCTCGTCTTCTCGGCAATGAGCTCCGATACCTCTGCAATGAGCTGGTAGCAGGCATTGATCAGTTTTTCCTCCCGCGGAAGGTATTCGTTCTGCGGATAAAGGATCATCAGAAAGTCATCATTGCTGTCGGGAGAGGTGAAGCTCTCTTCCAGAGAACTTGCATCCCTGTTTTGGAGGAACTCCCTGTAGATCTCCCTGAAAACCGAAAGCTTGCTCTTGTCGATGATGCTGAATGAAGCAGAGTCGAGCAATGCGTCAACCTTCTGGTCAAACGTAAGACCCTTTCTTCTGTTCCCCAGGAACTCCGAGTTTACAGGATTCGAGATGTTGAGCTTCTTCGAAAGATAGTCGTTCATCGCACTTTCCACAAAAAGCGCCGACACAAAGAACTCATTCCTGACTTTTACCTCACTGATCTCCATACTTATCTTTTTAAAAGGCTCAGATCCCTAAGGATAAGAACTTATAAGATTGATAACGTTACTATGAGGGGAGTTATTATGGGGGAATGTTCAAAGATACTGCCAAAGTATCTCCTCTAATCTTAAAACAAAGTTAAAAATTTAAGTTTCCTGTGCAAGAGAACTGTGTAAAAATACCCAAAACTGTTGACAAAATTCACCGGTTTCGGGGAGCCAAAAAAAATCCCCCTGGCTTCTGCAGCCAGAGGGATCGTTTTGGTAGAAGGTGATCTTCTTATTTCTTGAACTTCGCGTACTTGGACTTGAACTTGTCAATACGCCCGGCCGAGTCGACCAGTTTCAGTTTACCGGTGTAGTAGGGATGAGAGGTTCTTGAGATCTCCAGCTTGATCAGCGGGTACTCCACTCCATCCACGTCAATGGTCTCTTTGGACTTGGCAGTCGACTTGGTAAGAAAAACATCTCCGTTCGACATGTCTTTGAAAGCTACCATTCTGTAATTATCCGGATGTATTCCTTTTCTCATCACTAACTCGTTTAAATTTTATACTTTCGCTACTCTAACAAAAGATTCAGCACCCGCCGAATTTGAGAGTGCAAATTTAATGAATATTTTTTATTCTCAAACAATAATTTATTTATTTTAAGAAAAAAAAGCGATGTACAAGTGTGCCTTTTTCACCCTGACGGCGCTGCTGTTTTTGACCTCTTCCTGCAGTGACAAGTACAAGTTGCAGCTCAACACGCCCAAGACCATTCAGATCAGTGAACCCCTGAGCATATCAGTCAGGGAGAAGAACGGGAACCCCATAGACTCGGTGCAGTATTTCATCAACGGGCAGCCGGTCCCTGCCGGACAGGATCTCGACATCAGCCGGTACAGGCTCGGCAAGCAGGCCGTTTCGGCCACCATTTATTTTGACGGGCAGGAGCGTAAGGTGAACAACACCGTCTATTTCCTGGCTGCCGAGGCTCCCAAGGTCTACGGGTACGAGATCGTGAATGAGTTTCCGCATGACGATCAGGCATTTACACAGGGTTTTGTCTATCACGACGGCTACTTCTATGAGAGCACCGGTCAACGAGGGAGCTCCTCGCTCAGAAAGACGGAGATCGAGACGGGAAAGGTGATCCAAAAGATCGACCTCGACCGAAAGTACTTTGGTGAGGGCATGACCATCTATAAGGGTAAGATCTATCAGCTTACCTGGCAGCGCAAGGTGGGATTCATCTATGACCTCGACACCTTTGAGCTCCAGCGGACCTTTGACTACGGTGAGAGCCAGGAAGGTTGGGGGCTTACCCATGACAACAAGGACCTGATCAAGACGGACGGCTCGGAGCGGATCTGGTTCCTGGATCCGGAGACCCTTGCCGAAAAGAGGTACATCGAGACCTACACGAACAAGAGAAAGGCGGAAAAGCTCAACGAGCTCGAATTCGTAAAGGGCAAGATCTACGCCAACATCTGGCAGCAGAATTCCATACTGATAGTGGATCCGGGCAACGGGACCATAGAGGCCATCGTCAACCTGAAAGGGCTGCAAACGAAGGCCGGTCAGGAGGGTGAGGACTACGTCCTGAATGGAATCGCCTATGATGAGGAAAATGACAGGCTCTTCGTTACGGGGAAGAACTGGAACAAGGTTTTCGAGATCAAACTGACAGAAAAATAGACCATGCCCAGATTCCTGACGGTCATATTGCTCAGCTTTCTGGTTACGACTGTTGCCTGCGATGATGAGGTCTTCGAGACACGACCCAGCTCCGGGGAGCTCGAATTCTCCAGGGACACCGTGTTTCTGGATACGGTATTCACCAACATCAGCTCGAGCACCCGAACCCTGAAGGTATACAACAGGAGCAATAAGAACATCAATATTCCCAGGGTGTCGCTGGGCCGGGGAGAAGACTCCTTCTACAGGCTCAATGTCAACGGGAGACCGGGCCAGGCCTTTGAGGATGTTGAGATCCCTGCCAAAGACAGCATCTACGTCTTCATAGAGGCCACGATCGATTTCGACAGGGTCACCGACCCGCTGTACGTCGACGAGATCGTATTCGACGAGGGGGAAAGGGCCCAGGGGGTCAAGCTGGTCACCCTGGTGCAGGATGCGGTCTTTCTCTTCCCGAAGCGGGATGCGGACGGGATCAAAGAAACCATTGTGATCGGAACGGACAATGAGGGCGAAGCCATTGAAGTCGAGGGATTCTACCTTGAGGGAAGCCAGGTCTGGAACGATCGAAAGCCCTACGTGATCTATGGATTTGCCGGCGTGTCTCCCGGAGAGACCCTGACCCTTGAGAAAGGGGCGCGGGTCTATTTTCACGCCAATTCGGGCCTGGTCCTGGAAGCGGGGGCCCGACTCCTGGTCAACGGTACACGGGATGGCAAGGTGGTATTGCAGGGAGACCGGCTCGAAGAGTTCTTCAGCGAGATCCCGGGCCAGTGGAGCGGGATCCTCCTTAAGGAAGGAAGCAGGGGGCATCGCATTTCCAACGCCCTGATCAAGAACAGCGTCGTAGGCCTGGTGGCGGATGCTCCTTCCGGCTTCGGGGGACCTGCGCTCAGCATATCCAACACCGAGATCTACAATACCTCGAGTTTCGGCATCTACGCCCGGGCGACCGACATCCTGGCCACGAACCTGGTCATTGCCAACAATGGCAGCGCTTCACTGGCCTGCGAGGGAGGAGGTGACTACAGGTGGATTCACTCAACCTTTGCCAACTACTGGTCGGGTGGGATACGGAATTTTCCAGCGGTGGTCGTCAGCAATCTCGAGGAAGGAGGATCTCCTTCTGATGGATTTGAAGGCCAGGGCGCATTGCGCGCATTTTTCGAGAATTGCATCATCGAGGGCAACCAGTCCATAGAATTTCAATTGCTGAAAAGCCCGGGTTCTGAATTTGCCTTCAAATTTGACAACAGCCTGTTGCGTTTTGAGGATCCCGGGGGCTTCTTCAGGGGGGACCCCCTGTATGACTTTGAGGACGGGCAAATCTACCAGGACAACCTGTTCAACGGAGAGCCCGATTTTCTTGACATCGAGAAGGGGGATTACAGGATCGGCGGCGATTCTGAGGCCAGGGGACTCGGAAATCTTTCATCTGCAGAGGAGGTGCCGTTCGATCTTTTGGGAAAGGACAGGACAGCCTCTCCCGACGCGGGTGCCTATCAGCATGTACTGGTTGAAGAATAAGTGAATCCAAGCTTAAAAAATTCCCTATTTTTGAACGTTGGCTCACCCCTGTGCTGTGATCTGAACCTTTAATGAAAACATGGAGAAAAAAAGAATAGTCGTAACCGGAAGCAGCCGGGGAATAGGCAGGGAAACCGTCAGGTTCCTGCTTGACAGGGGCCATGAGGTGCTTGCCCTTACCAGAAATGACGCTGCCTTGGAGGAGCTCTCGAAGACGTATTCCGACCTGGCTGTCATTGCCGTCGACATAACGACCGATGAGGGGCTGGACGGTCTGGTGACCTTTTTGAGTGACAGGAAACTATCACTGGACGGACTGGTGCACAATGCGGGGATGTTGTTGAACAAGCCCTTTGAGGATACCCGTGTCTCCGACATGATGGAGGTGTATAAGGTGAACGTGTTTGCCGTGTCGGAGCTGACGCGCCGTTTGCTGCCCTTTTTCAAGAAGGGGGCGCATGTGGTGGGGATCAGCAGCATGGGAGGGATCCAGGGAAGTTCAAAATTTCCTGGACTTGCCGCCTACAGTTCTTCAAAAGCGGCTCTGATCACCCTGTTCGAGCTCCTGGCAGAAGAGTTCAAGGAACGGGGACTAAGCTTCAATACCCTTGCGCTGGGAGCGGTTCAGACGGAAATGCTGGAACAGGCATTCCCGGGCTACCGGGCATCGGTGACTCCAGGACAGATGGGAGCATACGTGGCCGACTTTGTTCTAACGGGGCATGAGCTGTTCAACGGGAAAGTGCTGCAAGTGTCGAATTCAACCCCCTGAGGAGAGCCGGGGATAAATCATTCAGCGAGTTCATCAATGAATCAAAAAGAGCAAATACTGGCCAAATACCTGCCAAAGGAGGCTCTTCCGGAGGTCATGGGGCTGTTGGAGCTGCATCCCTGCCTGGTCAGGATCAGCAGGGCCAGGGTCACCAAGCACGGGGATTTCAGGCGCTATGCCGACGGAAGCGTGCGCATCACCATCAACAACGACCTGAATCCCTATAGGTTTTTGATCACCCTGATCCATGAGCTTGCACACCTGGTTGCCTACAAGGAACATGGCAAGGTTCGCCCTCATGGCAGGGAATGGCAGAGGACCTTTCAGCGGATCATGCTTCCCTTTCTCAGGCCGGAGGTTTTCCCCGGGGAAGTCCTTGCCTGCCTGGCGAAATACCTCATAAAGCCCGGTGCGAGCACCGATGGCGACCTGTCGCTGTCGCTGGCCCTCAGGACATATGACCCCGAGACGGATAAATCACTGGTGTCGGAACTGCCGGAAGAAAGCCTTTTTCTCTATAGGGACCGCACCTTTGTCAAGGGAGGGAAGCGTCGCACGAGATATGAGTGCACCGAGGTTTCCACCCACAAGAAATACGTGTTTCACCCGAACGCCGAGGTGGAGCCCCTGAACCCAAAACAACGATCACAACCCTAAACCCCTCTTTATGAAAAAAAGCAAAAAATACTATGCGGTGATCATGGCCGGCGGCGTCGGATCGAGGTTCTGGCCCGTAAGCACGCCCGAGAACCCCAAGCAGTTCCACGACATGCTGGGAACCGGAAGGTCACTGATCCAACTCACCTTCGACCGTCTGTCCAGGCTGATCCCCGAAGAGAACATCCTGGTGGCCACAAACGAGAGATACAAGGACCTGGTCATGAGCCACCTGCCGGAGATCTCTGCGAACCAGGTGCTCCTGGAGCCGGCGATGCGGAATACAGCCCCCTGCATCCTCTACAGCTCGCTCAAGATCAAGGCCGTTGACGAGGATGCGGTGATGATCGTCGCTCCCTCAGACCATTTCATCGAAGACGAGCAGGAGTTTCTGCGAAATGTAGAGGACGCCTTTGAGGCCTGTCTCGAATCGGATATCCTGATGACCCTGGGGATCAAGCCGTCGGGACCCAACACCGGATATGGGTACATACAGTTCGATCAGCAGGGTGGTAAGATAAAAAAGGTCAGGAACTTCACGGAGAAGCCGGACCTGGAGACAGCCAGGCGGTTTTTGAAGCAGGGGGATTACCTTTGGAATGCCGGAATCTTCATCTGGAGCGTCCGCAGCATCCTGAAGTCCTTCGAATCGAACCTGCCGACGATGTGCGAGCTTCTGGAGAGAGGAGAGAAGGACTGGAACACAGAAGGCGAAGCGGCCTTTATCGCTGAGAATTATCCCGACGCGGAAAACATTTCGATCGACTACGGGATCATGGAAAAGGCCGGGAACGTCTTTGTCATGGCAACCGATTTCGGCTGGAACGATCTCGGGACCTGGGGCTCCCTCTACGAGAAGCTGGGAAAGGACGAGCAGCAGAATGCATCCGTGAACGCGGTTGCGCTCTTCAAATCCTCAAAAGGCAACATGGTGAGCACCGATAAGGGGAAAAAGGTGGTGATCCAGGGACTGGAGGATTTTATCGTTGTTGACACGAAGGACACCCTCATGATCTTCCCAAAAAGCCAGGAGCAGGTGATCAAGGAGGTTTCCAAGGAAGCTCAGGCCAAGTTCGACGGGAAATAAGGCCTCAGCGTACTTATTTTTCTTAATTTTAAATTCAATCTCTTAGCGGTTAATCCCATGGAAGAAAAAAAGGAAGAGTTCGACAAGGAGGAACTCCAACGCGAAAAGCAGCTCAAAGAGCAGCAGGATGAGGTGCAAAAGGAATTCAAGGGCTTCTTTCAAAGCCTGAAGGAATACCTGCCCAAACTTTTGACCATCAGGCAGGGAACGGACAAGGAGGCGACGGCTGAACGCATTCGCGAGGGGATATCCATCAAGGGGCAGACAGCATGGATCCTCGTCTTTTCCATCCTGATCGCCTCGATCGGATTGAACGTGAGCTCTACTGCGGTGGTGATCGGCGCGATGCTTATCTCCCCCCTGATGGGTCCGATCCTGGGGATCGGTTTCTCGATTGCCGTAAATGACGTTGACACCTTGAAGGCGTCCGTGATCAACTTTGCGGCGATGGTCGCCCTGAGCATTTTGACCTCATTTCTGTTCTTCAGCATACCCATATTCAAGGAAGCCACTCCCGAGCTGCTGGCCAGGACAAAACCCGACGTCAGGGACGTGCTTATCGCCCTCTCCGGCGGTCTGGCCCTGATTGTGGCGATCAGTCGACCCAAACCCCAGTTCAACACGGTGGCGGGTGTCGCGATCGCTACGGCCCTCATGCCGCCACTCTGTACAGCGGGATTCGGTTTGGCAACCGGCAACCTGAGCTATTTCGGCGGAGCGCTTTTCCTGTTCACCATCAACTGTATCTATATTGCGCTTGCCGCCTTCATGATCACCAAGTATCTGCGGTTTCCCATGCGCAAATACATCAACCAGGCCAAGAGGAACCGGATCTCCCGGATCGCCTCGCTGGTCGCGATCGTGATCCTGGGGTTCAGCATCTACCAGTTCTACCTGCTTTACAAGATGAATCATTTCACCACGCGTGCGGAGAGGTTCATAGAAGGCCTCAAGGAGGAGGGTGTCAACCTGATCGGGGAGAGCTCGGAAAGCATCGATTACAAGGCCAATGAGATCAAGCTATACGTCTTCGGCCGTGACTACAGTGCCCGGGACGAGGAGAGGTGGCGCGAGCAGCTCGATGACATGGGCCTTGCGAGCACCAAGCTGGTCCTGCTGCAAAGCCAGGACAATGCAGGGATCCGCGAAGACATCGACCAGATCAAGGAATTGTACATCAACAGTCACAAGATGCTGAGCACCAAGGATGAGACCATCGCCGAGAAGGACATGAGGATCGACGAGCTGGAAAAGGATCTCAGGAGATACTACGCCAGTGACATCCGCTTCGACCGCATACTTGGTGAGATCAGGATCAACTACGAGGACCTTTCGTCCATAAGCTTTGCACGGGAGTTCAGGTCCAATTTCGAGAAGCTGGATACGCTCAACATCATCACGGTCCAATGGAAGGACAAAGTCCGCAAAAAGAGCCAGGAAGAGCAGGAAGAGCGATTGAAGAAATGGCTGGAGCAAAGGCTGCAGATCGAGAACATCGAAGTTCGGCGCATACAATGAGGCTTATCATCCTATCGGCGCTGATCTTTCTGCTTCCCCATTCAGGACTTTCTCAGAGGGTGAAGCTGAACAAGGGCAGGGCAGCCCAGAAAAACTACTTCACCCAGGTGCCCTACACCGCCATTCAGGGAAAGATCATCCTGCCGGTCGAGATCGAGGGCAACACCTATCGCTTCCTGTTCGACACAGGCGCCCCCAACATGATCACCCATGATCTGAGCCTCCGGGTTTCTTCCAAAAAGCTGAATGACATCCACGTGCGGGATGCCAATGACAACCGGCAGAAGATGTCGGTGATCTCTATGCCCTCGATCGGCATAGGCGGGGTTCACTTTGAAGGGGTGCCGGCGATCGTCAACAACCCTGACAGCAATTTCATCCTCGACTGCTTCGGGGTTGACGGGATCATTGGAAGCAATATGATGCGCCGGTCGGTGGTTCACCTGGACTCCCAAAAGCTGATGTTCTCCATTTCCGACGACCCCTCCCATTTTAAGGTTTCGGGCCTGGAGGAGGTCAAGATGAGTCTCTCGGAGGCCCAGAGCAGCCCCTATCTGTGGATCAGCCTGGAAGGGGAGGGCAAAGCCAGGGAGAACGTGCTTTTTGACACGGGCATGCAGGGTTTCTACGACATGTCCGTAAGCAATTACAAGCAACTCGAAGAGCTTAAGGCCATCGGCTCAAGCGAGAAGGGCAAGGGGGTGAAGAGCATAGGGCTTTTCGACTCCAGCGAAGCCAATACCCACTATAGGACCTCGGTTCCGGTAATAAGAATTGGCAGCCATGAATTCCGCAACGTGCCGACCGTGACCATGGACGCCGACCGTTCGCGCATCGGGTCAGAGATCCTGGACTATGGCAGAGTGACCCTGGATTTCAGGAATTCTAGATTCTATTTTGATCCCTTTGACGAAGAAAGAGACCTGTCAGAGCGATCCCTGGGCTTCAGCCCGACCATCCGGGGCGGCGAGATCGTCGTCGGCATCGTATGGGAGGAGGATCTGGAAGACCGCCTGGAATACGGAGACCGGATTCTCAGGATCAACGGCCTGGACATAGACGCCATGGACCCCTGCGAGTTTGTCAACCGCCCTTCCCCCTTTGACGGGGAGGACAATTTCAGCATCCTTTTCCGGGATCGCGAATCACAGGCTGAATTCACCCTGGAGCTGAGCAAGAAATAGCCCTTGTATTTCGGTTGAATTGAATTAGGCCTACTTGTTGTAGACTTCACGCACCTTCTTGTACAGGTTGGAGGAATAGACAAAATCCGTCACGGCCTTGTTGTCCGTTTTGAAGATGGTCTTGTAAGAGCCCTCCCATTCCTTGATGCCCGCTTTGAGAAATATGATCTTTTCCCCGATCTCCATCACGGAGTTCATGTCATGGGAGTTGATCACGGTGATCATCTGGTATTCGTCGGTGATCTCCTTGATCAGGTTGTCGATCACTATGGCGGTCTTGGGGTCGAGGCCCGAGTTGGGCTCGTCGCAGAACAGGTATTTCGGGTTCATCACGATGGCCCTTGCGATCGCCACCCGCTTCTGCATGCCTCCCGAGAGCTCTGCCGGAAATTTGCTGTTGACATTCTCCAGGTTGACCCTGTTGAGCACGAAATTCACCCGTTCCAGCATTTCTTCTTCGCTTTGGTCCGTGAACATCTTCAGGGGGAATTTCACGTTCTCCTCGATGGTCTGCGAATCGAACAGGGCACCTCCCTGGAAGACCATTCCCATCTCTTTTCTCAATTCCCGCTTCTCGGAAAGGCTCATCTCGCGATAGTGCCTGTCGTCATAGCAGATGTCTCCCTCGTCCGGAGTGAAAAGTCCCAGGAGGCATTTGAGGAAGACGGTCTTCCCGGATCCGCTGGAGCCGATGATCATGCTGGTCTCTCCCTTGTTGAAGGTGGTCGATATTCCCTTGAGCACTTCCTGGTCTCCGAAGGACTTGTGTATGTTGATTACTTCGATCATCTATCCAAGCAGCATTTGGGTTAGGAAATAGTTCAAAAGGATGATCACGATGCTGGTCCAGACCACCGACTGGGTGCTGGCCCGGCCCACTTCAAGGGATCCTCCCTTGACGTAAAATCCGAAATAGGAGGGAATGGTGGCTATGACAAAGGCGAATACCATGGTCTTGATCAGGGCATATCGGATCAGGTAGGGGTAGAAGTCGAGCCGGATCCCTTCAATATAGCTGTCAGAGGTGAAAAGGCCGGTCATGAAGCCGGACACCCATCCCCCGAAAATCCCCAGGAACATGGCGAGCAGGACGATGAACGGATAGAAGAACACCGCTGCCACGACCTTGGGCAGCACCAGGTAATTGAGTGCATTCACCCCCATGACCTCCAGGGCATCGATCTGCTCCGTCACCCGCATCGTGCCTATGCTCGAGGTGATGTAGCTGCCCACCTTTCCGGCCAGAATGATCGACATGAAGGTAGGGGCGAACTCGAGTATGATGGATCGCTTGGTCGCAAAGCCGATCAGGTACTTCGGTATCCAGGGACTGTCTACGTTCAGGGCCGTCTGGATCGCAACGACTCCTCCGACGAAAAAGGAGATGAAGGCCACGATCCCCAGTGATTTGAGACCGAGCTCCTCGACTTCCTTGAACAGGCTTTCCCTGAAAACCGATTTCTTTTGAGGGCGTTTGAATACCTGCCCGAGCATGAGGAAGTAAATGCCTATGTTGGAGAAGTATTTCATAGTTCTTGATTGTTGCTAAAATATTAAAAAATGACCGACATATACGCAGGCGAATCCTTAAATTTGAAACAAAAACAAACGATGAGAAATATTTTATTCGCACTGTTCCTCTTCCTGGGACCCGTGAATTCAATGGCACAATCGGACAATGCTCTCAACCGGCCGAAGCTTGTTGTTGGAATTGTAGTGGACCAGATGAGATATGATTACCTGACCCGGTTCTATGACAAGTACGGTGACGATGGCTTCAAAAGGCTGTTGCGGGAAGGATTCAGCTGCGAGAACGCGCAATTCAACTATATTCCAACCTACACCGCGGTAGGCCATGCCTCCATCTACACGGGAGCGACGGGGAGCACCCATGGCATCATTGCCAATGACTGGTACGACAAGTTTCAGAAGCGTTCGATCTATTGTGTGGATGATTTTCACTATGCTGCGGTGGGAACAGGCGATGCCGGAGAGCAGAAGTCACCCCGTCGGATGCTGACCACCACCCTGACCGATGAGCTCCGCCTGGCCCAGAACATGAAGGGCAAGACGATTTCCGTCAGCATAAAGGACAGGGCAGCCGTCATCCCGGGTGGCCATACCTCGAACGGTTCCTTTTGGTTCCACGGGCAGGGAGAAGGCAACTTCATTACCAGCACCTACTATATGGAGGCCTTACCCAAATGGGTGAAGGATTTCAACAGCTCGGGCTTGAAGGACGAGTTCTTGGGCCGGAAGTGGGAAACCCTTTATCCGATAGTTGAATACACTGAAAGCATTGAGGATGATAATATTTACGAGGAGTTATTTCAAGGAGAAGTTAAGCCTGTGTTTCCACATGACCTGCCTGCTTTGAAGGAAAGGAATGGGGGTTACGACCTGATCAAGGAGACGCCCTTTGGGAACAGCCTCATCGCTGCTTTCGCCAAAGCGGCCGTAGAAGGGGAGAAACTGGGAGAGGGCGCTTTTACGGATTTCCTGGCCGTAAGCTTTTCGAGCACGGATTACATAGGGCATAGCTTTGGGGTGGACTCCAAGGAGGTTCAGGACGCCTACCTGAGGCTGGACCGTGACCTGGCAGATCTGCTGAGCTTCCTCGACGAGAAGGTGGGCAAGGACCAGTACGCATTGTTCCTTACAGCTGATCACGCCGCTGTCCAGGTCCCGGCCTATCTGAAAAGTTTGAAAGTTCCCGGAGGGTATTTCAAAGAAGTGGAATTCGACATCTATGTGAAGCAGTACTGCGCAAGGAGGTGGGGAAGGCAGGATCTGGTGGAGAACATCTCCAATTTCCAGGTCTTTCTCAACAAGAAGACATTGAAGGAGCTCAAGCTGGACCGGGACGAAGTCGCTGACGAACTTGTCGATCTGATCATAGACTTTGAGGGGGTGCACAAAGCTGTTTCAGCCCGGACAATGCAAGAAACAGAATTTACGAAGGGAATTCTCTCGATATTGCAGAACGGTTACAATCAGAAGCTTTCCGGTGATGTCCTTTGGGTTCCGGACCCCGGGGTGATCTCTCACTCCGAGCAGGGCTCCACCCACGGCTCGGGTTTCAGCTATGACACGCACGTGCCGCTGATTTTCTATGGCAAGGGATTTCAGAAGGGGATTACCAGGGAGAAGGTGGAGATCATAGACATCGCTCCAACGATGTCCAGCCTGTTGAAGATCAGCCATCCCAACGGCAGTGTGGGAAGGGTGATCGAGAGTGCCCTGAAGTAGGCTGAAAGGCCATTTTCAAAATCAAAAAACCCTTCGAAACTCGAAGGGTTTTTCTTCTTTAACAATAACAATTTTCCCTAGTTTAAAAAAAACTAATGAGATTATTTAACGGCATTACATCGACTATATTGTCGAGGCCGACAAAAAAATCTGAACCTGCTGTTGAACGGAGGGAGAAGAAGATTTTAAGCTTGGCTGAAAGTCCCTGAGTCAGCTCATTTTCCTCCTTTTTTCGGTGGTCTCGTCTTGGGTTTCTTGTATTTCTTTTTTATCTCCCTTTTATAGGAGCCTCCCAGATTGACCTTCTTGTTCTTTTCCTTTTTCTCGTGGAATGCAGGACCGGGTTTGAAGACTTCCTTTTTTGGGGCCTGAATCTCCTTTTCCCCGGAGCGATCCTTTTCCTCGGGCATGAGGATCTTGGATACCTCAACCTGATCCGGGAGCGTTTCCTGTGGCACCTCCTGCATCATGAGGATCTCGATTTCGAGCAGCATCTCCTCCTCAGCCGGGGTGAAGAGTGAGATGGCGATTCCGGAAGCCCTTGCCCTGCCCGTTCTTCCTATGCGGTGGATGTACGACTCGGGCTTGGCGGGAAGGTCAAAATTGATCACATGTGACACCCCGGGGATGTCCATGCCCCTGGAGACCACGTCCGTGGCGATCAAAAATCGGGATCGACCCTCGGCAAACTGATCTATTGCATTGAAACGGTAGTTCTGGGACTTGTTCGAGTGAATGACGTCCAGGGCGGAACCGAAGTCTTCAATCAGCTCCTCGTAGAGTCTATCCGCTATTCTCTTGTTCTTTGTGAAGATGAGCACTTTCTCCATCTCGGGAGAAGGAAGCTTGTGGCGAAGCAAATTCACCTTGGTCCTGTAGTTGGGAACCGGAATTGCGACTTGTTCAATTCGTTCCAAAGGGGTTCCCGCCGGAACGATCTCGATCTTGCGCGGTCGCATGAAGTAGTCCCTTATGAGTTCATCCACTTCTTCGGGCAGGGTGGCGGAGAACATGATGTTCTGTCGCCTGTCGGGCAGGATGTCCAGGATGTTCATCAATTGGGGCCTGAATCCCGCGAGAAGCATCTCATCCATCTCGTCCAGCACGATCTTTTGGATGGAAGACAGTCTCAATACCCCTGAAGCTGCCAGGTCGAACAGCCTGCCAGGGGTCGCCACGATGAGGTCCGTGCCCTCAAGGATCAGCTCTTTCTGGCGGTTGATGTTCGAGTCCCCATAAACTGCTGCGATCCTCAGGCTCTGATAACGGCTCATCTCTCGCGCAACCTCTGCCACCTGTTCGACGAGCTCCCGGGTGGGAACCAGAACCAGGGCCCTGGGGTTCTTCTGATCCGAATAAGGCAGGAGCTTGAGCAGGGGAAGCAGGTAGGCCAGGGTCTTGCCGGTACCTGTCTGGGCGAGCCCTACCACATCCTTGCCGGAGAGTATTGCGGGAATGGCCCTGCTCTGGATGGGAGTGGGGGAGTCAAGCCCATCTTCCCTGAGAGCCCTCAGCTGGGGCTTGTTCAATTTCAACTCTTCAAATGATCTCATGCCCCTGATTAGTTTTTGCAAAAATAGTCATACATTTCGCAAGTTAAGCAGATGGGGATCAAATATTTCAAATTGAGAGTTCCAAATCCATTCAAGGTTTCGGCAAAACTCCTGATCGCGGGAGCGCTGCTTTTGTTGTCCTGCTCGGAAGAGGAGGTCGACCCTACTTATGTCGAGAGCGAATACGAGCTTGATGGAAAGCTTTACAAAATCGTCTCCAACATGTACCGTGAGAAATCCTCAGAAGCGGGAGGGCCGGATCAGTTGCGGATCGTTCAGGAGGTCTCGCCCGGGGGCGAAAGGGACATGATCATCCTGATCCCGGTGCAGGGCAGCGGGAGACTGGAAGGGTCCTATATTTACAGTAAAACTGGAGATATAAGAACTTATAATGTTGTCTATGTGAGAAATATAAAAGAGGATGACTCTTTTGAATGGATCACGAACGGGGAGATGGGAAGTGCCATGGAGATCATTCGTGCCGGATCGGAGCAGGGTCAACCCATCTACACAATGCGCATTGAGGACTTTGTTCTCAATTATGGGTTCTATGACTTTCTCGGTGACAAATGGGTTTCTCTGGGAAAGAAGGAATTCAGCTTCAGGTACCAGGGGGCCATTGACCCGGCTGACTGATGGCCGGGATCGGTTCTTAAAATCGGGATCGGTTCTTCCTTCACAAAGCTTCTATCACATCACTCAGCTTCTGTCTTATCTCCATGGCGAGCCCCCCCAGTTCCCGATTCTCAATCGCCTGCATCGAGGCAATGGGGTCCACGGCTGAAACCTCGATCTCACCCGGATTGCGCTCCTGGACGATGACATTGCAGGGGAGCATGGTGCCGATCTTGTTCTCGGCCTGCAGGGCCTTGTAGGCATAGGGCGGGTTGCAGGCTCCCAGGATCCTGTAATTGTAGAAATCCACGTCAAGCTTCTTTTTGAGCGTCGACGTGATGTCGATCTCGGTCAGGACGCCAAAGCCCTTCTTCTTCAGTTCTTCTGTCACCTTTGCAATGGCATCTTCAAAAGATATGCCGCGAAGTTTGGTCTCTATATAGTAACTCATGTCAATAATTTTTGCGGTTAAATATTCTATAGTTAAAGATACGATCTTTTTGGATCACCGCACAGCCGGAGCCAAGCCGATATCGATCCTGATCCCCCGCAATGTCAAAAAATAAAATAATATCTTTACATCGCTCAAAACAGGCCATCCATGGACAACAAGAAGATCACGGTTAAGGAGCTCGCAAAGAAACTGGGGGTTTCAATCTCTACCGTGTCCAAGGCGCTCAATGACAGTCATGAGATCAGCGAAGACACCAAAAAGAGGGTGCAGGAGCTGGCGGACCGTTATAATTACAAGCCCAACAGGCTGGCGGTCAACCTGAAATCGGGAAGCACCCGAACCATCGGGGTGATCCTTCCGAGCATACTGAGCAACTTCTTCACCGCGGTGCTCTGCGGGATAGAGCAAGTGACCAACGAGCACAATTACAATATAATCACTTGTTTTTCCAATGAATCCTTTGAGAGGGAGATGACCAATATGGACATCCTTTCCAATGGGATCATCGACGGCCTGATCGTGGCCATCTCTGAAGAGACCCAGATCAGAAAGGATTACAACCATTTCAAGCAGTGCATCCAGAAGGGCACTCCCCTTGTCATGTTCGACCGTGTAACCGGTGCCATCGAATGCGACAAGGTGGTCGTGGACGACTTCAATGACGCCTTTCTAGCCACAGGTCATTTGGTCCGGTGCGGCTGCGAGAACATCGCCCTGGTCTCGGCAATAGATTTCCTGAGCGTGGGTAAGAACAGGGTCAAGGGATTTGTTTCTGCCATAGAGGATAATTTTGGAGAGCTGCATGATGAGATGTTGATCCGTTGCAATGTGGAAGAGCTGGAAGACAGGATCGAGGCGCTTTTGTCGAAAAGGAGGGTCGATGGGCTGTTTGCGGTGGACGAGGATGCTTCCCTTGCCATCTGGAAGGTATGCCGGAGACTGGGTCTGAGCATCCCGGAGGAGGTTTCCGTAATTGGCTATGCGGGGGAGAAGCTTGCCCGCAACCTGAATCCATCCCTGACCACGGTGAATCAGAACGGAGTGGAGATCGGTCGCGAATCCGCCAGGATCCTGCTGGAACGCCTGAGCAAGGATCCCAAAGTGTACGCTACCAAAGTGATCAATACGACCATCGAGAGGAGGGCCTCCACCGGGAGGAAAAGGGCTCTCAAATCATTCAACCAGGAGCCTAAATGAGAAGACTGATCTGCTTGCTTTTTGCTTTGGCCACTGCAATGGCATCAAGGGGGCAGGCCCTGCCTCCCATTCAGAATTTCGGGATTTCGGATTACGGGGCAGGCAGTCAGAACTGGGCGATCTCCCAAACGGAGGACAAGCATGTTTTTTTTGGCAACAACAACGGCCTCCTGGAATACAACGGGGCAGGCTGGAAGCTGTATCCTTCAAAAAACGGAACCATAGTCCGTTCGGTCAAAGTGGTGGGAGACAGGATCTACACAGGCTTCTACATGGATTTCGGGTACTGGGAGCGCGATTCCTATGGGGGCCTGGAGTATTTTTCCCTGCTGGACGAATTGAAGGTGCCCCTGATCGAAGATGAGCATTTCTGGAACATAGAGCAGCGCGACGAATGGATCCTGTTTCAGTCACTGAACCGGATCTATCTTTTCAACACCCTAGAAACCCGTTTCGAGGTAATAGATTTCAACACGAACAGGGCAAAGATATTCCAGCTTTCCGACGGAATCTATGTGCAGAACCCGGAAAAGGGACTGTACGAGGTGCGCAACGGAAATGTGGTTCTCATTTCCGATCAAGAGGTGTTCAGGGAGGAGATCGTCGTTGGGATCTATGAACAGCCAGGTGCAAGGCTGGTGATCACCGAAAACGGGAATTTCTATCAGTGGATGGGTTCCGGGCTGAAGGCCTGGGAGCTCAGTTCGCTTGACGACTTCGAGGACATGAGCCTGTACAGCAGCCTCAGGCTCCGGGACGGGAGCCTGATCCTGGGAACCGTGTCCAATGGTTTCATCCACCTTGATGTGGAGGGAAATCTCATACAGTCTGTGAACCAGGAAGACGGTCTGAACAACAACACGGTCCTTTCCATTTTCGAGGATGCGGAGGGCAACCTCTGGCTGGGCCTGGACAATGGGATCAGCATCGTGAACCTGAACTCACCCTTCAGGGTCTACAAGGACATAAGGGGCAGACTGGGTTCGGTATACGCGTCCTTCGACACCGGGACCTGGCTCTATGTGGGCACCAACCAGGGATTGTTCTGCAAAAGAAGCGATGGGCCGGGAGAGTTTCGCCTGGTCAAGGGCACCAATGGGCAGGTGTGGAACCTGAAGTCGATAGAAGGGTCCCTCTTCTGCGGTCACAACAAAGGCACCTTTGCGGTGGAAGGGGACAGCGCGGTCTTGGTCTCTGACTTTTCGGGGACCTGGGACCTTCTGCCCATTCCGGGAAGGGAGCACCTGCTGCTCCAGGGAAATTACAATGGCCTGAGCATCCTGGAGAACAGGAAGGGAGGCTGGGCCTTCAGGAACAGGATTAAGGGCTTCGACATTTCGAGCAAGTCCTTTGTAATGACGAGGGACTCGGAGATCGTGGTCAATCACGAGTTCAAGGGACTCTTTCGCCTGGAGATCGATCCGGACTTCAGAGAGGTAAAGGGAACTCAGGCGATCGGCAGGATCAGCTACGATTCGAATATTTCCAAATTCGGGGACAGGAACCTGTTCTCCTCGAATGAGGGGGTGCATTTTCTCGACCCCGAAACTAGCGAACTGGTCTATGATCAATTTTTGAGCGATGTGTTCTACAATTTGGAGGACCGAATCAGGGGTAAGCTGCTCGTGGAGCCCAGAGAGGGAAAGCTCTGGGGCTTTTCGGAATTGAATGTGATCTGCCTGGAACAGGATGCCTTTGACGGCAAGCCAAGCGTCAGAAAGACGCCCATCCCAAAATTCTTCAGGCAGAACCAGGGTCTGACCGGTTTTGAGAACCTTCACCCGCTGGGAGAGGAGAAGTATCTCATAGGGACCTCCACGGGCTATGTGGTGCTCGACATGAAAGACAAAGAGCCGGCCGAGCACCAGGTGGAGATCACCGGAGTGCGGAAAATGGTTTTGAATGCATCGCCCGAGAACGTGCCTCTGAAGGAAGACTCGAGCTTCAAGTTCGAGGAGAACAATATCAGTTTCAGCCTGAGTGTTCCCGAATACGAGAAGTACACGGAAGTTGACTACCAGTACAGGCTTTCCGGACTGAACGATGAATGGAGCTCCTGGTCTCCCGTATCCGAGGTCAGTTTCGGGAATTTGCCTTTTGGCAACTATACCTTCCAGGTCAGGGCGCGCATCGGGAACCTGCCTTCGGCGAACGAGGCTTCCTATTCCTTTGTCATTGAAAGGCCCTGGTACCTCTCCTGGTGGGTCCTGGCGGTCTATTTTGCCCTGTTTGTGCTTCTGATGATCCTGATCCACAGATCGTACAAGCGCTATTACAGCCGACAAAGAGCCAAGCTGATCGAGGAGAACCAGAAGAACCTCGAGCTCGCGCGCCTGGCGGGAGAGCAGGAGATCATCAAGCTGAGGAATGAGCAGCTTCAGAAGGATATCGAAGGGAAGAACCGTGAGCTGGCCATGACGACCATGAGCCTGATCAACAAGAGCGAGCTCCTGAACGGGATCAAGAACGACCTCTCCAATCTACAGGACAAGAGCTCCAGGGACCAGGTGATCAGGGTGATCAACAGGAACCTCAACAATGACCACGACTGGGAATACTTTCAGGAAGCATTCAACAATGCAGACAAGGACTTCCTCAAGAAAATGCACGAGATGCATCCCAACCTGACACCCAATGATCTCAAACTCTGTGTCTATCTGCGGCTGAATCTCTCCTCAAAGGAGATCGCGCCCCTGCTCAACATCTCTGTGCGGAGTGTCGAGATCAAGCGATACAGGCTAAGGAAAAAAATGAATCTGGAGCACGAGAAGAGCCTTGTGGAATATATTCTCGAGATCTGAACCACATCAAAGGCATTTTTTGCCTCAACATTACCTCAACATCACCCATTCTTCAGCGGATTTCGGCACGGATTATTACTTCTTGCCCAATGGAAGCGCATGGCAGCATCTTTCCCGTAAAGCCCTGAAAACTCAATGAGATGTACTATTTTATCCCATATGTATAGCCATTTAACTCCCTCTTCGGGCTGCGCTGTATGTTTTTTGTATAGGTGGGATTTTGAATTTTCGCCGAACTAAGACTTAGTTTTAGAGTTCAAAATTCTATCTGTATGAAGTTTAAATTGATCTATTTTGTTTTCCTGCTATTCTCCGTCTCAGCAATGGGCCAGGAGCTGGTAGTGAAAGGAACGGTCTTTGACCCGGCGAATGCCCCTCTTCCGGGAGTCAGCATCCTGGTCAAGGGAACGAGCACGGGCACGGCCACCGACTTCGACGGGAACTTCACCCTTGATGGTGTTCCCGCCTCCTCGGTGCTGGTCTTCTCCTATGTGGGTTTCAAGGACCTCGAGGTGACCGTCACCAATGACAGTCCTTTGAGCATTGTGCTCCAGGAGGATACCGAGACCTTGGATGAGGTCGTAGTCATAGGTTACGGAACCCAGTCAAAGAAGGAAGTCACCGGTGCGGTTTCCGTGGTCGGTTCCGAGACGATTGAAAAATTGAACCCGGTGCGCATCGAGCAGGCCCTGCAGGGGCAGGTTGCGGGTGTGAGCATCACGGCACAGTCCGGTTCCCCGGGTAGTGCATCCAACATCCGAATCCGTGGGGTCACAACCAACGGGAACAACAATCCCCTGATCCTGGTGGACGGTAACATCATTGAGGACCTGAGCGTGATCAACCCGAATGACATCGAAAGCGTAAACGTGCTCAAGGATGCCACTGCAGGTATCTACGGGGTGCGCGCAGCGAACGGGGTGATCCTGATCACGACTAAATCTGGATCTTTGAGCTCGGATCTGAAATTCGACCTCGATGCCTGGGGAGGCTTCCAGGAAACGACCCGCGAGATCCCGGTGCTCAATGCCACGGAGTACGCGGTGATCGTGAATGAGGCTCATGCCGCCGGAGGTGACACGCCGCCTTATCCGGACTTTTCGCAATTGGGGGAGGGGACGGACTGGCAGGACGTGATCTTCCAAAAGGCGCCCATTGCCAACGTGAACTTCGGCGTTTCCAAAGGATGGGAGAAGTCGAAACTGTCTGCGGGTACTTCCTACCTCACCCAGGACGGAATCGTTGGTGGCAGTGCCGCCAACTTCAAGCGTTTCACGGGACGTGTCAACTACAATTTGAATTTCCTCAAGAACTTCAAGCTTACCACCAATGCCATCTACACCAGCACGGACCGACGGAATCTCCTGGAGAATACCCTGGGATCGGTGCTCTTCAACGCTCTGAACATGGCTCCGACCCTGACGGTGCTGGACGAGAACGGGGAGTATACCCTGGCGGAAGGACTGGGCAACGAGGTCATCAACCCGGTGGCCCAGATCGCCAATACCTATAATGACACTCACGTGGACAAGATCAGCGGGGTTTTGGGGCTCAACTATGAATTCCTGGAGCACTTCAGCGCTGAGACGCGGTTCCAGTTCAACTATTCCGAAGTAAGCGGCAAAGTATTTTCCCCCGAGGTATTTTACGGTTCCGGCAAGGTCTTTAACGTAACCCGGAACAACGTCAATGAATTCGAGAACTTCTTCCGCGACTATACCTGGGACACCTTCGTCACTTACGACAACCAGTTTGGCGAAGATCACAACCTCAAGGTCCTTTTGGGTATGTCCGTGGTGCAGGCCACGGGTCGCTTCTCGGGCTTCACGGGCTTTGACATTCCCGGGAACTCCTATGAGAATGCGAGCATCAAGAACGCTTCAGACGTAGTGGACAACTTCATCAACGGAAACGACCGTTATGACACACGGCTGCTGTCCTATTTCTCAAGGGTCCAGTACGACTACAAGGGCAAATACCTCTTTTCCGCCCTTATCCGTCGCGATGGATCCACCCGTTTTGGGCCGGACAACCGATTCGGTTACTTCCCTTCTTTCTCGGCCGGTTGGGTGCTGTCGGAAGAATCCTTCCTCAATGACAGCTCCTGGCTTGATTTCCTCAAGCTCAGGGTGAGCTACGGTATCGTCGGGAATGACAGGATCCCGGACTACGGCTATGTGTCGCTGCTCAACGGTGAAGGCACCTATGTCTTCGACGACGAGATCATATTCGGAGTGGCGGAAGGTGCTCTTGCCAACCCTGAGATCCAATGGGAGAAGCAGAAGACCTTCGACGTCGGTTTTGACATGACCCTGGCCAACAATAAGGTCCGCATCACAGCCGACTACTTCAAGAAGGAAACGGACGATCTGCTCCTGGTTCCCCAGGTATCCGGAATCCTGGGTGCATCAGCACCCGGTTCCAGGCCACCGATCGTGAACGCGGGTACCGTTTTCAACGAGGGTGTTGAGTTCCAGATCGGCTATCAGAACCAGATCACCGACGACTTCAATTTCAATGCGACCTTCAACATCACCTACCTCAACAATGAGGTGACCAGCGTGGCAGGCGAGAACGGCTTTGTCACGGGAGGTTCCTTCGGAGTTGGCCAGGATCCACCGGCGAGGATGGAGGTCGGCCAGCCCATAGGTTACTTCTACGGCCTGGAGACCGACGGGATCTTCCAGAATCAGCAGGAGGTGAACGCGCACGCGGACCAGCCCAATGCGGCGCCTGGAGACCTGCGCTATGTCGATCAGAACAATGACGGCGTCATCGACGAGGATGACAGAACCTATATCGGAGACCCGATCGCGCCGATCAACATGGGTCTCAACCTGAACATGACCTATAAGACCTGGGACTTCGGTGCCTACCTCTTCTCTTCTTTAGGCAATGAGGTCGTCAGGAACTACGAGCGGAATCAGCCCCTGACGAACAGGAGCGTCTATTTTCTGGATCGCTGGACCGGTGAGGGCAGCACGAACTCTTTCCCACGGGTGACCACAGGTGCGAACTCCAACAGCCTGTTCTCTGACTTCTACGTAGAGGACGGGTCGTACCTGAGGATCCAGAACGTGCAGCTGGGCTACTCACTTCCTGACCAGACCATCAGGACCATGGGAGTGGACAAGCTCAGGATCTACCTATCGGTCAACAATGCATATACCTTTACCAATTACAAGGGATACGATCCGACGGCTTCCACGGGAGCGCCGATCGGAGGCGGGATCGACCAGGGATTCTACCCTGTTCCGAGAACCTATATGCTTGGTTTAAATCTTAAATTTTAACGAGGATGAAAACATTTGTGAACAAGATATCAGCGATCGTAGTCAGCCTCTCATTTTTTTGGGCCTGCTCTGATGACTTTGTGGACGTGGATTCCCAGGATCCCAACTCAGAGGACTTCTTCAATACGGAAGAAGACTACCAGGACGCCCTTGTGGGAGCCTATGATCTTTTGCAGTCGACCTACATCAACGTGATGTTGGGTGAGATTGCATCCGACAACACCCTTGCCGGGGGCGAGAGCGCCACGGACGTGATCGGGATACAGGAAATCGACGACATGGTGCATACCCCTGTGAATCAGCAATTGAGAGACATCTGGGGCTGGATGTATTCCGGGGTGAACCGTGCGAATTACATCATGGAGTTCCAGGACAAGACCGACTTTCCCGGAAAGAACGAGGTGCTGGCCCAGGCCAGGTTCCTGAGGGCCTATTACTATTTCGAGTTGGTCAAATGGTTCGGTGACGTCCCCATGAAGGTGGATGAGCGGATCCAGTTCGGCGACCAGTTCGATCTTGACCGGACGCCGAAGGCCGAGGTCTATGCCCAGATCGAGGCCGACCTGATCTATGCGGCGGCCAACCTGCCGGCCACACAGTCGGAGGCGGGACGCATCACCAAGGGAGCGGCCCAGGCCCTGCTGGGCAAAGCCTACCTGTACCAGGACAAGTTTGCCGATGCGGCCGAGGTGCTCGACCAGGTGATCGGCTCAGGCAACTATGAGTTGGTTTCCGATTACGCTTCGATTTTCGAGCTGGAGGGTGAGAACAACCTGGAATCGGTCTTTGAGGTCCAGTACAGCGACAAGGAAGGAGCGGGCTTCGGTTGCCTGCAGTGCAGCGAAGGAAACGTGGCCGTCGGGTTCAACGGGATCCGGAACTACACCGGCCCCGAGTTCGGAAGCGGATTCAGCTTCAACGTGCCCACGCAGGAGTCTTATGAGTTCTTCGAGGATGGAGACATCCGGAGAGACGTGGCCGTCCTGGACATAGAGGCCTGGTCGGAAGAGACCGGGGCTACCTATTCCACGGGATACGAGCACACGGGCTATTTCAACAGGAAGTACATCGCCCGACAGGGAGGCCTCAACACGCCTGACGCCAACCTGACCAATCCGAACAACTACAGGTCCATCCGTTTTGCGGATGTTCTGCTCATGGCGGCAGAGGCCTACAACCGGGGCGGCCTGGGTGATGATGTCGCAAGAGGCTACCTGAACAGGGTAAGGACAAGGGCACAGCTTCCCGATGTGGAAGCCTCCGGCCCGGACCTGGCCCAGGCCATTTGGGATGAAAGGCGGGTGGAGCTCATGGGAGAAGGACACAGGTTCTTCGACCTGGTCCGAACCGGGCGAGCTGCGCAAAACATAGACGGGTTTGTGCCCGGGAAGCACGAGCTGTTCCCGATCCCGTCCATTGAGATCGAATTAGCAGGAAACCGATGGGAACAGAACCCCGGGTATTAAATCAACTAAAAAGTACGAAAATGA
This sequence comes from uncultured Flavobacteriaceae bacterium, assembly GCA_964489625.1. Classification (GTDB taxonomy): domain Bacteria; phylum Bacteroidota; class Bacteroidia; order Flavobacteriales; family Flavobacteriaceae; genus Lutimonas. The sequence goes on from CAZAZM010000001.1 coordinate 209,532, forward strand.
AATATTTAAAATCGATTTTAGCAATCATCATTCTCACAGTCGCCTTCGGGGCCTGTGAAAAAGAGGAAATTTCATACGCTTTCCAGGAAATATCTGCTCCATCGGATGTGAAAGCCGTATTTGACATCACCCAGGATGACACGGGTCTTGTGACCGTGACCCCTTCCGGTGAAGGAGCGCAGGAGTTCCAGGTGTACTGGGGCGACGTTGCCAACGAAGAGCCCGAGCTGGTTACGCCCGGAGGTTCCCTGGAGCACATATTCGCGGAAGGTGAATACAAGGTAAGGGTGATCGCGGTCGGATCCACCGGTCTGACCAGTGAGTTCACGCAGATGATCAACGTGTCCTTCAGCGCACCTGAGAACCTGGAGGTCAACATCGATCAGAGCGACCCAAACCCCTTATTGGTCAAGATCAGCGCAACTGCTGACAACGCGACCATGTTCGAGGTCTTCTTCGGCGACGTGGATGACGAGGAAGGAACTCCTCTGATGCCCGGTGAGACCCTTGAGCACCTCTATCCCGCAGCTGGCGAGTACACCGTGAGGGTCATTGCCAAGGGTGCGAGTGCGACAACGGTTGAATTCACTGAGGTCATTACCGTCTCTGAGGCTTCAGGAGCCATGGAGCTTCCCATTACTTTTGACGATCCTTCTGTGAACTATGCATTCGGCACCTTTAACGGAAGCTCATTCGAGGTCCTTGACAATCCTGATCAGTCAGGTGCTAATGAAGCCGAGACCAAGGTGGGTGCCATCACTAATTCCGGTGCCGCCTGGGAAGGAGTTTCAGTGCCCCTCGGCACACCGGTTGACATGAGCGGTGAGAACAAGACCCTCACCATGAAGCTTTGGTCTGACACTCCTGTGGAGCTGCTCTTCAAACTTGAGGATGAGGTGGAGAGAGATTGCGAAGTCGTGGCTGCTCACGGTGGAACCGGCTGGGAGGTCCTGACCTTCAACTTTGCCACAGATGCAACGAAGAGTTACATTGACGGAAACCAGGGAGTTGGCGAGCCCTTCGTTCCTACGGGAACCTATGCGACGCTTGTCATGTTCGTGGATGGTCCGAAGGAGACCGCAGGCACCTTCTATATAGATGACATAGAGCAGGAGCAGGCATCAGGAAACTGTGAAGCTGAGACCGAAGAGAATATCGATCCGGCAGCCGGCGACATCAACTGGACCTTCCAGACCAATGATTTCGCGCATACATTCGAGCCTTTCGGGGACATCCAGGCTGAGATCGTACCAAACCCTGATCCGACTGGAATCAATACGAGCTGCAACGTGCAGAGCTATGTCAAGACTGCGGGTTGTCAAACCTGGTCGGGAGTCGGAAAAGGCCTGGGCAATGCCATTGACCTGACGGCAGCCGGAGCCAACACGGCCTTCAAGCTGATGGTCTATGGTGAGTCCAAAACCACTACCGTAACGATTCAGCTGGAGTTTGAGCCCTTCCCGAACGTGGATCCCCTGGCGGCAATCAACCAGGAAATGACCAAGGTCGGAGAGTGGGAGGAACTGACCTTCGACTTTTCGGAGCACACCGACAAGACCTTCAAGAGCATCATCGTCTACTTCGACAGGGACAATGCCTGTGACGACGCGGTGTACTACTTCGACAACCTCAGGCAGGTGCCGAGTGACGGTGGAGGAGGCGACCCGACAGAGCCTGCATCTGCGGCTCCGGCCCCGGGACAGAACGAGGCAGATGTGATCTCCATGTTCAGTGACAGCTATACGGACGTTCAAGTAGACACCTGGAGAACAGACTGGTCTTCGGCTACCCTGGAGGACGTTACCATCGACGGAAGCGCCATGAAGAAATACAGCGCGCTGAGCTTTGTAGGCATCGAAGCGGTGTCTTCTCCGATCGATGCGACAGAGATGACCCATTTCAGAACCGACGTCTGGTCGGCCGACTTCGAGGAATTCAAGATCAAGCTGGTCGATTTCGGCGCTGACGGAATGTTCGGCGGAGGTGACGACGTGGAACACGAGATCGTCATCCCCAGCCCTGCCCAGGGCCAGTGGGTCAGCCTGGACATCCCGCTGTCTGACTTCACGGGGCTTACCACAAGGGGTCACATCGCGCAGTTGATCTACTCAGGCTCGCCGTCCGGAAACATGACCGTCTTCATTGACAATGTCTATTTCTACAACGACAACCCGGGAGGCGGTGACCCGACCGAACCCGAATCCGCTGCCCCGGCACCGGAGGTTGACGAGGCCAATGTGATCTCCATCTACAGTGACGCCTACACGGATCTGGCGGGAACCGATCTCTATCCCAACTGGGGCCAACAGACCACTTTTGAAGAGGTGGACCTGGCAGGAGACAAGGCGATCAAGTACGGAAACATGAACTACCAGGGCATCCAGATCGGCTCTACCGTGGATGCGACGAACTATGAATTCCTGCACATCGACATTTGGTCTGCAGATTACGACAAGGTGCCCTTCTTTGCGATCAGCGTGGGCTCAGGGGAGAAGAGCGTGGAGCTCGAGGTGACCAGGAACACCTGGAACGGCTTTGACATCCCGCTGTCGGCCTTCACCGACCAGGGACTGTCGGTCAATGACCTGCACCAGTTCAAATTCGACGTTCAACCCGACACGGGCGGAGCGATCTACATTGACAACCTGTATTTCTACACGACGAATTCAGGCGGAGGCTCCTCAGAGCTGAAATTGCCGATCTCCTTCGACGAAGGGGCAGTGACCTATGAGTTCACGACCTTCAATGGGGCGTCCTATGAAGTGGTCGACAATCCCGACCTTTCAGGAGCGAATGCGGTTGCGTCCAAAGTAGGGGCCATCACCAACTCGGGCTCAGCCTGGGAAGGAGGATATTTCGTCCTGGATGCGCCTGTTGACTTCTCGGGAGACAACAAGACCATCACCCTGAAGTTCTGGTCGAATGTGGCTACGCCGATCCTGCTCAAATTCGAAGGAGGAGTGAGCGGTGAACGCCAGTGCGAGGTGATCGGCAACCACAGCGGAAGTGGCTGGGAGAGCGTGAGCTTCAACTTTGCCACGGATGCGACCAAGAGCTATATCGACGGAAGCCAGGGCGTGGGAGAACCCTTCGTGCCGGAAGGACAGTACGCCAACCTGGTGCTGTTCGTCGACGGTCCCGGAAATACGGCGGGAACCTTCTACATGGATGACATTATTCAAGAATAAAACATGAGAATCATGAAAAGCATGAACTATTTGCTGGGTGTTCTTTTTCTGGTGGCCGGTCTTTTTTACGGCTGCCAGGATGAAGAGCCCAGGCTTGAGACCCTGGCGGTTCCGACGAACCTGAACATCGTGACGGAAGTCGCTGACGACGAGTCGGGAAATGTCACCGTTACGGCAACCGCCGACAATGCGATAACCATACACGTGATATTCAGGGAAAATGCGGAGCCCGTGGTGGTGAGCCCGGGGGAGCCCGCGCGATTCCAGTACATCCGGTCCGGTGAATACACGCAGAACATCACAGTGGTCGCCTACGCACCCGGGGGGATATCCTCTTCAAGGACCGTGAGTGTCGACCTTTCCGTGAAACTACTCATCGACCCGGAGATCCTGAGAATGATCGCAGGAGATGGCAGCAAGCGCTGGGTCTGGAACAAGGAAGAGACGGGACACTGGGGGGCCGATGCGGCCTTCAACGAGGAGAACAACGGCTACAAGGCACCGCCGAACAGCCTCAATCCCTGCGCCTATGACGACGTCCTGATCTTCTCCTATGACAATGACGACAATTACAGGTACCAGATGGAACTGGGCGAGAACAACGAGACCCTGGTGGGCTGGGCGGAGGTGAACTACTTCTTCCCGAATGCCAACCCGCAGCAGTACGTGGACGAATGCCATGACGTCACCGTCACCGATCCGAAGATGGAGACCGACACGGGCTTCCTGATCTTCAGGGGAGAAGATGGAGAGCTTTACATCCAGGTGGAGAACAGCACCCTGTCCTTCTGGTCGGGAGCGACGGTCTACAAGATCCTCGAGCTTCGTGACGACTTCCTCTCGGTAAGGGGGGATCACAAGCCCATACTTGAAGAGATCGAGATCGCCTATTACCATGAATTCCGACCGGAAGACTACGATCCGGGGCAGGATCCCGGTTTCACGGAACTGGTCTGGCAGGACGAGTTCGACGTGGCTGGAGCGCCTTCGGAGGCGAACTGGGGCTACGACATCGGTCGCGGCAGCAATGGCTGGGGCAACAACGAGGCCCAGTACTACACCGATCGTTCCGACAACGTGATCGTCGAGGATGGATTGCTGAAGATCACCGCCAAGAAAGAAGACTACGAAGGGGCAGAATACACTTCGGCACGTCTCCTCACCATGGACAAGTTCGAATTCACCTATGGAAGGGTGGACGTCCGGGCCAAACTGCCTGGAGGCGGAGGCACCTGGCCCGCCATCTGGATGCTGGGGGCGAATTTCCAGACCGTAGGCTGGCCGCGTTGCGGAGAGATCGACATAATGGAATACGTTGGCAATGACCCGGGAAGGGTGCAGAGCGCAATTCACACCCCGTCCAGCTCGGGCGCAACGGTCAACCTAGGGTCAACGGAGATCCAGGATGAGACCACGGAATTTCACGTCTATTCTGCGATATGGACAGAAGATGAGATCAAGTTCCTGGTCGATGACGTGGAGTTCTACACCTACAGGCCTGACGTCAAGAACGAGCAGACCTGGCCCTTCGACCTGGATCAGTTCCTGATCCTCAACGTTGCCATGGGAGGAACGCTTGGAGGCAACATCGATCCGGATTTCACCGAATCGACCATGGAAATCGACTATGTGAGAGTATATCAATAGTCAGCAGCAATTTGCGCAGGGATTTCTTTCCCTGCGCATTTTGATTTTTGCCAAGAGACATTCCAACCGGTTAAAATTGATTAAATTGGGTGTCTCATTCTAACCTGTACTACCATGGATTACCTACTGCCCAAGTTTCGATCTTACCTGTTTTTAACGGCTTTTCTTCTCATTGGACTTGTTTCAGGCTGTTCGGGAGACAGTGACGGCGATGAAGCCGACCAGGCACTTGCTCCCAAAAACCTTCAAGTTACAACGGAGATCAAAGGATCCGACAGCCAGAACCCCGCAGGGGACGGAAGCGGGGAGGTCACCTTCAAGGCGACCGCGGAGAATGCCGTTCGCTATACCCTGAAGTATGATGGGAGGGAAACGGTCATGGGCAACGGGTCCTATACTATAGTCTTTGACGATCCCGGCACCAACAGCTACCAGGTCGAGATCAGGGCATTCAACAGCGCAAACGCCTCAATTTCAAAATCTGTCAGCGTCCAGGTGCTCCGTGAGTTTGTGATCCCGGAGGCGCTGATGACCTTGCTCACAGGAGACGACAAGAAGGAATGGAGGATCAAGAGCGAGGCCGAGGGGCACATGGGGGTAGGGTCCAAGGTCTCTAGCAGCCCGGAATTCTGGCAGGCACAGCCTTTTGAGAAAGACTACACGGCCATGTATGACGATACCTATGTCCTCAAGGCAGATATGGGCTTCACGCACGAGACCGGTTCCTTTGTCTATGGAAAGGCAGAACCTTTGCGCAATGACCTGGGATCGATCCCCGATGCGCCGAACGCGGACCAGGAATACGAATTCTACCCTCTGGACCCTTATTCAGGGACCTGGAGCTATTCGGAGGCCAACGGCAGGCCCAGGATCCATTTGAGCGGCAAGGGTTTCTTCGGCTTCTATGTGGGAGGCGACCACGTCTATGAGATCGTTGGGCAGACTGAGAACTCACTATCGCTCAAGACCGTTGGCTGGGATGACAACGGGTGGTTCTTCATCATGAGCAGTGAAGGGAGTGGCGGAATCCCCGACGATCCCGAATACACGAACCTCGTCTTCGAAGACAACTTCAACGGCAGCGGAGCGCCGGATCAGGACAAATGGGGATATGACATCGGAACCGGTGAGAATGGTTGGGGCAATGGAGAGTCACAGTACTACACGAACCGGACTGACAATGCCTTTGTGGAAGCAGGCATGCTGAACATCCGGGCCAAGAAGGAGAGCTTCCAGGGGGCTTCCTACACTTCGGCACGGCTCAAGACCCAGGATAAGTTCGATTTTACCTACGGCAAGCTCGAGGTGCGCGCCAAACTTCCCAAAGGAGGAGGTGTCTGGCCCGCGATCTGGATGCTGGGCTCCAATTTTCCCACTGTGGGCTGGCCCTCTTGTGGCGAGATCGACGTCATGGAATACGTGGGGAACAACCCGGGTACCGTTCAGAGCGCACTGCACAACAACGCAAGCTCCGGCAATACTGTTTATAAGAAAAGCACTTCGATAGAGAATGAATCCGAGGAGTTCCACGTCTACAGCATGATCTGGTCGGAGGAGCAGATCTCCTTTTACCTCGATGGCGAGAGATACTACATCTATAGGCCTGAATCCAGGAATTCAAGCAACTGGCCCTATGACAAGCCCCAGTTCCTGATCCTCAATGTTGCCATGGGAGGGACCCTGGGAGGAGACATCGACCCGAATTTCGCTCAATCGGAAATGGTGATCGACTATGTGAGAATTTATCAATGAGACCTGCAACAACTAACACAATGAACCGAACTTATACTCTTTTTATCAGTTTTGTCGTGGCCCTGGGAGGCTTTCTCCTGGGATTTGACAGCGCAGTGATCTCCGGGGCCGTCGGAGGGATCCGGACCTATTTTGAAATGTCGGACTGGGAGCTGGGATTCTCGGTGGGCTGCGTGATCTTCGGCGCCATGGCCGGGAACATCGTGGCCGGACCCCTCAGCGACCGCCTGGGAAGGCGAAATGTCCTGATCGTGACCGCAGTGCTCTTTACGGTATCTGCCCTTTGGTCGGCCTTCGCAACAACCTATGTCTCCTTCGTGACGGCAAGGATCATTGGCGGGATAGGCATCGGGGGCGCCATATTGATCGCCCCGATCTACATTGCCGAGGTCGCCCCGCCCAAGCTCAGGGGAAGCCTCGTTTCACTGAACCAGCTGAACATCGTGATCGGGATATCCGTGGCCTATTTTTCCAATTATTTCCTGAAGGACATCGAGGGGGAGAGCTGGAGATGGATGCTGGGTGTGGAGGCCATACCTGCATTTATCTACTTCGTCGCCTTGTTTGCGGTGCCCAGAAGCCCAAGGTGGCTCATCCAGCAAAGGAACATGGTCGATTCTGCTGAAAAGATTTTGACCCGGATCGGAGGAGCCGCCTATGCCAGCGATACGGTCCGGGAGATCAAGCAGGGGATGGAGAAGAAGGAGGCAGAGGGAACCTTTTCCGATCTTTTCACCAACAGGATGAGGACCATCATGATCATTGCCATCGGGATCGCTTTCTTTCAGCAGATCACGGGGATCAATGCGATCTTCTACTATGCGCCCACGATATTCGAGCAGGCGGGGGGAAGCACCGACAGCTCCTTTCTGCAGGCCATAGTGGTGGGACTGACCAACCTCGTTTTCACCCTGGTGGCCATCCGGCTGATCGACCGGCTCGGAAGGAAGCCCCTTCTGATCATTGGGACAGGGGCGATGACGATTGCCCTGAGCATGGCCGCACTGGCCTTCAACAACGCCAGCTATGATCTGAACGACGCGAACCTGGAAAAGATAGAGAATGCCGGGATGAGACAGGCTCTTGCCGAACTCAAAGGAAACAGCTACGGGTCTCAAAAAGAAATGTTCGAGGCAGCCGGAACCGTCCTCAGCGAAGATCAACTCTACAGTTTCCAGCGGAATGAGGTCAAGAACTTCATCAACATCAACGCGACCCAGGTGCTTGTGGCCATCCTGCTGTACGTCGCGGCATTCGCCATTTCCCTCGGGCCGGTCATGTGGACCCTCCTTTCGGAGATCTTTCCCGGCAACATCAAGGGGATCGCGATTTCAGTGGTGGGCTTTTTCAATTCCCTGATCAGTTACTCGGTCACCCAGGTGTTTCCCTGGGAGCTTACGAACCTGGGTCCCACATGGACCTTCGCCATTTACGCGGTCCTTGCCGGACTTTCCCTGCTGTTCGTGATGAAATTCGTCATCGAGACCAAAGGGAAGAGCCTCGAGGAGGTGGAAGAGCTGCTGGTCCGCTCGAATTAAAGCGGGTTGAAAAGAGAATGCCGATTAAGATATTCAAATGACAAAACAGAGTCTGAAATAAATTGAACAATGAGCAAAACGGAAGTGTTTATCGGGAACAACCTTGGTTCTTTTGAAAAAAAGGAGATAGAAGGCAGGTTGATCGACTTTGAGAACGAGAAGTATTACAAGATATCGAACCACGACTCGATGAGACCTTTTTTCATGAGCATCGTGAGCGATTCAAACCATTGGATGTTCATTTCGAGCAACGGGGGATTGACTGCGGGAAGAAAAGACAGCGAATCCTCTTTGTTTCCCTACTATACGGACGACAAGATCACCGAATCCGCGGAGATCACGGGAAGCAAGACCCTGCTAAGGGTCCGCAAAGAGGGTCGCCAATACCTGTGGGAGCCCTTTTCCGACAGGTATGAAGGGGTTTACAGGATCAGCAGGAACCTTTACAAGAACAGCATTGGGAACAAGATCGTCTTCGAGGAGACGAATGAGGACCTGGGTCTGACCTTCAGGTACGGGTGGAATTCAAGCAACAGGTTCGGGTTTGTGAAAAAATCCACCCTGATCAACGAATCCGATTCGCCCGTGGAGTTGAGCGTGGTGGATGGCCTTCAGAACATCCTGCCCTATGGTGTTCCCAGCGAGCTTCAGAACAGCCGAAGCAACCTGGTGGACGCGTACAAGAGGAGCGAGCTGGAAGAGGATTCGGGCATCGGGATCTTTGACCTGAGTGCGATCATCGTGGACAGGGCGGAGCCCAGCGAGTCCCTTAAGGCATCCATGGTCTGGTCGGCTGGCATCCAGAACCCGACCTACCTTCTCTCTTCCTTGCAGCTGGATCATTTCAGGCAGGGAGGCTCTGTTAAGCAGGAAGTGGACGTAAAGGCCGAAAAGGGAGCCTATTTCATCTGCTCCGAAATGAGCCTGGAAGGCGGAGCGCGGTCCTCCTGGATGTTCGTGGCGGACGTCAATCAATCCATGCTCAATGTGAGCGAGATCTCCGAACTGATGAAAAAGGGGACAGACATGCGGGCGCTGGTCGACAGTGACATCGAGCTGGGATCAAAGAATCTCTTCGAACTCAATGCAGCCGCCGACGGAGTGCAGCTGACGGCCGACAGGCTCATGAACACCAGGCATTTCGCCAACACGCTTTTCAACATCATGCGAGGAGGAATCTTCGACAACGGTTACGAAATAGAGAAATGGGATTTCGTTCAATACATCGAAACGCACAACAAGAAGGTCTTCAAGAAGAAGGAGGAGCTGCTGCGTGATCTTCCCGAGACCTTTGACTTGAGTCATCTCAGGAAGTTGGCCCATGAGGATGAGGATTTGAACTTCAAACGGCTGGCAAATGAGTACATGCCTTTGAAATTCAGCAGGAGGCACGGTGACCCCAGCAGGCCCTGGAACCGCTTTTCCATCAACATGACCAGTGAGCTTGACGGATCGAAGATCCTGGACTACCAGGGGAACTGGAGGGACATCTTCCAGAACTGGGAAGCCCTGGCCCATTCCTATCCGGAGTTCATTGAAAGCATGATCCACAAATTCCTCAATGCCACCACCTTTGACGGCTACAATCCCTACCGGGTTACCAAGGATGGCTTCGACTGGGAGACCATAGAGCCGGATGACCCCTGGTCCTACATCGGGTACTGGGGAGATCACCAGATCATCTACCTGTTGAAGTTCCTGGAGTTCATCGAGGATTACTTTCCCGGGCGACTGGCGTCTTACGCGGACCAGGACGTCTTTGTCTATGCCAATGTTCCCTACCGGATCAAAAGCTATGCAGAGATCCTGGAGAATCCCAAGGACACCATCGATTTCGATCATGAGGCCAACGCCAGGATCGACCAGAAAAGAGAGGAGCTCGGCGCCGACGGGGCCCTGCTCCGCGACCAGAACTACTTCATCTGCAAGGTGAACCTGATGGAGAAGCTGCTGGCAACGGTCCTTGCCAAACTTTCCAACTTCATCCCGGAAGGCGGAATCTGGATGAACACCCAGCGACCGGAATGGAACGACGCCAACAATGCCTTGGTGGGCAATGGCGTGTCCATGGTCACCCTGTATTACCTCAGGAGGTTCCTGACCTTTCTTAAAGGGTTTGCGCAGGACATGAAGGACAAGGAAATAGAGCTGTCTGCAGAGCTCGTGCAATTTTTCAATGGGGTTATCAGAACCTTTGAGGAGAATGAGAGGATACTCTCGGGAAGAGTGTCCGACAGGGACAGGAAAAGGGTCCTTGACGGCCTCGGAACTGCAGGAAGCGAGTACCGAAGCGGCATCTACGAATCGGGGTTCTCCAGCGACAGATCGTCCATCTCCGGCAAGGAGCTGCTGGGCTTTATTGAACTGTCTCTCAAATACCTGGACCACTCTATCGAGGCGAACAAGCGGGAAGACAACCTCTACCATGCCTACAACCTGATGACGGTGGAGAACGATTCGGAAGTGTCGATCTCTTACCT
>CAZAZM010000002.1:0-107826 GCA_964489625.1 uncultured Flavobacteriaceae bacterium
GATGTCTATCCCCGATTTGCTCCCACCATGGAATGGGACACCGCAGCTGGGCAGGCCATTTGTGAGGCCGTGGGCCTGGAGGTGATCTCCAAGGAGACTGACAGACCGCTGCTGTACAACAAAGAAAACCTTTTGAATCCCTGGTTTTTGGTTCAAGGGCAATGAAGGACCAAACCCATAAGCGGCACCTTGTAAAGGCTGTGACCTGGAGGATTGTAGGAACCATAGATACCATCCTCCTTTCCTGGCTGATCTCGGGAAATCCGCTGGTGGGATTGAAAATAGGGGTGTCAGAGGTCATTACCAAAATGTTACTGTACTACCTTCACGAGAGAATATGGTTCAATATCAATCTGACCAAAGACGGTCGGGTATTGGAAAGCAGGAAGCGACACCTCGGCAAGACCATTACCTGGAGGCTTGTAGGTACAATGGATACCATGATCCTGGCCTGGGTCATCTCCGGCAATCCACTTACCGGATTGAAGATCGGTATCGCAGAAGGCATAACCAAAATGGTCTTCTATTACATTCATGAGCGAGTATGGTACAGGATCGATTTTGGCCTTGCGGACAGAAAATTGGAACATTGCAAAACATAAGGTATATGGATGAGAACATTATCAGACATGACTATTCCGTAAACCGGGAAGAACGAAGGGTGAACCTGGGACAAAACTCATTTTTGATGTGGTTCACGGGTTTGTCGGGCAGTGGAAAATCCACCATTGCCAATGCCCTGGAGCACAAATTGCACAAGATGGGATATAAGACCTATGCCCTCGATGGAGACAACATTCGCAAGGGCATAAACAAAGGCCTGACCTTCAGCCCGGAAGACAGAACTGAGAATATACGCCGCATCGCCGAGGTGGCAAATCTCCTTGTAGATGCCGGGATCATTGTCCTGGCCGCCTTCGTCTCCCCCTACAAAAAGGATAGGGAAAACATCCGCAATATCGTGGGAAATGATAACTTTGTGGAGATTTTTGTCAACACTTCCCTGGAGGAATGCGAACGCAGGGACGTGAAGGGACTGTATAAGAAAGCGAGAGCCGGAGAGATCAAGGATTTCACTGGGATCAACGCGCCGTATGAGGCCCCGGATTCCCCGGACATAGAGATAATCACAGACGATCTGAGCCTAGAGCAATGCGTGGACATTGTCTTTGAGCAGATCCGACCAAAATTGAAGATATGACGCGCTACTATTTGAACTACCTCGATGAACTGGAATCGGAGGCGGTGTTTGTTTTGAGAGAAGTGCACGCCCAGTTTCAGAATCCCGTGATCCTCTTCTCGGGAGGCAAGGATTCGATCGTCCTGGCACATTTGGCTAAAAAGGCCTTCTATCCTGCCAAGATTCCTTTTGCCCTAATGCACATCGATACGGGGCACAATTTTCCCGAGACCATACAGTTTCGGGATGACCTCATCCGGAAACTGGGAGCCAAGCTGATCGTGGGCTCGGTCCAGGAATCCATAGACAACAATCGTGTGGTCGAGGAAACCGGCAAGAATGCCACGCGTAACGAGCTGCAGATCACGACCCTGCTCGATGCGATCGAGGAGCACCAGATCGACTGTGCCATCGGGGGCGGAAGAAGGGATGAGGAAAAGGCCCGGGCCAAGGAACGGTTCTTCTCGCACCGGGATGACTTTGGGCAGTGGACCCCCAAGAACCAGCGCCCGGAGCTTTGGAACCTGTTCAACGGTAAGATGAGGCAGGGAGAGCATTTCAGGGCCTTCCCCATCAGCAACTGGACCGAGATGGACGTTTGGAACTACATCTTGAGGGAGAACATAGAGATTCCCAGCCTGTATTACGCGCACGACAGAAAGGTGGTCCGCAGGAGCGGGAGCTGGATCCCGGTCTCGGAGTTTCTGATCATGCAGGAGAATGAGGAGGTGGTCACCAAGAAGATCCGCTTCAGGACCCTGGGGGACATCACCATCACCGGGGGCATCGAGAGCGAGGCGGACACCCTGGAGAAGATCGTTGGGGAAGTGGCGGCCATGAGAGAGACCGAGAGGGGCAACCGCGCCGACGACAAGCGCTCTGAAACCTCCATGGAGGACCGAAAGAAACAAGGTTATTTCTAAATAAGAAGAAAGACAAAGCTCATGAGCATTGACAGCAACCAGTTATTGAGATTCACCACGGCAGGAAGCGTGGACGACGGAAAGAGCACCCTGATAGGCAGGCTCCTGTACGATTCCAAATCCATATTCGAGGATCAGCTGGCCTCGGTGGAGAAGACCAGCAAGAGGCGGGGAATGGAAACCGTTGACCTGGCGCTTTTCACCGATGGACTGCGGGACGAAAGGGAACAGGGCATCACCATTGACGTGGCTTATCGCTATTTCACCACGCCCAGGCGAAAATTCATTATCGCGGATACTCCCGGCCATATTCAATACACACGGAACATGGTGACCGGGGCCTCCACGGCCAACGTTGCCATCGTACTTGTGGATGCCAGGAATGGGGTGATCGAGCAGACCAAGCGGCATTCCTATATCGCTTCCCTGCTCGAGATCTCGCACATCATCGTCTGCATCAACAAAATGGACCTGGTGGATTACAGCGAAGAGGTATACAACGACATCGTCAGGCAATACGAGGAAATGTCGGCCAAGATGATGATCAAGGACGTGCGGTACATTCCCATCAGCGCCCTGGAAGGTGACAACGTGGTCAACCGGTCCGAGAACATGCCCTGGTACCTGGATGCGCCGCTATTGTACACCCTTGAGACGATTCACATTGCGAGCGATAACAACATGGTCGACGGGAGGTTCCCGGTTCAGACCGTGCTTCGACCCCAGAGCGAGGAGCATCACGATTACAGGGGCTATGCAGGAACCGTTGCGGGGGGGATCTTCAGGCCCGGTGACGAGGTGAGACTTTTGCCCTCGGGATTCACTTCCCGGATCAAATCGATCAACCGTTATGACGAAGACGTAAAGGAGGCCTTTGACGGGATGAGCGTGGCCATGACCCTGGAGGACGACATAGACCTGAGCAGGGGAGACATGATTGTTCCCGCCAACAATATACCCAAAAAGGACCAGAGGCTATCCGCGATGATCTGCTGGTTCAACGAGAATCCTGCCAGGCCCAGGGCGAAGTACATTTTGAAGCACACCTCCAATGAGCCCATGGCCATGATCACCGAGATCGAATACAAGATGAACATCGAGACCCTGGAGAGGGTGACGGATGACAAGGAGATCAAGATGAACGACATTTGCAAGGTGCAGATCCGTACGACGGCCCCGATCATGATGGACAAATATTCCAGGAACCGTAAGACCGGTAGTTTTATCCTGATCGACGCCGCCACGAATGAGACGGTTGCGGGAGGAATGCTTCGATAAGGTTTAATCAGATAGGCCCGAACTTTTTTGGGACGCTCAGCTCAGGCAAAGCCATCCCAAAATCAGATCGACAAAAAACAGGTCTCCGCATGGAGGCCTTTTTTGTTGGAAAGCCCTATATTTGCACACCTAAAAATCAGCACATGAAAGCCGGAATCGTAGGACTTCCCAATGTTGGAAAATCGACCTTGTTCAATTGCCTTTCCAATGCCAAGGCCCAATCGGCCAATTTCCCCTTTTGCACCATAGAGCCCAATATCGGGGTCGTCAATGTGCCCGACATGCGACTGGAGAAGCTGGAAGAGCTGGTCGGACCCGAGCGCGTTGTCCCGGCAACGGTAGAGATCGTGGATATTGCAGGCCTGGTCAAGGGAGCCAGCAAGGGAGAGGGACTGGGGAACAAGTTCCTGGCCAACATCCGCGAAACGGATGCGATCATTCACGTGCTGCGCTGCTTTGACAATGACAACATCGTGCACGTGGATGCCAGCATCGACCCGGTGCGGGACAAGGAGACCATCGACATTGAATTGCAGCTGAAGGACCTGGAGTCTGTTGAAAAGAGGCTGGAGCGGGTCAACAAGGCAGCACGCACCGGGGACAAGGCCGCCATGCAGGAGGCCGAGGCCCTGAATAAGGTAAAGGCAGGCCTTGAGGCTTCGGTTTCCGTGCGTGCCATAGAGCTTACTCCCAAAGAGCGCGAGGAATATGTCTCAACGCTGCAATTGCTAACGGACAAGCCGGTCCTGTACGTCTGCAACGTGGATGAGGCTTCAGCCGTAACTGGTAACAAATACGTCGAGGCTGTGAGGGAGGCAGTGAAGAATGAAACTGCTGAAGTGCTGGTGCTCGCGGTTGCCACAGAGGCGGATATCATGGAACTGGAGGAGTATGAAGAAAGGCAGATGTTCCTGGAAGACCTTGGACTGGACGAACCGGGGGTGTCGAAGCTCATCCGGTCTGCCTACAGGCTTCTGAACCTGCAGACTTATTTTACTGCCGGGAAGAAGGAGGTGCGTGCCTGGACCATCCACATTGGAGACACGGCACCGGTGGCGGCAGGAGTGATACACACCGATTTTGAAAAGGGCTTCATTCGTGCCGAGGTGATCAAATACGAGGATTTCATACACTACGGGAGCGAGGCCAAGGTCAGGGAGGCCGGGAAACTCGCGGTGGAAGGCAAGGAGTACGTGGTCCAGGATGGAGATATGATGAATTTTAGATTCAACGTATAATCCTTCAAGCCAGGCGATTAGAATCCGATTCCTTTGAATGGAACCTTGGAGGCCCTAGCATTAATAAAGACTCAGACATATGAATTTTTCAATTCAGGGCAAAGATGAACACAGCTCCGCGCGGGCAGGAACCTTGACCACGGATCACGGCGAGATCCAGACCCCGATCTTCATGCCTGTGGGCACTGCGGGTACGGTCAAAGGGGTTCATCAATCCGAATTGAAGGAAGAGATCAATGCCGACATCATTCTCGGCAACACCTATCACCTGTACCTCCGGCCGAAGACCTCCATCCTGGAACAGGCCGGGGGACTGCACAAATTCATGAACTGGGACAGGCCCATCCTGACGGATTCCGGAGGCTACCAGGTCTACTCCCTTTCGGACAGCAGAAAGATCAAGGAAGAGGGCGTTCATTTCAGGTCGCATATAGACGGATCCTCTCATTTTTTCTCGCCGGAGTTCTCCATGGAGATCCAGCGGAGCATCGGGGCCGACATCATCATGGCCTTTGACGAGTGCACTCCTTATCCTTGCGAGTACGATTACGCCAAAAGGTCCATGCACATGACCCATCGCTGGCTCAAGAGATGCCAGGACTACCTCCAGGAGCACCCTGAGAAATACGGCTACAGCCAGACTTTCTTTCCCATCGTACAGGGAAGCACCTACAAGGACCTGAGGAAAGAATCCGCCCATTTCATAGCAGAGGCGGGAGCAGAGGGCAACGCGATCGGTGGCCTTTCCGTGGGAGAGCCAGCCGAGGAGATGTACGAGATGACCGAGATCGTCACAGCCATACTTCCCGAAGACAAGCCCCGCTACCTCATGGGAGTCGGTACCCCGGTGAACATATTGGAGAACATCGCCCTGGGCATTGACATGTTCGACTGCGTCATGCCAACGAGAAATGCGCGAAACGGAATGCTGTTCACTGCTCATGGAACGATGAACATGAAGAACAAGAAATGGGAGAACGACTTTTCACCGATCGATCCCATGGGTCACACCTTCGTGGACCGCATGTATTCAAAGGCCTACCTCAGGCATTTGATCGTTTCCAACGAGTACCTGGGCAAGCAGATCGCCAGCATCCACAACCTGGGCTTCTACCTCTGGTTGGTTCGTGAGGCCAGAAAGCATATCTTAGCGGGAGATTTCACCCAATGGAAGAACACCATGGTTCGCCAGATGGACAATCGTTTGTGAGAAAAGCCATCGTATTTTGAAGATACTCGACAGGTACATATTGAAGAAGTATTTCACGACCTTCTTCTTCACGCTGATCATACTGATCCCCATTGCGATCGCCATCGATGTGTCGGAGAAGGTAGGGAAGTTCGTCAAGGCCGATGACCTTACCCTGGATGAGATCCTCTATGACTACTATGTCAATTTCATCATCAACTACGGCAACACCTTCATGCCCCTGGGCATATTCATTTCGGTGATCCTGTTCACCTCGAAAATGTCGAATAATTCGGAGATCATCGCCATACTCTCCTCTGGGGTTTCCTTTAAGCGGTTCTTGAGGCCCTACCTGATCGGTGCGACCATTCTTACCATGGTTTCGCTCTATGCCAACCACTTTGTGGTTCCCAAGGCCAACAAGACCCTGGAGAAGTTTGAAGAGACCTATCTGCGCTCAATTTACACGAAGAAGACCAAGAGCTCCGTGAGCAAGGTGAGCCTGCAGCTGAGCGACCAGGACTACATCTACGTTGGGAATTTCAATTTCAAATCCAGGAACGGGTACAACTTCTCCTATGAGCATTTCGATGGAAACAAGTTGAAATACAAGCTGATGTCCCAGAATATCCGCTGGAACGAAAATGACAGCACCTATCGCCTGAGCAATTACAAGAAGCGCTATGTGGGCATCGAGCACGACAGCATCGACTCGGGTAGCTTTATGGACACCATTTTCAACTTCAGGCCCAAGGACCTGCTATATGTGGATTACCTGGCGCGTGAGATGTCTTCGGTCGACCTGAGCGAGCACATCGACCAGTCCGAAGACAGGGGGGTCAAGAACCTGAACAACTACAAGGTGGAACTCTACAAGAGGACCAGCCTCCCGGTATCCTCCTTTGTCTTGACGCTGATAGCCGTAACCCTGGCTTCCAAGAAGAGAAGGGGAGGCATTGGGGTCAACCTCGCTGCGGGAATCAGCCTGATGTTCCTCTATGTGTTCTTTATGAAGATCTCAGAGGTCCTCGGCTCGACAGCTGAGTCCTGGCCTTTCTTTATGGTCTGGATGCCGAACCTCATCTTCGGCGCCATAGCCGTTTATCTGTTCATCCATGCCGAACGCTAAGCTCAAGAACCAGCTCCACCTTCACTTCATCGTCTTTATCTGGGGATTCACGGCGATACTGGGTGCTTTGATATCGATCGAGGCCGTGCCCCTGGTCTGGTATCGCGTTCTCCTGGCGGCTGCAGCCCTCTTTGTCTTTTTGAAGTTGAGGAAGATCGCATTCGATGAGAACAAGGCGGACCTGCTTCGGCTGGCATTCGGGGGGATGATCGTGGCTTTGCACTGGGTGACCTTTTTCCACGCCATCAAAATATCGACGGTCTCAACCACCCTTGTCACCCTGTCTTCAAGCGCCTTTTTCGTCGTGCTCATCAAGCCCTTCTTTGAGCGGAAACAATTCCAGGTATACGAGCTGCTGCTGGCCCTGATGGCCGTAGTCGGCTTCGTCATCATCTTCAGGAGCGAAACGGTCTATGCCGAGGGGATTTGGGTGGCCCTTGTCTCAGCGTTTCTCATGGCCTTCTTTGCGGTCCTGAACAGCCGTTTCATAAGGCGATACCGGGGGAGCAAGATCGCCTTTTATGAGCTTCTTTTTGCAGGCCTGTTCCTCACCCTTGTCCTGTTGTTTACAGGTGGGTTTACCCCGGATTTCTTTCGGCTTGCCGAAAGCGACTGGATCTATTTGCTGATCCTGGCACTGATCTGCACGGCTTATCCCTTTGTGGTGGCGACCAACCTGCTCAAGCGGATGAGCCCGTTCACCATCGTCCTGACGACAAACCTCGAGCCGGTTTACGGGATCATACTCGCACTGCTCATCTTTGGGGACAGGGAGATGATGAGCCCGGAATTCTACGGCGGGGCCCTTGTGATCCTGGCCTCGGTGGTACTCAACGGCTGGATCAAGAACCTCAGCTTCAAAAAGGACTCCTGATCCCGGGAGTGGAAATTGATTTAACTTCCTATATTTGTACGGATAATTCATCAGGCTATTTCAATCGGAAATTATGGAATATTTAGATTTTGAGCTGCCCATAAAGGAACTGGAAGACCAGCTCGACAAATGCAAGCTGATCGGGGAGGAGAGCGATGTGGACGTGACGGAGACCTG
This sequence comes from uncultured Flavobacteriaceae bacterium, assembly GCA_964489625.1. Classification (GTDB taxonomy): domain Bacteria; phylum Bacteroidota; class Bacteroidia; order Flavobacteriales; family Flavobacteriaceae; genus Lutimonas. Next base: position 7,989 of record CAZAZM010000002.1, read on the forward strand.
CCAGCAGATCGAGGCCAAGCTGGAGCAGACGCGCAAGGAGATATTCAAGAACCTTACCGCCTGGCAGCGGGTGCAGCTGTCGAGGCACCCTTCCAGGCCCTATACCCTGGATTTCATCCGGGCCCTGACCAAAGGCACCTTCATGGAACTTCATGGAGACCGTACCGTGGGGGACGACAAGGCCATGGTGGGCGGACTGGGCAAGATCGGAGACCAGTCATTCATGTTCATAGGGCAGCAAAAGGGCTACAATACCAAGACCCGTCAGTACAGGAATTTTGGGATGTCGAACCCTGAAGGGTACAGGAAGGCGCTTCGCCTGATGAAGCTGGCCGAGAAGTTCAACGTGCCCGTCGTGACCCTCATCGACACTCCCGGTGCCTATCCGGGCCTGGAGGCTGAGGAAAGAGGGCAGGGGGAGGCCATCGCAAGGAATATATTCGAGATGTCAAGGCTGAAGACCCCCATTATATCGATCGTGATCGGAGAAGGCGCCTCAGGCGGGGCACTCGGGATCGGGGTCGGAGACAAGGTGCTCATGCTGGAGAACACCTGGTACACGGTGATCTCGCCCGAATCCTGCTCGTCCATTCTCTGGAGGAGTTGGGAATACAAGGAAGAAGCCGCTGAAGCTCTCAAGCTCACGGCCAAGGACATGAGCAAGCTGAAACTGATCGACGGCATCATCAAGGAACCCCTTGGAGGAGCCCATACGGATCGCGAAAAGACCTATAAGTCTGTCGAGATGGCGATCAAAAAGGCCTACAAGGAGCTGAGCCAGCTGTCCGAGAAGGAACTGGTGGCCAAAAGGATGGACAAATACGCAAACATGGGCGTTTTCAAAGGCTGATCACAGGCGCTGCAGGATGCGGTAGCTCATGATACACTAAAAATCAAAAAGAAGGCGAAATGGCAGCATTTCGCCTTTTTTCGTTTCCGGTCCCGGGCTTCAATCCTGTTATTTTTTGTAAATTTAAAGGTGGTTCCGGAATCGTGTCTTGCCTGTGAACTGGGACCCCTTTAAAGGATGTCTTGGGCAGGTTTGACACCGGGGTAAAAAAGAGCTGAGATGAAAATACTGGACTCCGAACAGATGAGGCGCGCAGACCTGGCGACCATCGAGAACACGCCTATCACGTCGGTTGATTTGATGGAACGGGCCGCAGCGACCTGTGTGGAGAGGATCCTGGCAGAAAGGCCCCCGGCCGACGCAGAATTCTTTGTATTCTGCGGCACGGGGAACAACGGTGGCGACGGTTTGGTCATCAGCCGCATGCTGCTGGGTTCGGGTTTCAGGGTGACTTGCTGCGTCCTGGAGTTCAGCAAACGCCACAGCCCGGATTTCGAAGTGAACCGGGAAAGGCTGAAAGAAATGGGCCACGTTCCGCTCTTCCTTCGCGGTGATGGAGAGATCCCAGCACTTCCGCGCGGCTCCTGGTTGATCGACGCCATCTTTGGAACCGGCCTTACCCGGCCTCCGGAGGGCTTTGTGAAGCGGGCGATTGAAAAGATCAATGGATCGGGTGCAAAAGTGATCTCCATCGATTTTCCATCGGGCCTGTTCTCCCATGCCCCGGTCACCGACCCGGAAGCGGTTGTAAAGGCTTCCCTGACCCTGACCTTTCAGCAGCCCAAGCTGGCCTTCCTGCTTCCTTCCAATGCTGAATTCGTAGGAAGGTGGGAGGTTCTGGATATAGGTCTTGACCGTGAATTCATCCAGGGTATCACTGATTGCCCCGAGCTGGTCGACAGGGAGTTCGCAGCCGGGCTGTTCAAAACGAGGTTGGCCCATTCGCACAAAGGCAGTTTTGGGCACAGCATGATCATCGGGGGTAGCTTCGGCAAGATCGGGGCCGTGATCCTGGCTTCGCGAGCGGTTTTGAAAGCCGGTGGCGGACTTGCCTCGGCCTATATCCCAAAATGCGGTTACACGGCCATGCAAGGTGCGGCTCCCGAGGTGATGGTGGAGGTCGACGACGAGAATTATGTGCAGTTCTTCAATTTCAGCACGCGCCCTACGGCCATAGGTATCGGCCCGGGGCTCGGAACGCATCTGAAGACCAAGAAAGGCTTTGTCGACTTTCTCAAGGAAAACAAAATACCCCTGGTCCTGGATGCCGATGCCCTGAACATCCTCTCCGAGCACGAGGAAGTGAAAGGGCTGATCCCAGCCGGCAGCATCCTGACCCCGCATCCCGGAGAGTTCAGGCGCCTGGCCGGGGGCTGGTCGGATGATTATGAAAAGCTGGAGAAGCAGCAGGAATTCGCGAAGAGATACAAGTGCATTGTGGTCCTGAAAGGGGCCTACACCTCAATTGCGACGGGTAAGAAGCTGTTTTTCAATTCATCAGGCAATCCTGCGCTGGCCACGGCGGGGAGCGGGGACGTTCTCACCGGGATACTGACGGGCTTGCTGGCACAGGGCTACACTCCCACGGAGGCAGCTTTGCTGGGGGTCTTTCTTCACGGGAGGTCGGCAGACCTGGGAATCAGCGAGGAAGAGTCGATGGAATCATTCACTGCATCCGACATACTGAGGTTTTTGGGCCGATCCTTTAAGGAGCTCGAAGGTGACAGAGATTGGCACCAAATTTGATTTTGATTCTATGGCAGTTAAGCACAAAATTGAACGGAAATGAGAGAATTGATCGCACTAATCGTCTTTGGATCCTTCCTGGTGACCGCTTGTCACTCGAGCAAGACAGGAGCACAGTCTGAAGTCGCCCAGACACAGGAGGTCACGGAAGCAACGCCCGACACCATCCGGATCGAGAACGACGAACTGGAATACGAGATCATCATCCTGGAGCTGGGATTCAACAACTGGCTGGTCTCTCAACCCCCGATGAGCTATTTTTCCCTGAATGTGCTGGAGAACAGGAACAAGGCCTACGTCTTTGAATGGAACCAGAGGGCTGCCAACCCAAGGGCCTGGAATCCCAACCTGTACAACCAGTTCATCGACTATGACCCCACGATCAGCTATGGGCTGGAAGTGAACTACATGCTCTACATGTATTTCGAGTTCTTTCAGCAGAAATACCGGCAGAGGCTTTGATTCTCCTGGCTTGAGGCTTACAGGTGGCTAAGCTTTCTTCAGGTCGATCAGAATGGAGAAGGTCTTGTTGATGTCTTCCTCCTTCACGACCAGTGTCATCTCGTGCGTGGTCGAAATGACCTCCTGGACGGGGATGTTCGCCCAGGCCAGTTGCTTCAGGATGAAGTAGTAAATGCCCGACTGCTCGAGGTTCTTCTTCGGGAGCTTGATGGTGATCGATGCGAGCTCACTCATCGAGTTGATCAGTTCCTCCCCGGAAAATATCTCGTCCACCTCCTCCTTGAGGTTGGCGCTGATCACGATATTGGTCTCGAAGATTCCCTGGGAGACCGTGAAAAAGGATTCCCGGTTGTTTCCGATGCGAGCGAAGATCTTGGAGATGTTGAGCGGAAGACTGCTGGAATTCTTGAAAGTGTAGTCAAATAGGTCCGAGCGCACGATGAAGTCTCCCAGCTTCAGGGAGAGGGATTTGACATTCTTCCTGATCTTCAGGATCTCCTGGGGGGACATACGGTTGATCGACATCATTACCGCCCCGGTCTTAACCTCCTTTCCCAGGCTCTTCTCCACTTCGGGCTGTATCAGCCTGGCTAGGGAAGAGACGTTGATCAATTTGTCCTGCATGGCCTCTTCGATGAAAGGGGTCCTTTTGATGATGGTCTCCACCGTTTCCTGAATGGTCTTCATTGTTGAAATTTGAACAATATGTTATAATATGTAAATATATTTTAAATATTTTTTCATGAAGACTTAAAATTGAAATATTTGCGGGACAAAACTCAAAAAGATAAAAATCAGAACCATGATCGTATTAAAGTTCGGGGGAACCTCGGTGGGCTCCGTGGAGAATTTCAGAAAAGTTGCCGATATAGTTGCTTCCGTGAAGGAAGAGAAGATCGTCGTGCTGTCGGCCATGTCGGGGGTGACCAATACCCTGGTGGAAATCGCCAAGCACCTTTCAAACGGCGAGGACCGTCTTGCGGATGCACTGGTCGAGAGACTGCATGAGAAATATCTCTCGGTATCTGAAGAACTGTTGGAATCCCCGGAACTGCAGGCCAGGGCAAGGGACCTTCTCAATGAACACTACCGTCTGCTCGCCTCGCTGAGCTCGGACCGATTCACAGAAACCGAGGAACGACTTGTGCTGGCACAGGGGGAACTGATCTCCACGCAGCTGTTTCAGCTGTTGCTGGAAGAGCTGGGCCACAGGAGCAGTCTCCTTCCTGCCCTTGATTTCATGCGGATCGACCAGAACGGGGAGCCCCGCCTGGATGTGATAAGCGATCGATTGAACAGGATGCTGGAAAGATCCGGGAGCTGTTCGACCCATATCACCCAGGGGTACATTTGCAGGAACAGCCAAAATGAGATAGACAACCTGAGAAGAGGGGGCAGCGATTACAGCGCCTCCCTGATCGGAGCGGCCCTGAATGCAAGGCAGATCCAGATCTGGACCGACATAGACGGGATGCATAACAATGACCCTCGCTACGTGGAGCACACTCATTCCGTGGCCGAGCTCTCCTTCGACGAGGCGGCGGAGCTGGCCTATTTCGGGGCCAAGATCCTGCATCCGCAGAGCATCATCCCGGCAAAGGAGAGGAACATACCCGTGCTGTTGAAGAACACCTTCCGGCCAGAATCTGCCGGGACACTGATCCACCAGGGAGCTCCTGTCAGGAACATCAGGGCGATCGCGGCCAAAGACAACATCACCGCGATCAAGATCAAGTCCTACCGCATGCTGATGGCCTATGGATTCCTGAAAAAGGTGTTCGAGGTGTTTGAGCGGTACAAGACCCCGATAGACATGATCACCACCTCCGAAGTGGCGGTGTCCCTCACCATTGACAATACGGCCAGGCTGCCAGAGATCACAAAGGGACTGCAGGGCTTCGGGACCATAGACGTGGACACCGACCTGAGCATCATTTGCATTGCCGGTGACATCTCACAGAACAAGAAGGGGATCACCGCCGCGATTTTCGGAAGCCTCAGGGACATACCGATACGCATGATCTCCTATGGCGGGAGCAATTACAACCTGTCGTTCCTGGTTAAGACCTCTGACAAGGTGGCCGTGCTGAACCTGTTGAACCGCGGCCTGTTTGCAACCAGGACCAGCGAGGAGCCGGCACTGTCCTGAAGCAGCCTACGCGCAACAAAAAAGCCATCCCTGAGGATGGCTTTTTTTATTTGAAATATGATCTTAAATGTCTTCGAAGTTGACGTCGGTGAAACTGTCCGTGGAATTGTTCTGGATCCCGTCGACTGGAACGTCTTCACCATTGAGTTTGTTGTAGTCCTTCTGATGTCTCTCGCTGATGACCTCTTCTCCTTTTTCATTGAGGATGAAATCGGTCGATTTGCCCAATATTTCATTGAATTCCGTAAAGTCCTCCTTGTACAGGTATATCTTGTGCTTCTTGTAGTGGAACGAACCGTCTTCATGCGTGAACTTCTTGCTTTCGGTGATGGTCAGATAGTAATCACCAGCCTTTGTTTCCCTCACATCAAAAAAATAGGTCCTTCTGCCTGCTCTCAATACCTGTGAGTAAATCTCCTCGTGTTCCACAAACCCTTTTTCTTCCATATTCATGAATAATTTTGTTTAGCGTTTAAAAAATGTTCAGACAAATCTAAAAAATAATATCACTTATGCAACAATTATTTTCCCGAAAGCCCTTAGCCATCCTGCCCGCTCAGCTTCTCTTCCAGCTGTTGATTATAGATGTCCTGATAGTATCCCGGTTCGGATATCAGCCGCTCGTGGGTACCCGATTGAACCACTTTTCCCTCGTCAAGAACGATGATGTGATCGGCGTTCTTGACCGAGGAGGTCCGGTGGCTGATGATCACGGTGGTCTTGCCCCGGGTCGCCTCACCCAGGTTCCTGAGGATCACCTCTTCGGTTTCGGTGTCAACGGCTGAAAGGCAATCGTCAAAGATCAGGATCTCCGGATCCGCAATGAGTGCCCTCGCTATTGAAACCCGCTGCTTCTGACCTCCCGAAAGGGTCACGCCACGCTCTCCAACCAGGGTGTCGAAGCCATTCTGGAAGTTCTCTATGTTGTGAAGGATATAGGCGGATTCGGCCGCTTGCCTGATCTCCTCCTCGGTGGCGTTCTCCTTTCCGATTCGGATGTTGTTTCTGATGCTGTCGGAGAACAGGAAGGCATCCTGGGGCACGAAGCCTATGCTCTCCCTCAGACTCTTCAGGTTCAGGCTTTGAACGGGCAGGTCGTCGACCAGGACCTCTCCTTGCTCCACCTCGTACAGTCGCGGGATCAATGCTGCCACCGTAGACTTTCCACTTCCGGTCTTGCCCAGGATCGCGAGGCTCTTTCCCTGTTCTATGGTGAAACTCACCCCGTCAAGGGCCTTTATCTCCGTGTCCTCATAGGTGTAGGACACGTTCCTGAACTCTATTTTGCCCTTTATCGGCGTAGGACTGTCCTGGTAATTCCTTATGTCGGGTGTTTCCTGCAGGAATTCGTTGATCCGTCGTTGGGAGACCTCTGCCTGTTGCACGATGGAGGTCACCCAACCGACCACGGCGACGGGCCAGGTGAGCATGTTCACATAGATGATGAACTCGGCAATGATCCCGATGTTGTCGATCTCTCCCCGGATGTACTGCATGCCGCCCACATAGATCACCAGGAGGTTGCTGATCCCGATCAGAAGGATCATCAGCGGGAAGAAGAGCGCCTGGGCCTTATAGAGGGCGATGTTCCTGTCCTTGCTGGTTATGGCCAGGTCGGTGAAGGATCCGGCGGTGAAGGCCTCTATGCTGTAGGCCTTGACCACGTTGATGCCCGAGAAGGTCTCCTGGGCAAAGGTGGTGAGCCTCGAGAGGTATTGTTGCACGATGTTGCTGCGCTCGTTGATCACCCTGCTCAGAAAATAGATCGAAACAGAAAGCACCGGCAGGGGCAGAAGGGTGTAGAACGTGAGCTTGGTGTCGATGCGGGCCATGTTCGCGATGGCCACCACAAAGAGCACCAGCATGTTCATGGTATACATGATGGCCGGGCCAAAGTACATTCTTACCTTACCTATGTCCTCGCTGATCCGGTTCATCAGGTCGCCCGTTCTGTTGCGCTTGTAGAAATTCAGGGAGAGGGTCTCGTACTGGCGGAAGACCTCATTCTTCAGGTCAAACTCGATCAGGCGCGACATGACGATGAGCGTCTGCCTCATCATGAAGGTGAAGAGGCCCGAGAGCAGGGCTGCACCTATGATCAGCAGGATGTTGACCAGGAGCTCCGACTTGACGACGTCCAGATCCGTGATCCGGTCGTTGTTGTAATCCTCCACCACGTTGAGCGAATTGCGGATCAGTTGGGGGATCTGCAGGGCGAATATCTTCGCGACCACCGTGATCAGCAGGCCGAGGAAAAAGCGGTACCTGTATTTTAAGAAGAATTTGTTTAAGTAGCGCAGGGCCCTCATAGACTATGGTATCTCAACTCACGGAGGCGAAGATACGCAATATTTGCCGTACCTATCAATATGCCTTGAGGCCTGCCGAAGTTTAACGCTTTCTTAAGAAGCTGCCCCGCAGGAATTAAAAAAAAGTGGTAATTTTGCCAGCACGTTGCATTGAATGTCATTTTGAACTGAACTTACGATCTTTAGAATTATGGTGAACCGACGACATATCCGAATCAAGGTGATGCAATCTGTCTACGCCGTGCTCCGCTCCAGGAGCGACGACCTCAAAAAAGAGGAGAAGTTCCTGCTTTTCAACATTCACAAATCCAAAGAGCTCTATGTGCTTCAGCTCATGCTGCTGCTGGAGATCAGGGACCTGGCCGGGGAGCATATCGAGATCAGGAAGAAGAAGTACCTGGCCACCGAGGAGGATCGGAATCCCAATATGAAGTTCATTGAGAACAGGGTGCTCAAGCGAATTGAGGAAAGCGAGGAGATCAGGGAGTTCAGGCAATCCAGAAAACTTGACCTTTGGAAGGACAACCGGGAGTATGTTCGAATTCTGCTGGACGAGATGACCCAGAGCGATGCCTATGCGGAATACATGGGTTCGGATACGGACAGTTTTGAGAAGGACAGGGAATTCCTGACCTACCTGTTCAAAGAGATCGTGGCACCCAACGAAAAGCTGTTTGACTTTTACGAAAGCATCAACCTGGGATGGGTTGACGATTATCCCCTGGTCAACACCATGATCCTCAAGACCTTCAAGCAGATGAAAAGGAATCACACCTTCGACCTGAAGGAGCTTTCGGTCAAGGAGGACGACGAGGAATTCCTGCTGGACCTGTTCAGGAAGACCGTTCTGCACCAGGATGAGTTCACCGAGGAGATCGACGCGAAGACCCCGAACTGGGACACGGAGCGGATCGCGGACGTCGACATGATCCTGATCAAGATGGCCCTGACAGAATTCCTCTATTTCCCGTCCATACCCACCAAGGTGACGATCAATGAGTACATCGAGATCGCGAAAGACTATTCCACGGCCAAGAGCAGTTACTTCATAAACGGCGTCCTGGACAAGTTGCTGAAGGAATACAACAAATCCGGAAAGCTCAAGAAAATGGGCCGGGGTTTGTTATAAAAAATCATACATTTGCAATATTAAAATCAATTAGGAAAATGAAGAAAACTATCGTAATCTCCGCATTGATCCTGGCGGTTGCATTCGTGTCCTGCAACGAGGACGCTTCGAAGAAGATCAAGACAGAAAACCTGGAACTGGCCAAGGAAAGAGACAACGACATCAAACTGGGCGGACCTAAGTTCAAGTTTGACAAGACCGAGCACGATTTCGGCACCATCAACGAAGGTGACGTGGTTGAAACCGTCTTCAACTTCACCAATGAAGGAAAGTCGGAACTGATCATCACCTCTGCCAAGGGAAGCTGTGGCTGCACCGTGCCCGAATGGCCGAGAGAGCCGATCATGCCGGGAGAGTCAGGACAGATCAAGGTCAAATTCAACAGCTACAGGAAGCCCAATCTGCAACAGAAGCAGATCACTTTGGCAACCAATACCGAGAATGGGAAGGAGATCCTGAAGATCAGGGCCCAGGTTACCCCCAGCCCCAAACTGAAACAGAACAGCTAAACCCTACAGATGTATCAGACTCTATTTTTGCAGGCAGGCGGAAGTGGCATAGGGAACTATGTGCTGATCCCGCTGATGTTCCTGGTGCTTTATCTGTTCATGATCCGTCCGCAGATCAGGCGCCAGAAGAACGAGAAGAAGTTTCAGGCATCGATCAAGAAAGGCGCTAAGGTTGTGACCACGAGTGGAATACACGGCAAGGTGGTGGACCTCATCGACGGTGACAACACCTGCGTCATTGAAACAGGTGCGGGCAAGATCAAATTTGAGAGATCCGCCATTTCGATGGAGCTCAGCAAGAAATATGCTCCAAAGGAGGTCAAGAAGTAAGCGAAAGACCGATATGAACCAGCAAAGACTATCTGAAAGACTGCTTTTCGGATGGTCTTTTTTTTATAAATTAGTGTGAAGGGCAATCAAAGATGACAGACGCTCCGGGAACAAATAACATGGATGCTTTGAAGAGCAACAAGAAGCTCAGGGTCTTCCTGCTGTTCCTCTTGTTGTCCTTCTTGTTCTGGACCCTGATCAAGCTTTCCAAGGAATACATTTCCGACGTTGAGTTCAACCTGGTCTACACCGATGTGCCCAAGAACAAGCTCATTCAGAATGAACCCATTGAAAGGGTGAAGCTCACCCTTAAGACCACCGGCTTCAAGTTGCTGCGTTACGGCTTCAGGCAGAACAGCCTGGAATACAGCCTGTCTGAGATCGAAAGGAAGAGGGGCACGGAGTATTACAGTGAAACAGGTTCCAACATCAATTTCCTGCAGGCCCAGCTCTCCGCCGAGACCGTGGTGCTGAACGTCGAGCCCGACACCCTGTTCTTCGACCTGGGCGTGAGAAAGTCCAAAAAGGTGAAGCTGCAGTCAGAAGTGGACTTTGAGTTCAAGACCGGGTTCAATTTTGTGGAGCCCGTTGCGCTGAAGCCGGAGGAGATAACCATATCGGGCCCGGAAAAGGTCATAGACACCATTGAGGAGGTATTTACCGAACGGGTCGTATTCAATGACCTCTCAGCCTCCTTCGAGCGAAAGGTCAGGGTAGTCCCCCCCAGCGAGTCGGTGGACGTTTCCGTGGAAGAGGTCACCATTTCAGGTGCAGTGGACAAGATCACCGACGGCTCCTTCACCATTCCCTTTGAGGTGGTCAACCTGCCCGGAAACTACCTGATCAGCACCTATCCCAAGGAGGTCAAGGTGGTCTACCAGGTTGCGTTGAAGGATTTCAACAAGATACCGGAGAACGGGTTCAGGGTGCAGTGCGATTACCGTCAGGCCGAGGAGAACAACCTGGACTACCTGATCCCGCAGGTCGTCGAAAGGCCCGAGATCGTATTTGACGTGAAGGTGATTCCCAACAAGATAGAGTTTTTGATCAAGAAATAGGGGCAGTACCGCCTCGCAAATGCAAGAGAATTGAGAGTGATAGGACTTACCGGGGGCATAGGCAGCGGCAAGAGCACGGTGGCAGGAATGTTCGAGGAGCTCGGGGTGCCCGTGTACTACTCGGACGACGAGGCGAAGAAACTGATGAGCGGGTCAAAAAGGCTGCGAAAGAACATCATTGAACTCTTCGGGGAGAAGAGCTACGGACCCGATGGGCTGAACCGGGAATACCTGGCTTCCATCGTGTTTAACGACAAGGACAGTCTGCAGGCCCTGAACGCCCTGGTCCATCCCGAGGTGGAGAAGCACTTTCAGCAGTGGCTCATGCGCCAGAAATCGCCCTATGTGGTCCAGGAGAACCCCCTGCTGTTTGAAAAGAACAGGCAGGAGGAGTACGACGCGGTGATCACCGTTGCCGCGCCCGATGAGCTCAGGGTCAAGCGCGTGATGACCCGGGACGGATCCACCCGCGGGCAGGTGGAGGCCCGCATGCGCAACCAGATGGATCAGGAATACAAGGTACGCCACGCGACCTATGTAATAGAAAACACCGGAAGCCTGAAAAACTGCAGGAAGGCAGTTCTTGCGGTCCATCAACATATTCTTTCCCTTAATCCTTAAAAAATTAAAATCTGTCTTAAATTTGTGTTAATTTAATTGAATGTTTCGTTAACATTTGTTAAATGATTATTCATCTATTAAGGAAGCTTTAAATTTGTCTTAATGAGTAAACGGATTTTTGTTCTGTTGGTCGTGCTGATGGCCATCGCCCTTTTGGGGATCATCACGGTTCAGATATTCTGGATCCGGTCCTCCATTGAGCTGAAGGAAGAGCAGTTTTCCACGAGTGTCAAGTTTGCCCTGTCACGGGTTTCGGAGAACATACAGAAAAGGGAGTTTCGCGACAACGTTTCTCGTTACGCCCCCCTGATAGACAGCATGCAGAAGTCCAAGGAGAGCAACGTGCGGGACTTCGTGTTCCAGCAGATCGATACCAGTCGCAATGAGATATTCACCTTCAGGCAGAGCATCCTGGAGAACAATTATCAGAGTCAGTTCTCTCCTTTTGAGGCGGATACCGTGAATTTCAGCACCTTTCTCAGCCGCGAGGAGACACAGGTGGAGAAGATCGAGTTCAATTCAAAGGATTTCTCGGAACTGTCTCCCAACGACAGGATGGTCAAGGTGGAGCGCCTCGACCGCTATGACAAGCTTGAGCTGGAGGGGATCTTCAAGAACATAGTCTCCCGATCTCCGATCCATGACAGGGTTAGCAGCAACGAGATCCGAATGAACCTGGACAACGAGTTGAGAGCGAGGGATATAAATACCAAATTTGAATATGGTGTCTTCAGCGACGGGCTGATCACCAAGGTGAAATCGGACAGGTTCGTCGAAAAGAGAGGATACACCTACAAGGTGCCCCTATTCGTGAGCGACGAGGAATCAAGTGACTATGAGCTCTATGTAAGCTTCCCGGAGAAGAAGGAGTACATCCTTTCCACCATGTCCTGGATCCTGGTCCTCTCGGCCCTGTTCATCTTCATCATCATTCTCGCCTTTGGAAGCGCGATCTACCAGCTGATCAGGCAAAAGCAGATCTCCGAGATCAAGACCGATTTCATCAACAACATGACCCATGAGTTCAAAACTCCCATAGCCACGATCAACCTGGCGATCGATTCGATCAAGAACCCCAGGATCATCGAGGACAAGGAAAAGGTGATGCGCTACGCGGAGATGATCCGCGAGGAGAACAAGAGGATGCATGCCCAGGTGGAGAACGTGCTGAGGATCTCCAAGCTGGAGAAGAATCAGCTCGACATGAGCAAGGACGTGGTTGACATGCACGAGGTCATAGACAGTGCGATCAATCATTTCAAGCTCATCATAAGGAACAGGGACGGAGTCATCGACAAGAGGTTCGAAGCGGTGCAGAGCGAGGTCATGGCGAGCCAGTTCCACATGACCAATGTGATCATGAACATCCTGGACAATGCCGTCAAGTACTCTGAGGACGCGCCCAAGGTCCATGTCACGACCGTGAACGCGGGAAATTACATCGTTGTGAAGATCACCGATGAGGGGATCGGAATGAGCAAGCCGGTGCAGCGCAAGATCTTCAACAAGTTCTACCGGGAGCAGACAGGGAACATCCACAACGTAAAGGGGCATGGCCTGGGACTCTCCTATGTGAAAAGCATAGTGGAGCGTCATCAGGGCCAGGTTTTTGTAGAAAGCGAAAAGGGGAAGGGTAGCACCTTCACCGTGAAAATACCAACCATCTAAATCATTTATCATGGCAAATAAAAAAATACTACTCGTTGAAGACGATCCCAATTTCGGGACTGTGCTTAAGGACTATCTCGCTATGAACGATTACGACGTCCATCATGCAAGGGACGGCTTTGAGGGCCTGATCGCCTTCAAGAATGAAGATTTTGACATCTGCATACTTGACGTGATGATGCCGAAAAAAGACGGTTTTTCACTGGCCAAGGACATCAGGCAGGTGAACGCGGAGATCCCGCTTATCTTCCTGACGGCCAAGTCGATGAAGGAGGATGTCCTCAAGGGCTACCAGGTTGGTGCGGATGACTATCTGAACAAGCCCTTTGACTCCGAGATCCTGCTTCATAAGATCAAGGCCATCCTGCAGCGCAAAGAGGCGGATGCGGCCAATGACGACAGCCAGTTCGAGTTCGAGATCGGTGATTTCCACCTGAACTCCAAGCTCCGGCAGCTTTCCTACAAGGGCCAGGATCCCAAGAAACTGTCCCCCAAGGAGAACAAGCTGTTGAAATTGCTCGCCCTGTACAAGAATGACCTGCTTCCCAGGGACCTGGCCCTGACCAAGATATGGAGGGACGACAACTATTTCACTTCCAGGAGCATGGATGTGTACATCGCCAAGTTGAGAAAGTACCTCAAGCCAGACGAAAAGGTGCAGATCATCAACATCCATGGAGAAGGTTTCAGGCTGGTGGTCGATTAGGGAACATAAAATCTTTGCCGATATGTCAAAGCTGATCAAAATGTACAACGAGAACCCTGACCCGCGCGCGATACAGACCGTCGTCGAGGTGCTGCGCCAGGGAGGGCTCATCATCTACCCGACCGACACGGTGTACGGCCTGGGTTGCGACATCACCGACAGCCGCGCCCTTGAGCGCATTGCTCGGATCAAGAAGGTCAAACTGGACAAGGCCAATTTCTCCTTCATCTGTTACGACCTGAGCAACCTTTCAACCTATGTCCGGCAGATCGACACACCTGTTTACAAGCTTTTGAAACGAGCGCTGCCAGGACCTTACACCTTTGTGCTCAATGGCAGCAACAAGCTGCCCAAGGATTTCAAGAAGAAGAAAACGGTGGGGATCCGGGTTCCGGACAACAACATCATCAGAAGCATCGTGAAGGAGCTGGGGAATCCCATCGTGTCCACCTCCATCTATGACGAGGACGAGGTCATCGAATACACCACCGATCCCGAGCTCATTTTTGAAAAGTGGAGGAACCTGGTGGACCTGGTCATCGACGGCGGCTACGGGGGCAATGTGCCCTCGACGATCATCGACGTCTCTGGAGACGAGATCAAAGTGATCCGCGAAGGCAAGGGAAGCCTGGACCTGCTCTAGTCCCTTTTTTTCAATTCCGCGTAGTTTCTTTTCAGCTTCCTCAGGAAGAAACCATAGATCAGCCTGTAGAAGCACCAGAAGAGAAACAGCACCAGTGCGTAGAGAAACAAGGCCGTCACCCAGACGATCGTGATGTCGGCATTCTCGGGAAGCTTGCTCAGGAAGGACTCTGAATTCATGATCACGTAAAAGGAGTGAAGCCCCAGAATTCCCATCATGACGAGATTGTAGTATATGTAGTACTTCACGGTTCTCCTCGTCCTGAGAATATCCGCCAGGAGGTTCTTCACGCTGCTGTCGGCCGAGATGCTTCGATAATTCTTGTAGAACACATAAAAGAAGCCCAGGATGATGACGAAGTGGACGGCGGTGTAGTAATTGGTCAGGTTTTCCAGGTCGTATTCGGCGTAGACCCTGCTCGGGGTCTCCAGGTCGGTGAAGAGGATCAGCACGTATGGGATCAGGAATTCCAGGATGCTGATGATCAGTATCCATTTGACTATGGAGGAGGACTTCTTCCTGACCATGTTGAGAATATCCTCCTTGGAGTAGCTCACGCCCGCCTGGGGTTGGCTCTGCCATAAATCCTTCAAGTTCTCCAGTTTGTCCATAATTAAGGATTCAGTATGTTCTTAAGTTTTGTTTTCGTTCGGTTCATCTTAACCCGCGCATTCACTTCACTGATACCCAGCGTTTCGGATATTTCCTTATAGCTTTTGTCTTCCAGGTACATCAGCGCCAGGGCCTTCTCGATGTCGTTCAGGCTGTAGATTGCCTGGTACAGCAGATCGAGCTGCTGGTCCCGGGTGCTGTCATAGTCCTGGTATTCGAGTTCCTTGAGGTTGTCGTAGATCTGGGTCGTGTCCACCGATCGCTTTGACTTCCGGTACAGGGATATGGCCGTGTTGAAGGCGACCCGGTACATCCAGGTGCTGAACTTGGAATCCCCCCGGAACTTGGGGTAGGCCTTCCACAGCTGTATGGTGATCTCCTGGAAGAGATCCTTGTGGGCGCTTTCATTGTTGGTGTACGAGCGGCACACCTTGTGAATGATGCCCTGGTTCTTCTCCAGTTCTTCAGCAAATTTTGACTCCAGTTCCTTGGTCACCTGAAAAGTTGATTTATCTATAAGTAGCTCAAAGCCCGGAATTGTTACGCATCCTCATGGGGGAAGTAAATGCAGGGAAATCGGCCTGCCGGATGCTTTTTTACAATTCGTCCCCAATATATGACAATTCGGTCAAAGATAGTTTCCCGGGCTTTTCCTGTTGCGGATATTTGTACTGTTGAATTCAAGGAATGAGTTCGATCCATTAAAAGAAAATGTAATGTTACGAGTCTGCATCACAATCATCGCATATATAATCAGCTTCCTTAGCCATTCCGGTGAACTTCCTGAGGCACAGGAGCAGGAGGGAGCCAGGCAAGGAGCGACGGGGCTTGAGCAAATGGCCACCGTGGACAGCCTGATGATCAGAAGAGAAATCGACAATGAGATTCTGTGGTGATTGGGCAATAACCTAAAAAAGGATGTAACTTTGAGAGTAAGTAGCAAAACCAGGAACAAATGAAAGGATCAGCCAGGAACATATTGATCGTTATCTTCATCGGCACGGTGATCTTCGTCATCGGAAGCCTGCTCAGGAACGGATTCCAGTTCAGCAGCTTCAACGAGGCCCTGATCCGTTTCAGCTTGTACCAGCTGTACTCCTTTGTCCTGGGCTACGCGAACATCATGTTCTTCAGGTACCTGGAGACCTTCAAATGGGGCGAGAATTCGGGTCCCCTGAGAATCCTGACCGGGATCATCGGATCGGCCGTCGTTTCGCTGGCGGCCCTGTTCCTGCTCAGGCTGGTCACCGCAACGCTCTATGAGGGCATGACCGTATCGGAGTTCATGGCAGGGGAGAGCTTCAGGAACTACACCTTTGGCCTGGCGGTGGCGCTGATCGTCGTATTGATCTTTCACCTGGTCTATTTCTACAATGTGAGCCAGAAGAAAAAGGTGAAGGAATCACAGATCGTGGCGAAGACCGAATCTGCCAAGTTCGAGTCGCTGAAGAACCAGCTTGACCCGCACTTCCTCTTCAACAGCCTGAACGTGCTCACCTCCCTGATCGGCGAGAATCCGGCCCAGGCGGAGAAATTCACCACCAAGTTGTCAAAAGTGTACCGCTATGTCCTGGAACAAAAGGACAAGGATCTGATCTCGCTGGGCGAGGAGCTCGCCTTCGCGAGGTCCTACATGGAGCTGTTGCAGATGCGCTTTGAGGATGCCATACGCTACAGCATCCCCGACAGGGTCTCCAACGAGGAGTTCAAGATCGTGCCCCTGTCCCTGCAGCTCCTGCTGGAGAACGCGGTCAAGCACAATGTGATCACGACCCAAAATCCCCTGAGCATAGAGATCTTCGAGGAGAACGGCTACCTGGTGGTCAAGAACAACAAGAATCCGAAGAAGTCCCTGGAAAAGAGCACGAAAGTAGGGCTTAGGAACATAAGGCAGCGATACGAGCTGGTCACGGACCGGCAGGTCATGATCGAGGACGAGGGGTCCGAGTTCAGGGTTCGACTGCCCCTTTTGCTGAGAGAGATAAAAATCATTAAAACTGACTATATGAACGAGAGCGCCAAATACCTGAGAGCAAAAAAGAGAGTAGATGAGCTCAAGGAGTTCTACGGAAGCCTGATCGCCTACTTCTTTGTGATTCCATTTTTGATCTATGTCAATTACAGGACGACCTGGCACGTGATCCAGTGGTTCTGGTTTCCCATGTTCGGATGGGGACTCGGACTTATCATCCACGCCTTCAAGACCTTTGGATACGGCTCGAGCTGGGAGGAAAGGAAGATCCGGGAGATAATGGAAAAGGAGAATAACGACAAACTATATTGAGATGACAGAACAGGACAGAGACAAACTGAACAGTTACCAGCGGGCGCAGGCACGCGTCGACGAGATCAAGGGATTCTACATTCATTTGATCTGCTATCTGCTGGTCAATCCATTTTTGATCTACGTGAATTACGTGACCTACTGGGACTTCAAGTGGTTCTGGTTCGCCCTGGGTGGATGGGGCATCGGACTGGCAACGCATGCGCTCACGGTGTTCGGCTTCGGCAAGAACTGGGAGCAGCGCAAGATCAGGAAGCTCATGGACGAGGAAAGCAACTATTAACCCTAAAACCAAGCATCATGACTGGCAACAATTATTCAGAGCAGGAGAGATACCTGAGGGCGCAGAAGAGGGTGAAGGACATCAAGGGCTTTTACTGGCACCTGTTCTGGTATCTCGTGGTCAACATCTTCCTAACCTTTGGAGGCACCATTGCCCATTTCGTCAGAACGGGTGAGCTGGACTTCGGAAACTGGCATTTCGGCATGTTCGCGGTCTGGTTCTTCTGGGGAATCGGCCTGGCGGCCCACTGGCTCAACGTGTTCGGCAAGAACATCGTTTTCTCCAGGGACTGGGAGGAAAGAAAGATCAAGGAGTATATGGATAAAGACAAATTCGACCTGTAATGACCCCGAGAACCATAATCATAGAGGATGAAAAGCCTTCGGCACGAAGACTGCAGAGGATGTTGTCGGAGCTGGGAATTGAGGCAGAGGCCCTGCTGCATTCGGTGAAGGAATCGGTGCAGTGGTTCAGGGACAACCCGGACCCCGACCTGATCCTTCTCGACATACAGCTTTCGGACGGACTTTCCTTCGAGATCTTCGAGCAGGTGCAGGTGAGAAGCGCCATCATTTTCACCACGGCCTACGACGAGTACGCCCTCAAGGCCTTCAAGTTGAACAGTATCGACTACCTGCTCAAGCCCATAGACGACGAGGAGCTCAAAACGGCCATTGACAAGTTCGTTGAGCACCAACCGGTGGAACAAAACCTGATGGTTGATATAAGTCAAATTAAAAAGCTGCTGATCAATCCTTTGGACAGGAACTACAAAAAGAGGTTCACCATCAAGGTCGGGCAGCACCTCAGGGTGGTCGAGGCGGATGCGGTGGAATGCTTCTACAGTGAGCACAAGGCCACCTACCTGTACACACAGGACCGGAAGAACTACCTGTTGGACATGACCCTGGAACAGCTCGAGGACGAGCTGGACCCGGTCAAGTTCTTTCGTGTTAGCCGCAAGTTCATCATCAACGTGGACGCAATCTCGGACATTATCTCATATACCAACAGCAGGCTGCAGATCAAACTGAATCATTACGACGAGCAGGAGATCATCGTGAGTCGCGAGAAGGTCAGGAGCTTCAAGAACTGGCTGAGCTAGAGAAGAAGCTGAAGGCACTGCTCCCGTATTTTCTGGACTCTTCGAAAGCCGGGTGATCCTCGAAGTTCATCTTGGAACGGTGTTCCAGGATCAGCGAGCCGTCCGCTTTCAACAATTCCCTTTCCATCACCAGGTCGACCAGGCTTTCGAACTCCGATCGATCCAGATCGTAAGGCGGGTCGGCGAAGATGAGATCGTATTTGCTCCCGGTCTTTTTAAGATAGTCGAGGGCATCGCTTTTGAGGCATCGAAGATCTGCTCCAAGAGCCTGGCTGGTCTTTTCCAAAAACTTCACGCAGCCCTGGTGACGATCCACGGAGGTGACGTCAGTGCATCCCCTGGAGGCGAATTCAAAGCTGATGCTTCCGATCCCGGCATAGAGGTCGAGAACTGAGATCTCATCGAAATAATAACGATTGTTCAGGATGTTGAAGAGGGCTTCCTTGGCCATGTCGGTCGTCGGACGCACCGGGAGGTTCTTCGGGGCCTCGATCCTCTTTCCCTTGTATTTTCCCGAGACGATCCGCATCAGAACTGCTGGATCAGGGTCATGTGCTGCCTTTTCGACCTGTCGTCCACGGAAGGGTCGAATTCATGGGTGAACCTGTTCTCGATCAGGCTGACCTTTCTCACATACACATAGGCCAGCTTGTAAAGCTCGCTGTCCTTGTCGATCGCCCCGGACAGGACGAGCTCGAAGCTTTCGGGGTCCATGCCCAGCTGCTCGGCCACAAAGAGTATGTAATACACGAAATCTTCCCTGGTTCGGTAGGAAAAGCTGTTGTAGAGCTGCAGTTTGCTTTCTGAAATCCCCACCACATACATTCTGCTTCGCTCAAGATGGACGAACAGGTGGGGGTGCTCACTGAACTTATAGGTGTTGAGGAGGTTGGAAACCAAAACGGTTGAAAAATGCTTGTATTCAAAGCTCCCAAACCTGTCCAGCAGGAAATTGTTCACATTGACAAAGGGGATGTAGACGTTGACCAGGTCGTGACCCTCGATTTCGTCATAGACGATATAGTCGTTGTCATAGGTCATGGAAGAGTAGCGAATATAGTCCTTGAGCCTGTTTTCATCGAACAGGGGCCTGGGGACCAGGGAGGACAGCTCGTTGACGTGGGTCACGTTGACCGAACCGTACCTGTGCTTCAGCAGTTCTTCCCTGTCAAAAATGAGCTGTATTTTGCTGAGAAGGCTTTCCGGAGACCCGGCCGGCTCGTCAAAATCGTGGTGCACCAGCTTCTGGACCAGGCCGTAGCTCTTGTCAACAATACAAAAAGAAAATCCATCCAAACTAAGCTGGATGGATAGATGAGTTTCGTACAGATTGTTCGGGTCGATCGACCTAGTTCTCACTTTCTTCTTTTGGTCCATCGTAATAAGGAGGCCAGTTGCCGTTTGAATTCACTTCTTCCAATGATCCAACCGCAATGTATTCTCCGGGAACATTGATCCCTCCCAGGGCTTCCTTCTCCTGACGGATCAGGTCTCGGTTCAGTCCGTTCAGAACCACCGCCTTGTCCACTTTGGCCTCAAAGACCGAAGCTTGAACTCCCTGGACCTTTTCCACCGTTCCGGTCTTGAGCTCGAATTTCGCGTCGGTTCCGGGAACATTCATCATATTCTTGTAGTCGCGGCCCTGGAAAGAGTTGATGACGGGTTCAAAGCCCACGGTGTCCACAACCCTTTTCTCCACATCCACGGTGATCCTTCCTCTTTGTTCGGTGACCACGATGTTCTTGACCTCCGTAACGGCGAACTGTGCCGTGTCGATGAAGCTGATCAGGTCGTCGTATTTATCCGTAAATCTTCGGTTGACCTGGGCATAGGCAATTTCCGCGTCCCTGATTATCTTTAGATTTTCGATCACTTTTGCATATCGTTCTCTCTTCTCCTGGTTGAAGCGAATGGGCTCCATGATGCTGTTGTAGATCTTGTAGGCGAAGAAAATGATCACAACCCAAAGAACGATCGATAGCACTGGCTTCAGTTTGGCCGGTAATTTATTCACAATCAAGTATGCCAATCCCGCCACTGCAAGAACAGATACTATAATGATCAAGATATTTATCATTTTAGAATTTTTTTTAATTAGGTTATTGACAAATCTACAAAAATTTTTGAATCACGAAAGTAATAAATCGAGAATATCTGTCAAAAATTGCCGGCTTCGTATCCCTTGATTCTTGGGCCTTGCAAGGCAGATCGAGTTGTGGGTTCAGGCTGAAGTTCGCAATGTCTTTTCCCTGTTTTGCGATGCCAAAATGGGCAATTCTCATTATGTTTGTATTTACCCTGAAACACTTTCCCAGAAATTCAGATGAATCCAAAAGAGAAGACCTTGCTTGAGCGACTTCACGGGAATTTCCCATACAGCCCCACGGCTGAGCAGGAACGGCTTTTGAGGGAGCTATTGAGGTTCGTCCTCTACTCCGAGCGTTTTGAGCTTTTCTTGCTTAGGGGATATGCGGGAACCGGCAAGACCACGGTGGTGTCGGCCCTGGTCAACAGCCTGGGAGACGTGGGCCTGAGATCTGTCCTGCTGGCGCCGACCGGACGTGCGGCCAAGGTGATAAGCAAGTATTCGAACCGCGTGGCGCATACCATCCATCGAAAGATCTATTTTGCCTCGAGGAACCCTGACGGGTCCGTGAGCCTGGTGCTTCAAAAGAACAAGCACACCAACACAGTTTTCATCGCCGATGAGGCCTCGATGATACCCGATCGCGACTCGGACCTGAGGATTCTCAGCGCCCGTTCCCTGCTCGAGGATCTGCTAAGATATGTGTACACGGGCAAGAACTGCAAACTCATCCTGGTCGGGGACACGGCCCAGCTGCCCCCGGTGAACCTGGCCCTGAGCCCTGCGTTGGAACCCGGGGTGTTCCGGGATCGCTTCAGGATGAAGCCGAGCGTTTTCGAGCTGTCCGAAGTCATGCGGCAGCATGAGCTTTCGGGGATTCTCATCAATGCCACGCGAATAAGGGCCCTCATCCAGCAAGGCGAATTCGGTCACACCCGTTTTGACCTTTCCCTGCCAGACGTCGTTCGTCTCCAGGATCCCTATGAGACCCAGGATGCCATACAGGAAGCATTCAACGGAGGAGAGGAGAACACCGTCTTCATCGTTCGGTCGAACAAGAGAGCGAACCTGTACAACCAGCAGATCCGCATTTCCGTGCTGGGCCTGGATGATGAGATCGCGGCGGGGGACAGGCTCATGGTAGTTAAGAACAATTATTTCTGGCTCGAGGACTCCGAGCACGTGGGCTTTATCGCCAACGGCGACATCTGCGAGGTGCTGGAGATCTTCAGTCACCGGGAGCTTCACGGTTTTCGCTTCGCCGAGGTAAAGATGAGGCTGGTCGATTACGAAAGCCAGCCCCCTTTTGAGACCGTCATCCTGCTAGACACCCTGCACAGCGAGACCGCCTCCTTGTCCCAGGAGGAGAGTTACAGGCTCTACCGCAGCGTGGCCGAGGACTACGCGCATTTGCGGGATCGGCAGAAAAGGCTGGCCGCCATCAAGAGCGACAAGTATTTCAACGCCCTCCAGGTCAAGTTCGCCTATGCCCTTACCTGCCACAAGACCCAGGGAGGGCAATGGCCCACGGTATTCATAGAGCAGCCTTTTTTGCCCGAAGGGGAGGATATTTCATATCTTCGTTGGTTGTATACGGGCATTACGCGTGCCCAGAATCAATTGTTCCTGATCGGATTTCCGGATGAGTACTTTGAAGAATAGAACCTGTGTCCTGTTGCTGCTCGGCAGCCTGCTGATGTCCTGCTCGGTCTCGAGGAAGATAGAAGGGGAGCTGCGCAAGCAGGAAGAAGGCCGCGGGGATCTGAGGGGCCTGGTGGTTTACGACCTGTCCGGGGCAAGGGAGATCATCAATCACAATGGGGCCAAATATTTCATCCCGGCCTCAAATGTCAAGCTATTCACTTTTTACGCGGCCTATAAGGTCCTTCCCGACTCGGTAGCCTCATTGGAATACCAGGTGAGAGGGGATTCCCTTTTTATCCGGGGAACCGCTGACCCCATGGTCTTTGAGTCCTCCCGGGAAAAGGTCCTGGGCTTCTTGGAAGAGAGCCCCGAGAAGATCTTTTTGGTGGATGCGCACATTGAGGACGAGGTATACGGTCCCGGATGGGCCTGGGACGATTACGCCTCGGGCTTCATGCCCGAACGGAGCCTGTTCCCGGTCTATGGGAATCGGGTGAGGCTGCGTCGGGAGGGAGACCGGATCGAGGTGGATCCCGATTTCTTTGCAGAATCTGTCGAGAAAGTCGACCTTTCAGCTAATCCTGAAGGAGCCAATAACGGTAAAAGGCTTCGGGAGCCCTTTGAGAATCGTTTCAGTGCCCGGTCGATAGGGAACGGAAAGGAGGTTGAGGTTCCCTTCATCACCTCGAACCAGCTGGTGGCGGATCTGCTGGGGGATGCCATTGGGAAAAAGGTCACCCTGGTCAAAGGGACCCGGGATGAGGATTTCATGGTACTCAGGACGATGCCTTATGACAGCCTGTATGCGAGAATGCTGATCGACAGCGACAACTTCATAGCGGAACAGCTCCTGCTCCGGGCAGCCCATGCGACCGATTCGGTCTATCGCGTCAAGACTGCCATTGACCACGCCCTTGATCATCTGCTTCCAGACCTTCCCCAGAAGCCACGATGGGTTGACGGCTCCGGGCTTTCCCGCTACAACCTGTTCACTCCCGAGAGCATGGTGCACGTGTTGAAGAAGATCCATGCGGAGGTTCCCGGCGACAAGCTCTTCGGCTATTTTGCGGTTGGAGGAGTTTCAGGGACCCTTGAGGACAGTTACGCGGGTCCCGACGGCAGGCCCTACGTGTTCGCAAAATCGGGAACCCTTTCCAACAACTACTGCCTGAGTGGATTTCTCCGGACCAAAAAAGGAAAGCTACTGATCTTCAGCTTTATGGACAATCATTACCTGGGCTCCTCCCAGCCGCGCAAAAAGGAGCTGCAGGCTCTGCTGGAACGACTGCGCGATGCCTACTGATCTATTCAAATATGACTCGCTGCTCCGAATCGAACCAGGATTTGTACATGGGCATGTGGATCTTCTCGACCCGGCTCCGCTTGATCTTCAGGGTAGGGGTGAGCAGCCCGTTCTCAACCGTCCAGTCCTCCTTCATCACCACCGCCTTTTCGATCTTCTCGTGCTTTTCCAGGGTCGGGTTGATCTGCAAAATGGAATTCAAGAGGCTTTCCGAGATCAGTTCCCTGGATTTTTTCTGCCCGGATTCCGAGAGGATCACGAGCATGATGGGCTGGGGGATCCCCATTCCCACCAGGCAGACCTGCCCGATGTCCGGGTTCTTTGAAAGCTGCAGTTCAATGGGGGAAGGAGAGATGTACTTTCCCTTGTCGGTCTTGAACTGGTCCTTGGCACGCCCGGTGATATACAGGAAGCCGTCGTGATCGTACTCGCCTACATCCCCGGTTAGCAGGTAGCCTTCCGAATCAAAGACCCTGGCGGTCTCCTCGGGGAGCTTGTAATAACCCAGCATGAGGCTGTCGTTCTTCACGCAGATCTCTCCTTCCGGAGACAACTTGGCCACCGCTCCGTGGGTCGTCTGGCCCACAGAACCGATCTTGTTGGCGCCAGGCAGGTTCAGGTGGGAGATGACGCAGTCTTCGGTCATCCCGTAGCCCTGGAGGATCTCTATGCCAAGCTTCTTGAACCAGACCATGAGGTCCACCGATAGGGGAGCCGCCCCCGAGACGATGTATTTGGCCTCTGAAAGCCCGAGCTTGTGCCGTATCTTCTTTTTCAGGACGCCTCCAAGTATCGGGATGTTCAAAAGAACGTTCAACTTTTTCTGGGGAAGTCCCTGGCGTATCTTCTCCTGAAATTTGGACCATATCCTCGGAACCGCAAAGAACAGGTGAGGTTGGGTCGCCTCCAGGTTGGCTGCAAAAGACTCCAGGGTGTCCGCAAAAGTGATCGAGCCGCCAAGCAAAAAGGCGTGGTTCTCCACCCCGATGCGTTCGGCGATGTGGCTCAGGGGCAGGTAAGAGAAGAAGCGAGGCTGTTCGATCAGCTTCACGTTATAGCTCAGGTTGTAGGTGGCATTGGCAAAGTTCCGGATGCTGTGCATGACCCCCTTGGGCATGCCCGTGGTGCCCGAGGTGTAAATGATGGAAACCAGGTCCCCGGGGTCACGGCGAACGGGTTCTTCCAGGACTTGATTCTGCTCAAGGATCTGCTCCCAGGAAAGCTCCGAGGGGATGCCGTATTTTTCCGAACCCACGATCCGCATCGAGGAGAATGCTTCCTTCTGACCAGCAAAATCATCCAATTTACCCGCAAAGGCCAATACGCTTCCGCTGTGTTCCATGATGGGTTTGATGGACTCGTCTTTCAGGCTGGGATAGATGGGAACGGATACGTGGCCCGACATCATGATCGCCAGGTCAGCAAGCACCCAATAGTCACAATTCTTTGAAAGAAGGGCGATCCTGCTCTGCTCAGGGAAGTTCTGCTCCATGAGGAATTTCGCCGCTTTCCGGGCCTGCTGCCCCGCCTCCTCGAAGGTGAGCACCTCGAGCTTCCCACGGTGGTTCTGGCGCAGGAACTCTGCTTTGGGTGTTTTTTTCTCCCAGTATTCGAAGGCTTCCAGTGACGACGCAAATTTTTCCATACCTAGCTTAAGATTCTTTATTTGATCAATTTAGTCAATATTTTCCATCCGGTCTTTTAGGAACCCGATGATTTTTGCGGGTTCCTCATCGTGGTCGAACCATGTGATGTCCTCGTCCTTCCTGAACCAGGTACCCTGCCGTTTGGCAAAACGGCGTGTGTTCTTCTTGATCTCCGACACTGCCTCCTCAAGGCTGAGGTCGCCGTCGAAGTGGGCAAACAGCTCCCTGTACCCAACGGTTTGCAGCGCATTGAGGTCCCTGTGCGGATAAAGCCGCCTCGCTTCTTCGAGCAATCCCTGTTCCATCATCAGGTCGACCCGCTCATTGATCCGCCTGTAGACCAGTTGGCGATCCGCCCGCAACCCGATCTTGATGCTCCTGAAGCTTCTTTCCTTCCTCCGGTTCATCCAGAAGGAAGAAAAAGGCTTCCCGGTCCCAATGCATATCTCGAGAGCCCTGACCATCCGCTGCCTGTTTTGGATGTCGATCCGCTCATAGCTGACCGGGTCCAGCTTCTGCAGCATCTCCTGCAGGGCCTCCAGGCCTTTTTCATCGAGCAGTTCGACCAGCTTTTCCCTCACGCTGGCATCCACTTCAGGAAATTCATCCAGTCCGTTCAGCACGGCGTCGACGTACAACCCGCTTCCCCCGACCATGACCATCACCTTCCTGGTCCTGAACTTGTCTTCCAGCAATTCGATCGCATCCTGCTCGAAGCTCCCCACGTTGTAGTCTTCAAGCACCGAGCGATCCTGGATGAAATGATGCCTTACCCGGGCCAGCTCCTCATCCGAGGGCACTGCGGTTCCGATTCTCATCTCCCTGTAGAACTGCCGTGAGTCTGCCGAGAGCACCTCCGTTTCAAAATGCTCCGCAAGCTGAATTCCAAGTCTGGTCTTGCCGATCGCAGTGGGCCCCAGCACCGTAATGAGAAATTTGCTGTCCATTGGGGTCAAAAGTAAGAATTAGGAGGCGCTTAGTTAAATCGAGTTGAAAAAATCTTGTTTTTTCGCACTATTCTGCCGCGAGTGACGTTTTACCACTGTATTTCTGCGGGGAATATATTTAAACTCCTGCGGCAACATGAGTACGCATATGAACAGGATCATTGTATCAGTCTTGCTGATCATGCTCGTATATGCCTCAGGCTCAGCTCAGAGCCTGAGCATACATGGCATGGGCCTGGAGATTCCCGGGGATGGCTCCAATGCCCCTAGCTTCAACGACGGGACGAGGTATTCCCAGCAGCGCATTGGCAGCTCAGCGGTTCAATCCTTCCTATTGACAAGCCTGGAGCAGGATAAACCGGACCTGGAGATAAGCGCCATTCTGGTGGATTCCCCTCATTTTGCTATCAACTCGGGGAAGAAGATCAAGATTCGACCGGGTCAATCTGAATCGCTGGAGATTAGCTTCAATCCGCAATCGGGAGGCTACCACGAGGCGACGGTCACCTTTTTGGCAAAGAAACGCGGGTCCGTCCTGAGCTACAGCTTCAATATCGCGGGCGAGGCCTTCGCCGACCTCATGATCAGCCAGTACCTCGAGGACGGAGCCAGTGATGCCCTGGAGGTGGTCAATCTGAGTGCCGGGTCGATAGGTGAAGGAAGTTATTTTATTGGGATCTTCCAGAGACAAAACGACATTAGGAGAGGTCCCAGCCGTGTCATCGACCTGGAAGGCCTTTCACCTGGGGAATCGAAGCTCGTCGCGACAGGGGACCTCTTCGACGGGAACGAGGTGATCGTGCTGTCCACTTCTCGGGGTCGGAGTTGTTATGAGGACCGTGTTGATCTCTTGGGGATGCATGGAACGGATTGGGGCAGCGCCCGGTCCCTGGTAAAAGGAGCATGCTCTTCGAATTCCGCAAATTTGGAGTTCGAGCCCGGGCAGTGGACGGAGCTGAGCACTCAAGAAGCCAGAGAGGCAGATCCGAGACAGAACATCTATCTGGGGCGTTACGACGGGTCACCTTTGGAATGGAATGGAGCGGAATGGTCGAATGGAGGCCTGCCCGACCGGACAAGGAAGGTCATCATTTCAGGACCATACCATGCTGCTTTGGGCGGTTTTGAAGCCTGCGACCTGGAGGTTCGGGCCGGCCTTGACTTTAACCGGGGAACAAGGAACAGCGTGGTTCTGAACGGAGACCTGGAAATAACGGGAACCTTTGAGATCGGTGACCAGGAATCACTGGTGATGTACGACCCCCAGGCCATCATCGCCGGGAAAATCAAGAAGGTCGAAAGGTCCACCTACAGGAATCACAAGCACGATCTGACCTATTGGGCTTCTCCTGTTGAAGGGGCCTCCATCTCAAATGTCTTCCAGGGAGTAAGCCCATCGCGAATCTACCAATACGATCAGGCACGTTCCCGTTTCTCAGAGGAAGATATGGACACGTACTGGGATGTCTGGCAACGAGCACAAGGTACAATGGAGCAGGCCAGGGGGTATGTCTCAGAGGGTGTCACGGGCACCACAGGTCATCACCAGGTTGAGTTCCATGGAACCCCGAACAACGGAGACATTTTTATGCCGCTTCACTTCTGGGAGGACTCGAACCCTGACAACGACTGGAACCTCATCGGCAATCCCTATCCTTCTGCCATAGACATCGAGCTCTTTTTTGACGCAAACCGGGGACTGGTGGATCCCGCAGTCTACCTGTGGACCCATTCTACACCCCTTTCCAATGGCAACTCCGGAGATTATGCCAGTGATGACTATGCGACCTACAATTATACGGGAGGCACCGGGATAGGCAGCGGCGTCGGAGGCGGGCCCGTTCCCGAAAAGAACATTGGATCGGCACAGGGATTTTTTGTGCGCGCTCTCGGCCCGGGAAGCGCCGTCTTCAGGAATGACATGAGAATGGTCGATGCGAATGACCAGTTCTTCAAGGGAGAGAACTTGAAGGGAGAATCGTTGCAGGACATGCAGAAGGATCGGATCTGGTTGAATCTGACAACTGACCAGGGAGGTTTCAACCAACTTCTGATCGGTTTCTTCGAGGAGGCCGGTCCTGGCGTGGATCCGGGATATGATGCAGTGAAGTTCGAAGGTGGGAATCCGATCAGTTTCTTCTCCAGGATCGATGAGCAAAGGTTCGTCATCCAGGCGCGGGAACCCTATACCGGCGAACAGGTGGTGCCAATCGGGTTCTCGACCTATGTCGCCCCGAGAAACTTCCAAATTGAGATCGAGAGGGGTGAGGGTGCTTTGAATACAGGGCAGGTTTTGCTACACGACAAGCTACTGCATGTAGTGCATGATCTGTACCAGGGGCCCTACAGTTTCCGTGTTGAGGAGGTCGGCGACCAGCCGGACAGGTTCAGCCTTGAGTTCAGGGGTGAAAGTGCATCCGAACCGGAAGGCCTGCCGGAGGGATCGAACATCGAGATAACTTCTAAAGAAGGCAGGGTTCAGGTTAGGAACGAGGACAAAGTTGGCCAGATACGGATCTACAATGTATCGGGAATTCTCATCCACGAGTCTTTTCCGGGCCGTGAGTATTTTGAGGTCGAGCTCACGGGATCGGGCCGCGGCCAGGTCTATTTGATCGAAATAATCGAGAGTAACGGAACCCGTCACAACAAGAAGGTCATACTGCAGTGATCTATAGCTTTTCCCCGCAACGGTAGCAAAATTGTGCGTCGTCTTTGTGCATCCCCGCCGAGCAATTCGGGCAGGCCTGGGTATTCATATGGACGGTGGGTCCTTTTCCCTTGGCCATCTCAACGGTCACGATGCCGGTGGGAATTGCGATGATGCCGTAACCCAGGATCATTACAATGCTTGCCAGAAACTGACCCAAAGGGGACTGGGGGGCAATGTCTCCATAACCAACCGTGGTCAGGGTCACGATGGTCCAGTAGATGCTGATCGGGATGTTGGTGAATCCACTTTCATCGCCTTCGATGAGGTACATTAACGTGCCGATGATGATGCAGATCACCAGCACCGAGGAGATAAAGACAAAGATCTTGTAGCGAGAGGCGATGAGCGCCTTGCCCAGGTTCTCGGTTGCCCCTACGAACCTCGCGAGCTTCAGGATCCTGAAGATCCGGAGGAGCCTGAGTCCGCGCAGGGCAACCAGCGCATGGGCGCCCCCGATGAACAAAGACAGGTATTTAGGTATGGTTGACAACAGGTCGATGATCCCGTAAAAGCTGAATATATAGCGGCTCGGCTTTTTGACGGTGATGATACGTACTATATATTCAATGGTAAAGAGGATGGTGATGATCCATTCGGAAATGTTAAAGAAAGTATGGTATTTGGCATCCAGCGACTTGACGCTTTCCAGCATGACCAGCAGGATACTGGCAACGATGGCGACGATGAGGACCAGGTCGAAGATCTTGCCCTTGCGGGTGTCGGCCTCGTAGATGATCTCGTGAAGTCGCGTGCGCCAGTTGCTGTGGGGCTGATCCTGTTCCAAAAAGCTTCCGTTTTATACAAATATAGGAAAATACGCAGAGGAATGGCTAAATCCTGAATTTGTCTGAGGAAGGATGCATTTTGAAATCAAAACAAGTCATTTAATGTACTGGGCCGGATTCTTCTCAAAGCTGACCTTGCACCCGTCACAGCAGAAATAAACGCGCTCCCCCTTGTAATCGATGACGTGCTTCGGATTCTTCTTGGAAACCGGCACATTGCACACCGGGTTGATGTAGTATTCCTCACTGAACTTGTCAGAGGCCACGGCAGCTTCACTCGGGTCTGATTTGGAAACGGGCTGGGAGTCGGGTTGAGAGACGGTTTCAGAGGCCGGTTTGGACTCCGTGTGGCTTCCCGCTCTGAAATGCTCGATGATCTCGGCCAGGATGCTAATGGCCACCTCTCCGGCGGATTTTGCGTTGATGTTCAGGCCGACTGGGCTCTTGAGGTCATCCGTGCGTTCAAGGGAGATCCCCGCAGCCATGAGGTATGCCCTGATGTCCTCCGACTTCTGTGCACTGGCCACGTAACCCACGTATCTTACGGAAGACTGCAAGGCCTTTTTCACGGACTCCTCGTCGTCTTCCCCCTGCGTGGTCACAATGATATAGGTGTTGGCGGTGGTTTTGATGGAGCTGAAGTCAACCCGGTCGGACACCTGGTGGGCCGAGGGAAACATTTCAGGATCGATATCGCTCGCCAGTACGGTGACCTTGAAATCTGCATCCGAGGCCAGAAGAGACAGCTTCCTGGCTATGTTCGATTTGCCCACGATGATCAGTTCCGGTTGAGCCACCATGGGTTCTATCAGTACCTCAATCGTACCTTTGCTCTGACATGACATGACATATTCTTTAAAATTCGACGTTTCTTTGGTTCCTCCTTCGGGTGAGATCCTCACTCTCATGAATCGCTTGGTGCGGATCACTTCAAGGGCTTCCCTGATCACGATCCCTCGCACGCACCCTCCGCCTATCCATCCGATGAGCTCCCCCGTATCCAGGATCAGGGCTTTGTCTCCTACTTTGCCCGAGCTCGGGGCGATGCGGTCGATCACCTGGGCAATGGCAAAGTCGGAACCTTTGGCCAACTGCTCCTCAATTCGTAAAACAAGTTCATTAAACATCCATCAACAATTTTTCCAATTTCAACAAACTATCCAGGTTGTGCGCCGATTCGAAGGCATCCAGGTGGGGCATGACGTTGACCATGCCCTTTTGGATCGGCTGATATCCTTCCATCCCCTTCAGCGGATTGAGCCAGATCAGCGTTTTGCATTTTCTGCGTATGGTCCTGACGGCCTCCTTGAGCTGTGTCACGTTCCCGGTTTCCAGCCCGTCGCTCAGGATGACCACGATATGCTTCTGGCTCAAGAACTTGCTCCCATAAGAGGACAAGAAGGAGTCCAGGCATTCACCGATCTTCGTCCCACTTGACCAGGAGCTGACCTCCTGTCCGATCTCCCTCAGGATCTCGGGTTCGTCATCCTGCCGAAGCAGAGGGGTGATGTGGGTGAGCTGTGTGCTGAAGGTAAAGAATTCAAGCGATTTGAAGTACTTTTTCAACACCAGGATATACTTCAGCAGATAGAAACTGTAGGTGTCCATCGAGCCGCTGATGTCGAGAAGGAAAACCACCTTCCTCTTTTCCTTGCGTTGCCGGGTATATCCCAGGTCCAGCATGATCCCCCCTTTGGGGATGTTCTTGCGGACCGTCTTCCGAATATTGATCCGGCCCCGGTTCGCCTCTTTCATTCTCCTTTTGAAGCGCATGCTCATCTGGTGGAAAAGCTCTTCGGCCAATTCTTCGAGCTTCTGCTTGTCGGCGATGTCCACCTTTGAAAAATCCGTCTGCCTCAACCTCACCGTCTGGTTAGCTCCTTTCGTCTGTTTGGCATCTTCTTCTTTTTTCTTTTGCGGGAGGTCGAATCTTGCCCCCATGAAGATCACGGAGGACGCAGAGGCTTTCTGTTTCTTGGGCTGAACCTTTACTTTTCGAGGCTCCAGCTTTTCGTTGTAATAGCGGCTCCAGAAGCGGTTGAACAGCTCGTCGAACCTGTCAAAGTGCTCCTTTCTGTCACAGAATATGGCTTTCAGGCTATAATGAAACAATTTGCGGTCGAGAAAATATCCCCTTCGAGAAACTTCAAAGGCCTCTTCGGTCTGCTGTGGGCTCAACACGAATTGCCTCTCCCTGCAGTAGAAGGTGAAATCGATCAATCGCTCTTTGAATGTTTTTTGCAATTCAACCATGGCAGTTCAGATCTGCGGTTCCGGACTAGTCAACGGGATGGAGAAACTCCTGGACCGTTTTCTTGCGCACGAAATCAATGTCATTCTGATGCTTCAGCACGCAACCTATGGTATTGTTGACGATCTCGTCCGAGATGTTGTCTGCGTTGAGCAACAGAAGCGTCTTGGCCCAATCCAGGGATTCTGCAATTCCCGGGGGCTTGTGAAGACTGGATTTCCTCAGGTTATGGATAAAGGTAACGACCTGCGCCGCCAGGTTTTCATCGATGTTGGGGAGCTTTTTGTGAATGATGTCGATCTCCTTCTCCCGGGTGGGGAAATCCACCCAGTGGTAAAGACATCTTCTTCGAAGCGCATCGCTCAATTCCCGAGTCCGGTTGGAGGTCAGAACCACGAAGGGCTTTGACACTGCCTTGATCGTTCCCAGCTCCGGAATGCTGATCTGGAAGTCGGATAGCAATTCGAGCAAATAGGCTTCGAATTCCTCGTCTGCCCGATCGATCTCATCGATCAAAAGCACCACCGGCTTCTCTGAGCT
The DNA here is from genome assembly GCA_964489625.1 of uncultured Flavobacteriaceae bacterium. Taxonomy (GTDB): domain Bacteria; phylum Bacteroidota; class Bacteroidia; order Flavobacteriales; family Flavobacteriaceae; genus Lutimonas. Next base: position 40,368 of record CAZAZM010000002.1, read on the forward strand.
TATCGATTCCAGGAGGGGTCGCTTGAGGACATAATCCATGCCGAAGATCTTCTTTCCCAGGGAGCGCCGATCGCTTTCCTTCTCATAGAGATTGATGTGAAGCAGCTGCTTCTGGTAATTCCATTCGTAGATGGTGGTGTTCACGTCAAGACCCTCGTAGCACTGCAGCCTGATCAGGCGGGTCTGCAAATGATCCGCCAGGGTTTGGGCGACCATGGTCTTTCCGACTCCCGGGCTCCCCTCCAGTAACAGGGGTTTCTCCAGGTTCTTCAGCAAATAGATCGAAGTCGCCAGCTCGTCGTTCAGGATGTAGCCGTGTTCGTAAAAATCCGCTATGAGCTGTGAAATGTCCTTATTCAATGCTATTCGATTTTAATGTCCCCTGATTTTGACAAGGTCTAGCTTTCTTTCTTGCCGAAAAAGCCCTTTACCACGGATTTCAGCATTCCTCCGGCGTCTACGTTCTGTTCTGCTTCGCTGATCTCCATGCCTTCCAGTTTCTTGGTGAAGTTGGTCACAAATTGCTTGAACAGCTGATTTGATACGTCCTGGACCAGCCTTGACCCGAATTGGGCAATTTTACCGTTGATCGTGACGTCCATGACCGCATCGACGTGCGAGCCGCCGTCATCTTTCTTGCTCAGATCCAGGTCGAGTTGCATTTCCGCGTTGCCCATTCCCTTGGTGTCGACTCCTTTTCCGACCAAACGAATGGTTTGTTCCTTTTCGTTTACGTCGTCATAAATGATATCCGCGTTGTAATTGGCACTTATAGGCCCAAACTTCAGGCCCACCTTTCCCTTGTAGGCATTATCAGATACCTTCTCGTCAATTGAAACCCCCGGCACGCACTCAACGACTTCCTCAGGGTTGATCAAATACTGCCAAACGACTTCAGGTGCCTGGGTCACTTCAAATTCTTTCTTTAAGCTCGTTTTCATCTTTCTTGCATTTAATTGAAGATGGGACGGCTCACACCATCCCATCCTTCGCTTTGTTTAACACTTATTTCTTGTGGGCCTGGATCGCGTCCCAAACCTTTGCAGGGGTAATAGGAATGTCCAAATGCTTTATGCCCAGGGGATACAGAGCGTCGATGATCGCATTGGCGATCGCCGGAGGCGCTCCCACGGTCGGAGATTCCGCCACTCCCTTGGCTCCAAGGGGATGGTGAGGAGATGGCGTTATCGTATGCCCGGTCTCCCAATGCGGCGATTCAACCGCCGTCGGTACCAGATAATCCATAAAGGTACCGTTGAGGACGTTCCCTTCATCGTCGTATTCGATGCCTTCGTACATGGCTGGTGCGATTCCCTGTGTGAGTCCTCCGTGAACCTGCCCCTCCACGATCATCGGATTGATGATGTTTCCGCAGTCATCGATCGCGACAAATCGCTTCACGTCAATGTTTCCGGTTTCTTCATCCACCTCGACGACACATATGTATGCCCCGTTGGGGAAGGTCAAATTCGGTGGGTCGTAGTAGTGCGTGGTTTCGAAACCGGGCTCCATGCCCTGGGGGAAATTGGTGTAGGCCGCAAAGGCTACGTCCTGAATTGTCTTGGACTTTTCAGGAGCTCCCTTCACGAAATATTTGCCCACTTCCCATTCGATGTCTTCCTCGCTCACCTCAAGCAGATGCGCTGCGATCTTCTTTCCTTTGTCACGAAGCTTTCGTGCCGCGATGGCAGCCGCCGCACCCGCCGTCGGCGTGCTTCGGCTGGCGTAGGTGCCCAGTCCGTAGGGAGCGGTATCGGTGTCGCCTTCCTCGATCTCGATGTCGGTGTAGGGGATTCCCAGCTCTTCCGCCAGGATCTGAGCATAGGTGGTCTCGTGTCCCTGTCCCTGTGACTTGGTCCCAAAACGGGCCAGTGCCTTTCCGGTAGGATGCACGCGAATCTCCGCGCTGTCGAACATGGCGATTCCGAGAATGTCAAAATCCTTTGAGGGTCCCGCCCCAACGACTTCGGTGAAGGTGCAGATGCCGATTCCCATCAGCTTGCCCTGCTTTCTCTTCTCGGCCTGTTCCTTCTTGTAATCGTGATATCCGATCATGTCCATAGCCTTCTGGAGAGTCGCGTGGTAGTCCCCGCTGTCGTAACTCCATCCCAGGGGTGAGGCATAGGGGAACTGATCCTTCTTGATGAAATTCTCCATTCTGAGCTGGGCCGGGTCCTTGCCTATTTCCGCGGCAAGCTTGTCGACCATCCTCTCAATGGCATGCACCGCTTCTGTGACGCGGAAGGAGCATCTGTAGGCCACCCCGCCCGGGGCCTTGTTAGTGTAGACAGCATCAAGCTCGGCAAAGGCGTGCTCATAATCGTAGGAGCCGGTGCAGATCGAAAACATTCCCGTGGGATATTTGGACGGGTTGGCCGAAGAGTCGGTGTAGCCGTGATCTGCCAGGGTCTTTACTTTAAAGGCCTGTATCTTGCCATCCTTGGTGGCGGCAAGCTCGCAGTCCATGTGGTAGTCCCTTGCGAAGCCGTTCACCAGGTTCTCGGAGCGATCTTCGATCCATTTCACCGGTTTTCCGATCAGGAAGGTAGCCGCTATCGCAATGACGTAGCCCGGGTAGACCGGCACTTTTCCTCCAAATCCTCCACCGATGTCAGGTGAAATGATCCTTATCTTTTCCTCTGAAAGCCCCACGTGGCCGGCAACCAGCGCAACAACGGTTCGAATGGCATGAGGAGCCTGGGTTGTGAGGTACACTGTCAGCTTTTGGGTATCCTTGTCATAGGAGGCGACGCATCCACAGGTCTCAATGGAGGCCACATGGATTCGCGGCAGGTGGATCCGCTCCCTGACGACCACGTCGGCCTTTGCGATGGCTTCTTCGGTCTTGGCCCGGTCACCTCTTTCCCAATGGTAGATGTGATTGTCCTTTTGACCTTCCTTATCGGGTCGCAACAAGGGGGCATCCTCGTCGAGGGCCGTGAAGGGATCCACGATGGGCTTCATGGGCTCGTATTCCACCTCAACGGCCTCTGCGCCGTCGGCGGCAACATACCTGTCGGTAGCGATCACGGCAGCAACCTCCTGGGATTGGTGCATCACCGTATCGGTGGGGAGGACCATCTGGGTGTCTGACAGGAGTGTCGGCATCCAGTGCAGGTTGTACTGGGCGAGATCATCGCCCGTGATTACGGCCAGAACGCCTGGAATGGCCAGTGCCCGGTCCTTGTTGATGCTTTTGATCTTTGCATAGGCATAGGGGCTTCGCACCATCACCATGGAGAGCATGCCCGGTAATTTCACGTCATCCACATATTTGCCCTTTCCGTGCAAAAAGCGGGCGTCTTCTTTTCGTTTTACAGAGTGGCCCATTCCGCCAACCTCTGCTGATGTTTTGCATTTAAACATGATTTTGTTGTTTTAGAGGTTAGACTGATTCCTTTTGAAGTTCGTCGGCAGCCTGTTGCACCGCCTTGACAATATTGTTGTACCCCGTACAGCGACATAGATTTCCTGAGATGCCCCAGCGAATCTCCTCTTCTGTGGGGTTCGGGTTGTGCTTGAGCAGGTCCAGGGATCGCATGATCATTCCCGGGGTGCAGAAGCCGCAGTGCAAGCCGTGCTGATCGTGGAATGCCTGCTGAAGGGGATGATTGCTTCCCTCAGCCGCAACACCCTCGATGGTCGTGATCTCCGATCCGTCGGCCCGGACCGCCAGGTAAGTGCAGGATTTGATCGATTTGCCGTCCAGCAAAATGGTGCAGGCCCCGCAATTCGAGGTGTCGCATCCGATATGCGTTCCGGTCAGACTCAGTTCTTCTCGTATGAAATGGACCAGCAGCATTCTCGAATCCACGGTCCGCGTTACGCTTTGTCCATTGATGGTAAGTGTTATTTCGTGTTTCATGATGTTGCTTCTTTAGTGTTTGGCTCTTTCAAGCGCTTTGTGAATCATTCTTTTGGTGATCGTCCCGGTAATCGAGCGCTTGTAGGCTTCCGAACCTCTGAGGTCTGTAGAGGGCTCGCAGTCTTCGCTGGCAATTACTCCAACCTGTTCGATGATGTCGTCTGTCAGGGCCTTGCCTCGCATGAGGTCTTCAGCCCGGGACAATCTCAGGGGAACGGTGCTCAGATTGGTCAATCCAATGCCCACTTCGCGGCAGATGCCGCTGTCGTCCATTTCCAGGTAAACGGCAGCTCCTGAGGCGGCATAGTCACCGACCTTGCGTTCTACCTTGTAGTATGCGCTTCCGCATCCCTTTTTGGCTTTGGGAATCTGGATCTCGACCAGGATCTCTGAAGGTTCCAGCGCGGTCATGTAAAAGCCATGGAAGAACTCGTCGATGGGGATGCTTCTTCTTCCGTTGGGGCCTTCTGCGATCAGAACCGCCCGAAAGGCCAACATGAGAGAGGGTTGGTCATTTGCAGCATCTCCATGCGCAATGTTCCCGCCAATGGTTCCGCAATTTCGGACAGAAGGATCGGCTATGAGCTTGGCTGCATCGGTGAAAATAGGATACTTGTCGTGCAGGAGGCTGGATCTCTCCAGTTCACTCTGGGTCGTGAGCGCACCGATCTTCAGCACGTCTCCTTCTTCCTTGATATAAGACAAGCCTTCAATCTTGCTGATGTCAATGATGTGTTCAGGAGTGGCGAATCGAAGCTTCATCATGGGCAACAGACTGTGGCCTCCGGACATGTACTTGGCTTCATCACCGAATTCTTCTGACAAGGCGAAAGCATCCTGCAGAGTGCTGGCCTTGTGATAGGTAAAATTTGATGGAATCATGTGTGATAGGTGTTGATTATTGTTCTTAAAGGTACGATAATTTTTTCCGTTTTTACAAGAATCACAATTTTCATTAACTTATTTTAACAAAATCTAGATTCAGGAATGCAAAAATTTTGAAATCGAAAGAAAGTTGACTCTTAGGCCGATGATCAACTAATGACTAATAAAAATGATCAATAGTTGAACAAAAATTAGTCTTTTGACGAATTTGGGTCATAAAACTCAGTATGGTTGCCATTGCAGTTGCATCCGGGAAACGCTTCTTTCTTTTACGGAATTTTTGCGAAATAAGCTTCGTCCCTCCTCCGTGATCCGAGATAGTTCTTTAAAAAACCTTAATTTTACCTGGATATTTCCGATCCGAGAACCTGGAATTTACATGGAGAACAGAATCTATTTGGATTATAATGCGACAACGCCCTGCGATCCCGAAGTGGTTGAGGCTATGCTTCCGTATTTCTCGGATACCTTCGGAAATCCATCAAGTGCACATCATGCATACGGCTGGCTGGCCCGGGAAATCGTCACCGAGTCGACCGGGATCATCGGCAGAAACCTTGGAGTGGATCCCTCCGATCTGATCTTCACTTCGGGAGCCACGGAAAGTATCAACATGGTCCTCAAGAGCCTTGAGCAGGGAAGTGGGTCTGCAGCGAAACATATCATCACCTCGTCTACGGAGCACAAGGCGGTTCTCGATGTTTGCGCTCATCTCGAGCAGCAGGGCAGGGTCAGGGTCACGTACCTGGAGGTGGGTTCCGATGGGATCGTGGACCTGGATCGACTTGAAGCCTCCATCTGCCCGGAAACCGTTCTGGTGGCCATCATGCATTCGAACAATGAGACCGGTGTGATCCAGCCGCTTGACAGGATCCGTGCGATCATAGAAGGTAAGGGGATCGCCCTGTTCAGCGATGCGACCCAGTCACTCGGCAAAGTGTCGCTCGACACTGTGTTGGACTCGGTTGACTATGCCTGCTTCTCGGCACATAAATTATACGGCCCGAAGGGCATCGGTCTGCTCTATGTCAGGAACAGGGAGCAGGATTCATTTATTAGGACTCTGATACACGGCGGCGGACAGCAGAAAAAAATGAGGGGAGGAACTTTGAACACTCCTCTGATAGCAGGATTCGCCAGGGCCGTTGAACTCTCCTGTTCCTCATTGGACAAGGAGCAGACCAGACTGCAGGCGCTTCGAGACCGTCTTGAAGCCGGACTGAAAACCATCGAGCATTCTACCGTAAACGGAGGTGCTGTTCCCAGGCTGCCGAACACACTGAACGTTTCCTTCGCCTACGTTGAGGGCTTCAGGCTCTTGAGCGCTTTGAGCAAGCACATGGCCGTGTCAAATGGCTCTGCATGCAACTCAGCCAATGAGAACCCGTCCCATGTCCTCACCGCGATGGGGCTGGATCCCGACCTGGCCTTTTCTTCTATCCGATTCAGTTTGGGAAAGCACAGCTCCGAAGCCGATATAGACGAAACCATCAGGATCCTGACGGAACTCGTAGCGAAGCAGAGAGCCGAAAACATACTCTGGGACCGACGTCCCCGGTAAACTATTTTATTCAGATGCGATCGTGGATGGGTGCAAGCTTGTACCTGAGCATGCCACCTTCCTTCCCTGAGAAGGCACTGATGATCTCCGCACACAGGCTAAGGGCGATCTCCTCAGGAGAGTCAGCCCCGATCTCAAGGCCGCAGGGCGCGTGTATGCGCTCCTTGTCACTCTCTGTTAGCGGCTCCCCATCCCCGGCAAGGGCAGCCTGGATCTTCTCATACCTTTTTTTCGGTCCCAGGCTGGCAATGTACGGAGCCGGCGTTTTGAGCGCGAACTTCAGGTTTTTGACATCGGTTTTGAAGTCGTGGGCCATGAGAACTATGGCCGTTCTGTCATCGATAGACGGACGTTCGGAAGAATTCTTGGGGTAGATGTTCTTGACCTGGGACAGGTATTCTTTCTTCAGTTTTTGGACGTTCCCAACCAGGCTGATCTCCCAGTCGAGCAATCCGGCCAGCTGGATCAGGGGGTAAACGTCATAATTGTCCCCAAAGATCGCCAGGTGGTATTGGGCCGGTATCAGTTCAATGTGAAAGGTCAGTTCGGAATCTTCAGAAGCGTAAGTGAAGCTTCCGGACTTGTTCCGCGACTGGGCGAGCTCGATTTTTTCATGAAGAAAGTCGGCAATGGGGGATGCGTTCACTCCTTCCAAAACCTTAGTCTCAGTGTCGTAATAGAAACAGTCACCCAATTTAGGGCCCTCATTCTCGGGTGCAGCCCCCGTGACCGTAACGATGACATGGGTCTTTCGGGCCTCAAGGCATCTCTCCAGGATTCTCAGGTTATCCGAATCCCGGGCAATCGGAGTGAGCAGCACATCGATGATCCCGTTGCACCCCAGACCGATCCCGATCTCCAGTTCCTTCGAAGTGTCATAGGTGATTATAGCCGGTTCCTGCTTCAATATTGCGATCTGGGATCTCTTCAGTGCATCTCCCTCCAGGCAGCCTCCACTTATTCCTCCCTCAAAAATTCCCGACTCGAAAACGATCATTCTGGCGCCTTCCCTCCTGTAGGACGAGCCTTCGACCCTCACCACCTGGGCCAGGGCGCATTTCTCTCCCTGATCCTGGTTTTCCTCAAAAAATCTCAATATGGATTTGATTTCCTTCATGTCTCAATTTTTATCAAAAATAAGCAATTTCAGGCATTGAATTTTAGGAAATTGTCAATTTTGATTCGAAAATATATGAATTTATCGTATTTTTAACATCATCATTGCACAGACCGATATCAGTGTCGGTCGAGATCTGACCCGAAATGCATACTGAGAAAACGACATGCTGCAAAACAAAGCCCGTGGCCGCATTGAAAAGGACACCGTCGAAAAGGAATGGCTTTTTGTCCTTCCTGTCAACGGCCCTGATCATTGTTTTGCCCAAATGCCCGTTTTGCATCGCTGCCTATTCGGGTGCCCTGTTCATGTTCTACGAAGTCGATGCAGCCGCCCTGGCCCCGGTCTATGTTCACCTAAAACCCTTGTTGGGGATGTTGGTGACCGCCACCATCGCCATGAATTACAAGGGCAGGAAGTCTCGGATCGCTCTGGCAATTGTATTGGTTTCCATGCTGTTCCTGCTTTTGGACACCTATGCGAACCTTCACCTGCTGCCGGCCTGGGTCATCTATTCGGCATTTTTCGCCGGAGCCTGGTACAATGGGAACTTTGAATATTTCTATCGCTTTTTGAAGAAGGCCTCGCCTGGCGAAGGCAAGGTCAGAAACGTATGATGCGCTCCACCCGGTTGCTGGAAAGATACTCTTTGATGATCAGGTTCTGCGATTCGTGGAACCTCGTGCTGTTCACCAGGGTCCGGAGTATGCCCAGGTCATTGATCTGGTTGGCCAGGTCGGTGTAGCCATATCCCCTGTAGCGATTGTCTTCGATCAGGACAACTGACTTCTCACCCGGCGATCGACCACGATCGACCAGCACCATATTCTCATGTCCGAATTTCACCTTTTCAGCAGGAAGGCCCCTTCTTCGGTTGAACCTGGGCTTGTGGATCAGGAGCTCTTCCTGGTATTTCAACCTGGAAATAAGCTCATTGCCGGTCAATTCGAAGCTAAGGGACTGCATCTCCTTAACGAGAGCAAGATGCCTTTTGCTGGTTCTGAGAAAGATCTGGTTAACATGCTTTTTCATGTTCTTGCCCTTGCCCACGTAAAGCACGTCACCGTTGTAGCGGTGAAAATAGACCAGTCCGGAGGCATCCGGCACTTCGTCAAGCAGCCCGAGCAAACGGTCTGAGAGGTCCCTTTTGTTTCCTTCCCGGATGGTCTTCTTCACGATCTCGAGCTCCTGGTCTTTCTGTAGGAGGATCTCGAAGAGCTTCAGGGCGGCCAGGGCGTCTCCGTTGGCCCTGTGCCTGTCGCTCACGGGTATCCCTATGGCCCGGCATAGTTTCCCCAGGCTGTAGGTCTCCTGGTCAGGGATCAGCTTCTGGGACAGTTCCACCGTGCAAAGCGTGGGCAGGTCGAAATCGTATCCCAGCCTGTTGAACTCATTCTTGAGGACCCTGTAGTCAAAACCCGCATTGTGTGCCACGAGAACGCTGCCATCTGTCATCTCCACGATCCTTTTGGCGATCTCATAGAATTTCGGCGCGTTTCGAAGCATCTTGTTGCTGATCCCGGTCAGCTGAACCACGAAGGGCTGTATCTCCCTTTCGGGATTGACCAGGCTGATGAAGCTGTCGATGACGTCGTGGCCGTCGAAGAGGTGTATGGCCACCTCGGTGATCCCCTCCTCGTTGTAACTACCCCCGGTGGTCTCTATGTCCAGTACTGCATATTTCATTCCTTCATTCGTTTTGTTGAGGCATCCCCTTGACGGATCCCGTTCTTATCATCCATCCACCTTGACTCTCGATTCCCGGTTGGCCAGTTCCCAGGCGGTGTAGAAAATGAGCTCGGCCCTCTTCTTCAAAAGCTCGTAGTCGATCTTGTCGGCAGTATCCGTGGGTTTATGGTAGTCTTCATGCTCCCCGTTGAAATAGAAGATCACGGGCACTCCTCTCTGGGCAAAATTGTAGTGGTCAGACCGGAAATAGAACCTATTCGGATCACTGTCCTTGTTGAAGGTGTAGTCCAGCTTGAGATCCGTGAAGGTCAGGTTGACCTGCTCCGACAGCGCGTGCAGTTCCCTGCTCATTTTGTCGGACCCGATCAGGTAGATGTAGTCGGGATTGTCCCTGTGCTTGATGTCCACCCTTCCGATCATGTCTATGTTCAGGTTGGTCACCGTGTTGTCGATCCTGAACACAGGGTTGGAGAGGTAGTATTTCGATCCGTAAAGACCCGCCTCCTCCCCGGTCAGGTGGAGGAAGAGAATCGATCTTTTGGGCCGGTGGCCCTTCTCCAGCGCCAGTTTGAACGACTCGGCGATCTCCAGGAGCGCAGAGGTTCCCGAGGCATTGTCATCCGCCCCGTTGTAAATGCTCTCCCCCTTTATCCCCATGTGGTCATAGTGGGCTGTAATGACGACCACCTCCTCCGGGTGCTCGCTGCCCAGTATGTAGGCAAGGACATTGTCGGAGTCATTCCTGGAGGTCCGGCGGAAGTATTCCTTCGGGATGGTCTGCCTGTATTCGGGATAGTTCTGCGGAGCTTGCAGCTCCAGGTGCTCGTAGTAGGCCGTCAGGTAATTCGTGGCCATTTTCTGCCCTTTCTCACCGGTCTTTCTCCCTTCGAGAACGTCCGAGGCCAACAGGTAAAGATGCTCCTTGAGGTCTTCCGTTCGGATCTCGGATCCGTAAGTCTTCATTAGCGCCACATCGGAAATCTCCACCTCCCTGGTGGTGCTGCAGGAAGCAAGGCTGACAAAAAGGGCTGTGGCGAGCAGGAATCTCATCGCGTGGAATTAGTGTGGCAAAAATAGCAATAATCGACTACTTAATTTTAAACTGCCTGCTTTCTTTGTCGAAATGGATCGAGTTCCTGTCAAAGAGCTCATTGATCTTGCCGGCCTCGATCAGCTCCTGCGGGGAACCCGCGGTGATCCCCTTCGGGCTCATCAGCCAGAGGACGTCGGCCATCTGGGTCGCGAGCTGTACCTCGTGGGTGGAGATCAGGACGGAGCGATCGAGCTTTTTGGCCAGTTCCCGAAGGAGCTGGAAACTCTCGATCTTGTGCTGTATGTCTAGGTGAGCCGTGGGCTCATCGAGCAGGATCAGGGGCGTGTCCTGGGCAATGGCCCTACAGATCATGGCTCGCTGGAGCTGCCCGTCGCTCAATTCGTCACAGCGCTTGTTCGCCAGCTCTTCGAGCTGGGAGTCGCGCAATGCCTCTGCGACCCGGGCCCTGTCTTCGTCACCCATCTTGCCGATCCAGTTGGTGTAGGGTTGTCTTCCCAGGGCCACCATCTCATAGACCGTGAGATTGGTGTCCGGGATCCTCTCGGTCAGCACCAGCCCGATCCTCCGGGCCAGCTCATTTCTTGAAATGTCGTGGATGGAGCGACCCTGGAACAGGATCTGTCCGCTCAGCGCAGGCTGCATTCGGCTCAGGGTTCTCAGCAGGGTCGACTTTCCGATGCCGTTCTGCCCGAGCAGGCAGATCACTTCAGCCGGCCGGACGCTTAGATCCAGGCCCGAGGCGACAAGGACCTCCCTCTTTCGAGACCTGTATCCGATGGAGAGCTCCCTGGTCTCCAGGATGGCCTCTCCTCGCAGGGGGTTCTGCATTTGGTCTTTATCCTTGTCCATGTTTGCCATTTCTTTCCATTCCGAATTCATCTTCCATTCAAAGCACCATCCTCCTTTTTCGCAGCAGCAGCCAGATCACGATGGGGGCTCCGAAAAGCGTCGTGATGGCGTTGATGGGCAGCGTGTACTCACTTCCCGGCATTTGGGCTATGGTGTCGCTGATCAACATGATCAGGGCACCGAAGAGTGCGGCTGCGGGCAGCACGACACGGTGATCCGAGGTGTTCAGCATCAACTTGGTCAGGTGGGGTGCTGCCAGGCCGATGAAGGCGATGGGCCCCGAGAAGGCCGTGATCACTCCCGTGAAAAGGCTGGTGGACAAGAGGATCAGGTTTCTCGTCCTTTTCATCTCGATCCCAATGCTTTTGGCGTAGTTCTCACCCAGGAGGAGGCTGTTCAGGGGTTTGATCGAGGGAAGCAGCAGCAACAGAGCGACCAGGTAAAGCACCCCGAAGACCATGAGCTCGGTCCAGGTGAGATTGCCCAGGCTGCCGAAGCCCCAGAAGGTATAGCGCTGAAGGCTCTCCGCACTGCTGAAATAGGCCAGAACGCTGATCACTGCCGCAGAAAGACTGCTGAACATCAGCCCAACGATCAGTATGCTCATGGTATTCTTCAATTGTCGAGACACCACCATGACGGCGGTCAGGACCCCGAAGGCTCCCAGGCTGGCCGCCACGCTGATCATGACGTGGGAGTTGCTGATCATCAAAAGGCTGCCTCCGGCCACCGACGAGCCGAGCAGGAGCAGTGCAACGCCCAGGCTGGCCCCTGAGCTGATTCCGAGCACATAGGGTCCCGCAAGGGGGTTTCTGAACAATGTCTGCATGAGCAAACCGCTCAGGGAAAGACCCGATCCCACGAGAACGGCCGTCATCGCCTTGGGAAGTCGGTAATTGAGCACGATGTACCTCCAGGTGTCCTTTTCACTCTCCCCGGTCAAGATGGAGTTGACGATCTCCTCAAAGGGGATGTAAACGGAACCCAGGCTCACGTTGACCAGGAACATCAATGCCAGGGCCACTAAGATGAAAACGATAACGAGCCTGTTGTTCTTCGAGCTTCCCATTAGTCCAGTCTTTGAAGGAAGAAAGGTTTGTAATCGGGCAGAAGCTCGGGGTGAGTGACCTTAACCAGGTCCTTCAGCACAATGTGCGGCTGTATGGGGGCCAGCTCATAGTAGAGGATTCCCCCTCCGGCTCCCTTCCTCTTGGAGAAGGTATAAACGGAGCCCGTGCTGTAGGCCTTGAACCTGGCATAGTGGCCATTGGCTTCAAGCAGCTCTTCCCGGCTTGTGTAGACTCCCGAACCGATCCAGTAGTCGGCATCGGCCGCTTTTTCAAGCACGCTTTCGAAATTGAGGACCAGGCTTCCCTGACCTTTGCTCTCCTTCCAGAGGTAATTGGTATTGGCATCCCTGTAGAGGTTGGCTGCGAAGCTCTCCCCCGCGGGCAGGTTCCATTGATCTTTGAATAAAACCCCGGACATCAGGCTCGGGGTTTCCTCGGCCTGAACGGCTATGGCACGAGCCTCTGAATACTCCCGTTCAATGACCCTGAAGATGCTGTCTGCCTTTTGATCCAGGTCGAGAAGGACTCCGAAGAACTTGATCCATTCCGCTCTTCCCAGGGGAGTTTCCTCGAGCCAGTCCCCGTTGAATACGATCGGGATACCATTGTTTCTCAAGGTGGTGAAGGCCTTGTCGGAACCATCCAGGCCGAAGGCGATCAGCACGTCAGGCTTGAGGGAAATGACCATCTCGGCATTCAGGCTCATGTCCTTGCCGATGTCCGTGAGCTTGCCGCCGGATATGAGCGCCCGGGTCCTGGGCGAGCTGATGAAGTCGGTATTGGGGAAGCCGATGAGACGCTCCTCTGCCCCGAGGGCCTCCAGCATAGGTATGTGGGTGGTGGAGGTTGCGATCAGCCTTTCCACGGGAACCTGTATGGTGTTTTGCCCAGTTTGAGAAGCCGATCCATCCGATACAAGCAGATATACCTGGTCCTGCTCCGCACCCGGGTAGGGGTTTTTTATCCGAAGTTCTTTGTATCCTTCAAAATACTGAATTTCAAATCCTTTAGCATGTTCAATTACATTATTGCTCGATTTTTCTTCAGTCTGCCGCCCGTTGTCCGTGGCCTTTTTCACGCAGGACTGGCTCAGGGGAAGAAGCAAGATCGCCCCCGAAAGAATCGCCAGAAAATGCAACAGCTTTTTCATTGAGTATGGCCGGAATGCCACTGTTCAGTTTTTGTTTAGCAAGTTTACGATATTTTAAAACAAAACGTTCCAAAAAGTTTTTTTACAAGGGATTATAGGGTACATTTGCCCTAGACTTTGGTCCGTCAATGGCGGATATCTAAAATGGGAATCCCGTTCAAGTCGGGAGCTGTCTCCGCAACTGTAAGCTTAGCCGCTCAAAGCGGTGATCGATGTTCACAAAGGCCACTTTCCGCAGGAAGGGAAGGCGAACTTCGATACGCAAGCCAGGAAACCTGCCAAATTCTTAAAGAACAATGTTTTCGGAAGAAAAACGATTGTCTATGAGAGTTTTGATTCTTTTTCTGTTGTGGTCCCTGGCCACAATCCAAGCGCAGACCGACCCGGGTGAAGAGCTGGAGGAGATCCTTTTGAGAGGCAATTTTGCCGCTTCGGTGAATCCCGGTTACGACATGCAGCTGATCAGCGACTCGATCCTGGTCACGGATTACAGAACCCTTGGCGAAGTGCTGCAGCAGCAGGCCAATCTCTATTTCAAGCAGAATGGATACGGAATGGTGTCCTCGATTTCCCTGCGTGGCACAACGGCTTCGCAGACAGGAGTCTTTTGGAACGGGATCGCGATCAACTCGGCGCTCAACGGCCAGACCGATTTCAACAGCCTTCAGGCCAACTCCTTCAATGAGATCGAGATTCGCAGGGGAGGGGGCAGCGTCCTGCTCGGCAGCGGTGCCGTCGGGGGAGCGGTCAACCTCAGCGATCGAATTGAATACGGAAGCGGAAAGCGAGGAGAAGGGCGTTTTCGTCTGATGACCGGAATGGGGAGCTTCGCTACCTTCAAAGGCCAGTTCACGGGCCAACTCTCCAACGAGGATCTCTATGCAAAAATATCCTTTGGAGCCCTGGGCTCTGAGAACGACTACCCTTTTGCGGGGACCGATCTCAAGAACGATAATGGGGAGATCAGGAACTACAACGCCAACCTGGTCCTGTCGCACAGGCTTGGGGACCGTGATCAGCTAAGCCTGTTCGGAACCCTCTTCAGCAACGACCGCAACCTGTCGAGAACCCTGACTGCCCCAAGCAATGAAAAACTCAAAGGTTTGGATTCCAGGCTAATGGGAGAATGGAAGCACCTGGGCGACCGCTTCACCAGCACCCTGAAGCTGGCCTACCTGAACGAGGAATACACCTATTATTTTGACAGGGACCGCCCTGAGAACAGCTCAGGGGGAGAAGGCGACAGGTGGATCGGCAAGTTCGACCTTACCTATTTTTTAAAAGAGAACATGGTGCTAAAAGGGGGAGCGGAGTTTGAAAATGCGGAAGCTAAAGGGAGCAGCCTGGGAGAGTCTCAAAGAAATGATTTCACGGCCTACGGGCTGTTTCAGCACAAGCCGGTCAAACGCCTGGTGTACAATCTCAGCTTGCGGGGAGGGGGATCAACGGCCTACGAGGTTCCTTTTATCTTTTCCGCGGACGGGGCCTTCTCGCTTTCCGATCATCTGAAGATCAGGGGAGGGTACTCCACGAATTACAGGCTGCCCTCTTTCAACGACCTCTTTTGGGAGCCCGGGGGGAATCCTGAGCTGAATCCCGAGACCAGCCAATCGGGAGAGCTTGGAATTTCCTACACCCGATCCTCGCACTCACTGACCCTGACCGGTTTTGTGATCCACAGCAAGGACCTGATCCAATGGCAACCCGCGGCCGGAGGGATCTGGAGCCCGGTCAATATCAGGGAGTCCAGGAATCACGGGTTGGAAATCGCCTTGCAGGGCGCAAAGGAGCTCAGCGGGCACCGACTCAACTGGAACCTTCGCTACGACTTTACCAGGGCGACCGACGAGGAGCTGGGCACCCAGCTGATCTATGTGCCCGAGCACAGGGCCAACGGTCTGCTGTCCTATGCTTGGAAAACCTGGGCCGCCCAGTACCAGCTGCAGTATACGGGAGAGGTGTTCACGACCACTTCGAACACGGTGAAGCTGGATGATTACGCGGTCTCGAACCTCGAGTTGTCCAAGCATTTCAAAGAAGGGGACATACAGATCCGGTTCCAGATGAACAACCTCTTTGACAAGAACTACGAATCGGTGGCTTATCGGCCGATGCCCGGAAGGAATTACAACCTGAATCTCAATTTTAAATTTTGACACAGAATGAAATCAACGAAAATCAAGCTTATGGTCCTGGCCCTGGCAGTTCTTGCCGCCTGCTCGGATGACAAGATCACGGAGAAGGAGGAAGGCGCCTTTGCCAATGGCTATTTCATCACCAATGAAGGGCCCTTCCAGAACGGAAGCGGCTCAATCACTTTTGTCGGTGATGACGGGAACGTAAGCCAGAACGTGTTCAGGACAGTGAATGGAGAGGACCTGGGCAATATCGTGAATTCCATGCACGTCTTTGGCAACCGTGGTTTTATCGTGGTGAACAACTCCTCGAAGATCGTTGTGGTCGATCGGGAGACCATGGAGAAGCTCGCCGTGATCCAGGGAAATGGAATTGACAACCCGAGGCATTTCATCGTATCGGGGGCAATGGGCTATGTCAGCAACTGGGGAGACCCCTTTGATGCGAGCGATGACTATATTTCCGTGGTGGACCTGAGCACCTACGCGATCCTCAAAACCATATCGGTCGGTGAGGGTCCCGAGCGCATGCTCTCGACCCCGGAGGGACTGTATGTCGCCCTTCAGGGCGGGTTTGGATTCAACAACCGGGTTACCCTGATCGACACTTCCGTGAACGAGGTGAAACGAAGCATCGAAGTGGGGGAGGTACCGAATTCCCTGGTCACTGATGGCTCGGGCAATGTCTGGGTCCTGTGTGGCGGAGTGCCTGCCTGGACCGGTGCTGAAACCGCAGGCTCCCTTTACCGCATCGCCCCGGGGGGATTGAATGCCGAAGCCCTGGAATTCCAGGAGACCCAGCACCCCGGGCTTTTGAATTTCGACAGCGGCAGGCTCTATTACCACCTGGACGGAAAAGTGTACGGAATGAACCCCTCCTCAGGGGAAATCCCGTCGCAGGCGCTTGGCGGGCTGGACGGTTTCTATTATGCCATGACAGTTCGCAACGGGGATCTGTATGGAACGGATGCCGGCGATTTTGCAAGTGAAGGCTCGGTAAAGGTGTTCAGCGTTTCCTCAGGAGCGCTTCTGGCCACCATCCCTGCAGGGATCGTCCCGGGAAGCGTCGTGGTCCCGGATCCGGTTTTGATCCCCTGACAGGTCAATAATCCGGGCGTGCCAGACGTCTTGAAGACGAATATTGCTACATTTGAAAAAAAATGAAGATGACAAGGTTTTTGATGCTTTTGGGCTTCCTGTTCCTGGCCCTCAACCTGGAGGCCCAGGAGATCGGAGTACGATTCGGGGACATGGATGGCAACAACATCGCCATTGACGCCGTGATCCCGATCAAGGCGAACAGGATCCACACGAGCATGTCCTTCGGCGACAATGTGGGCCTGGACCTGATCTATGATTTTGCGGTGAACCCGGTGTTCGGCAATTCGGGTTTCTACTATTACGCGGGGATCGGTCTCACCAGTCTTTTCGCCAGCGAATTCAAGCTTGGTGTCATGGGTGAGCTGGGATTCGAATACCAGTTCAGGTCGATCCCGATAGCGGCAGGACTTGACTATCGACCGGCGGTGATCGTGGTCGACAGCATGGATTTCGTTTACGCCAATTTCGGTTTCAATTTTCGCTACCGCTTCTAATGGGGGTGGGGCTTCGGGTCCAGGCGGGTCCAGTACAGGTACTTTCCGAACAGGGGATAGCCGATGAAGCCCCTTACCTTCAACTGGTTTCCGCGTGTCGGCCAGATATGGCATCCGTACCAGCGACCGTTCTTGGCATTCAGGATCTTCGCGCCCTTCCACACTCCGTCCTCCAGTTCAGCTCCTGACAGGATCTCCATGCCCAGGATGGGCTGGTCCTTCAGGTCCCCGGTGCAGCGATGGCAGCGATCCTTCCTGTGCTCCTCGGGGATGATGCTGTCGATCTTCACGTACAGGCGCCCTTCGTCCACCCGTATCTCCACGACGGCCTCTTCCACGGAGCTGTCAAAGATGTCATAGGTGATCCATTTTCCCTCGACGGACTGAGATTGCAGCTGCAGGACCCAGACCATGAAGAAAAGGTATGTCAGGCATATTTTCATTTGCCTTCTGCCCTGTACCAGTATTCGGTTCTGCCGATGACCGAGAAGCCTATGTAGCCTCTTAGCTTGAGCTTGTTCTCGTCTTCAAGGGTGATATAGCATTTGTAGTATTTCCCGTTTTTCGGGTCCAGGATCCTTCCCCCGTTGTATTCCTCGCCGTCCTTCTTCAGTCCTTTCATGATGACCATGCCCTCGATCGGCTTGTCCTTGTCTTCCCCCGTGCACTCGATGCAGGTCTTGTCCTTGTCTTCCTCCTTGAGGATGGTCTCGATCCTGCCGTAGACTTCATCTCCTTGCTTGTACACACGGATGATCGATTCGTTCTCCCCGGTGTCGGGGTCAAGGCTGTACCAGGTTCCGAAGACGTCCTGGGCGAACAGCGCGCTCTGAGAAAGAAAGGCAGCAATCAGAAGGAGGGTTTTGGTGTTCATGTGTTCTCTTCCAGGTTTCTGTGGTGAAGTTTTAGCAGGCTCGTATTCAACTCGAATCCGAGGAGCAAGATAATGGAATTCAACCAAATGAACAGCATGATGACAAGAACGGTTCCGATCGAGCCATAGAGCTGGTTGTACTGAGCGAATTTTTCAAGATAGAACCGGAAGATCAGGAAATTGAAGATGAACAGCACGATGGTCAGGATGGTTCCCGGGGAGAAGAAGGAGATCTTCCGTCCTTCGCGGGTCCCGAAGTAATACAGCAAGGAGATGGAGACCACCAGGAGGCCGATCAGGATCAGGAACTGCACCCCGCTGAGCCAGAGGCTGGCATCGCGGACTAGGCCCTGCTCCTCCAGGGAACGGATCACGAATTCGATGGCGATGATCAGGCCCACGGTCAGCAGGAGCAAAAAGGACAGGATCAGGGAGATCGCCAGTGAGACCATGTACTGGCGGATCACGGTTCGCGTCTGTATGTCGTGATAGGTGTATTCAAAGCCGCTGAGTATTGCATTTACGCCGTTGGTCATCAGAAAGATGGAAAGGATGAAACCAAAGGAAAGCAGCCCTCCGTACTTGTTGTTCGCGATGTCCGCCAGCACGTGTGCAACGGCATCGCTGGCTTCATCCGAAGGCATCACTTTGAAAATGAAGGACATGAAGTCCTCCTGAAAGCCCTCTATGGGGACAAAGGGGATAAGGGTAAGCACGAAAAGCGCGAAGGGGAACAGGGCGATGAAAAAGCTGAAGGCGATGCTTCCCGCCCGGGAGGTCAGGGCTCCTTTGATGATGCCCGAGGTGTACATCTCCAACAGATCATACAGGGTCATGCCCTCCAGCCCCGGCATCTTCACCTTTTTTGGGAGGCTGACGAGCTTGTCCAGCCATCGGATGACACGCTTCTTATACTTGTTGCTCATTTTTGTCAGTCGTACCTGGCGTCAAAGTGCCCGCTCCATTTGTCCTGGACCTTCAGGACCTGTTCGATCACGTCCCTTACGCAACCTTTTCCCCCGTTCTTCTGCGACACATAGAGCGAGATGTTCCTGATCTCCGGGACCGCGTCCTTGGGGCAGGTGGGGAGCCCGCTCATTTTCATGACCGGGAGGTCGGGGATGTCGTCTCCCATGTACAGGACCTCCCTGGGGTCGATCTCGTAAATTTCAAGGTATTCGGTGAACTGATCCATCTTGTTGTGCGCACCGAGGTAGATGTCGGTCACCCCCAGGTTCTGCAACCTGGACTTCACCGCGGGATTGGTCCCGCCTGAGATGATGCATACCCGGTAGCCCATTTCAACCGCCACTTTCAGGGCATAGCCATCCTTGATGTTCATGGTGCGTATCAGTTCCCCGTTCGGGAACACGGTCACGGTTCCATCGGTCAACACCCCGTCCACGTCAAAGACGAAGGTCGTGATCTCGGGCATTATCTCCTTGTAGTTCTTTTCCATAAGAGGACTTTAGTCAGTTTCCATGTATCGAGTTGCGATCGAGTCGGACAGCAATGAATAGATCTCCTTCTTCTCCGCGTCCAGTTGATCTTCCTGCTCGCTCATCACCTTTCGGTCCTTTCTTCGGGCCGGGCCGGTCTGGGCCGCTTCCGGTTCCATGGAGATCACCTTGCTGGCGGTCTCCAGGATCAGGGGCCTGAGCAGGTCGAAGGAGAGCTCGTTATCCAGGCAGATCTCCTTGGACAGCCTGAACATGTGGTTCGAGAAGTTATTGGCGAATACGGCAGCCAGGTGCAGCTTCTTTCTTCCCGCGGAGTCTATAACATAGATCGAATCGCTCAATTCGGCGGCCAGGCTTCGGAGCAATCCCATGTCATTCGGATCACTGGTCTCCAGGACCAGGGGGATGCTCTTCCAGTCCAGTTCCCGATCCTTTGAAAAGGTCTGTACGGGATAGAAAACGGCTCTCCTGTCAACGCCTGCCAGAGCATCCATGGACACGGTGCCCGAGGTATGGGCCACCAGCCCGGGAAGATGCTTTAGAGCGGGGGCGAGGGCCGAGATCGCGTCGTCCTTGACGGCGACCAGGTAGACGTCGGCTTCAGCAAGCGCTCCCAGGTCATCCGTCCGTGGCACCGAGCCCGGCAATGAGGATGCGTTCCTCTCGCTTCGGCTGAAGATCTGAACCAGCCGGATGCGCGTCGAATCGACCATGGCCCGGGACAGGTGAATGGCCACGTTTCCCGCGCCAATTATAACCACTCGAATCATAAGACGAATATAGTCACTTCCGCCTATATACCGAAAAAAAAGAAGAGGTAAACCAGGTTACCTCTTCTCTGCTTCAATTAATTCTAACAATAATAATATCACGAAGCTTTTATCTGCGCCTGTGCTGCGGCGAGTCTTGCGATCGGCACCCTGTAGGGCGAGCAGCTCACGTAGTCAAGACCGGTATTGTAGCAGAACTCCACTGAAGAAGGCTCTCCACCGTGCTCTCCGCAGATACCCACCTTGAGCTTGGGCTTGGTCTTGCGTCCTCTCTCGGTTCCTATTTGAACCAGCTGGCCGACACCTTCCTGATCCAGCACTTCAAATGGATCAGCGGAAAGGATTCCCTTGTTGATGTAGATCGGAAGGAATTTTCCTGCGTCATCCCTTGAGAAACCATAGGCCATCTGGGTGAGGTCATTGGTTCCGAAAGAGAAGAACTCGGCGCGCTCGGCGATCTTGTCGGCTACCAGCGTAGCCCTTGGGATCTCCATCATCGTACCTACCAGGTACTCGACTCTGTCCCCGTACTCTTCAAATACCTTGTCCGCAGTGGATCGGATGATCTTTTCCTGCTCGACGAATTCATTGTAGTTGCCCACAAGCGGCACCATGATCTCAGGCCTGGCCTCAATTCCCTTTTCTTTGAGGTTGAGCGCTGCCTCGATGATCGCCCGTGTCTGCATTTCGGTGATCTCCGGGTAGGTGTTGCCCAGTCGGCATCCCCTGTGACCCAGCATCGGGTTGAACTCTTCCAGTTCGGCCACCTTGTTCTTGACCGCCTGGAGCGAAATGTGCATCTCATCGGCAAGGTCCTTCTGAGTGGTCAACTGGTGAGGAACGAATTCATGCAGTGGCGGATCCAGCAAGCGGATGGTCACAGGCAGCCCGTTCATGGCCTCGAAGATACCTTCAAAGTCCTCACGTTGCATCGGAAGCAACAGCTCAAGGGCGTTCCTGCGTCCTTTTTCCGTATCCGCCAGGATCATCTCCCTCATGGCCTTGATCCTATCGACTTCGAAGAACATGTGCTCGGTTCTCGTAAGGCCGATGCCCTGGGCTCCGAAATTACGTGCAACCTTGGCATCCTTTGGCGTATCGGCATTTGTTCTGACCTTCATGTTGGAGTATTTGTCCGCCAGGTCCATGATCTCGGCAAACTCACCGCTCAATTCAGGCTCCCGGGTGGCGACTTTTCCCTCAAAGATGTTTCCCGTGGATCCGTTCAGCGAGATCCAGTCTCCTTCGTAGTAGACCTTTTCACCCACGCGCATGGACCGGTTCTTGTAATTGATCTTCAGCGCGCCGGCTCCGGAAACGCAGCATTTGCCCATTCCTCGTGCCACCACCGCGGCATGAGAGGTCATTCCCCCTCTGGCGGTAAGGATACCCCGGGCGATGTTCATCCCTTCGAGGTCCTCCGGTGAGGTCTCTATCCTCACCAGGATGGAGTTCTTGTATTTGTCTGCCTCGTCCGCGAAGAAGACTATCTGCCCGGTGGCAGCTCCCGGCGATGCGGGAAGTCCCTGTGCAATGACGTGCGCCCTTTTGATCGCTTTCTCATCGAAAACGGGGTGCAGGAGCTCGTCGAGTTTGTTGGGCTCGAGCTGAAGAAGGGCTTCCTTCTCGCTGATCATGCCGGATTTCAGTAGGTCCATGGCGATCTTCACCATGGCCGCACCCGTTCTTTTTCCGTTTCGGGTCTGGAGAATCCAAAGTTTTCCTTCCTGGATGGTGAACTCCATGTCCTGCATGTCGCGATAATGGTCCTCCAATTTCTTCTGGTATCCATCAAGCTCCTGGTAGATCTCGGGCATCAGCTCTTCGAGCGAAGGATATTTTTCCCTTCTCTCTTCTTCTTCGACCTTGGCCAGCTCAGCCCATCTCTTTGAGCCGATCTCAGTGATCTGCAAGGGGGTTCTCACACCCGCGACCACGTCTTCTCCCTGTGCGTTGATCAGGTATTCCCCGTTGAACAGGTTCTCCCCGGTTCCGGCGTCCCTGGTGAAGCATACTCCCGTCCCGGAATTGTTGCCCATGTTCCCGTAGACCATGGCCTGCACGTTCACGGCAGTTCCCCAGTCGGAAGGATAGTTGTGCATCTTCCTGTAATACAAGGCCCTGTCACCGTTCCAGCTGTTGAATACGGCTACGACGGCACCCCAGAGCTGATCCCATGGATCGGTTGGGAACTTGTGCCCGGTTCTCTTTTTGACCGCATCCTTGAAGTCATAGACCAGGTCCTGGAGGTCCTGTATGCTGAACTCGGTGTCCAACTTGATGTGACGTTTGTCCTTGAGGTGCTCCATGATCTCTTCGAAGGGATCGATGTCTTCCTTCGTATGAGGCTTCATTCCCAGAACGACGCCACCATACATCTGAATGAATCGACGATAGGAGTCCCAGGCAAACCACGCATTATTCGTCTTTTTGGCAAGACCTTCGACCACCTCGTCGTTCAGGCCCAGGTTCAGCACGGTATCCATCATACCGGGCATGGAAACCCTTGCACCGGAACGAACCGAGATCAGGAGAGGATTGTCCTTGTCCCCGAATTCCGATCCCATGATGCGCTCCACGTTCTGTATCGCCTCCTGCACGTCAGGTTTGATCATCTCGATGGTCTTTTCCTTACCGATCTCATTGTATTTGGTGCATACCTCTGTGGTTATCGTGAACCCTGCAGGCACGGGAATGCCGAGTGAACTCATTTCGGCCAGGTTGGCACCCTTGCCTCCAAGAAGATTTTTCATCTTGCTGTTACCGTCGGCGGTCTTGTCGCCGAATTTGTAAACATTCATTTTAATGTCTTCAATAGTCTCCATTACGTGTACTTTTATTGTTACTAATTAATTGTGTCACAAAGTTAGATAAGATCTAAAAGTTGAATCATGACATAAATCATGAGCTTAAAGGTTTGCAAGAATTGTTACAGAAGCAGTTATGTCTCTGTTTGACAGATTTTTGCATCCTCGATAAGCCTTGAAAAAAGGAACCAAAAGCAATAAAAAAAGGGGCATTCGAATGAATGCCCCTTGCCTGTCATAAAATTTGCTGTTCCCGAAGGGATCAGTAGTCGGCCCCTATAAGCTGCCCGGCGAGTTGCAAAAGGCGCAGCTCGGCCACCTTGGCGGTGTATTTGGCCTGGTTGAAGCTGTTGACTGCGTTGAGGAAATTGACCTGGGCAAGCCTCAGCTCCACGTTGATGATCTGCCCGAGCTTGAACTGCTCCTCGCTTCTTTCGAAGTTCCTCTTGTTGGTCTCCACGTTCTTTCGCTCGGCCTCGAGGATGAACAGGGAGTTCTGGTAGGTTTCCCAGGCATTGGAAACATTCCGCTCCAGGTCCTTTTCGATGAACTCCTTCTGTATGTTGCTGTTCTCCAGGGCGATCCTGGCGTTCTGTATGCGGGTTTTGGTCAACCCTCCATCGAAAATGTTCCAGAACAGGCTAACGCCTCCGGAAATTCCCGTGGCTGTCCTACCCGCGAAGGCAAAGGGGTTGTCCAGGTTGGTGGTCTGATCCAGGTCGTTCCAGGTGTAGGCGCCATTGACCCCGACACTCGGAATCCAGGCCGATTTGTTGATCTTCAGGTCGTAATCGCTAAGGGTGATGTTCTTCTCCGCCTGGAGCAGCTGGCTGTTCTTCTCCTTGGCCGATGCGAGCATGTCCTCGTAAGTGAGGTCCAGGGCATAGGTCACCGTGGTGTCCACGTCAAAATCAGTGTTCACATCCCGGCCCAGGATCACGTTCAGGTCCCGTTTCGCATTGGCAAGCTCTCGCTTGATGTTCAGGAGGTTGATGCTGTCGATGTTCACATTGACCTCTGTGTTCAGCACGTCCAGCTGGGTCTTCTGCCCGTACTGGTAGCCATACTTCTCTCTAAGATACTGGCTTTTGGAGATCGCCAGCGACTGCTCAAGGTTGTACTTGTTCTCGGTGAGACGTGCCACGGCGTAGTAGGACGCCAGCAGCTCGAGCAAGGTGTTCTCTATGACCTGTCGCACGCGTATCTCAGAGATGTTGTACTGCTCCTGCAGCCTCTTGTAATTGTATCTCCTGCCCAGGCCATCGAAGATGGTGTAGTCCAGGCCCACCGAGGCGTTCAGGTTCGTGGTGGACGTTTCGATGTTGTCCTGCACCCTGCCGTCCACGAATTCGATCTGGCTGTCATTCTCTTCATAATTGGCTCCGCCCTGAGCAAATACCGACGGGAGGTAGCCGCTGTTGTATATGCTCGAGCTGTTCTTTGCCGCCTCAAGCTCATTATTGGACACCTTGATGTCATAGTTGTTCTCAAGGGCAATGTCAACCGCATTCTGCTTTGGGAGCATTTCCTGAGCGCTAACCGTGCAGGAAAGAAGAACGGAGATGATTAATATAGGTTTAGTAAAGTTCATCTTTTTCAATGTTAAGTTCTTTTACGGCTCTTGTTACTTCTTCCTTGCTCACTTTCTTGCCTGTGAGCAGCCACTTGATCCTCACTGTCAAACTGTTGTTGATAGACAGCAGCAGGGGCAGCATCAACAGGGTAAGGAAGGTGGCGATCATGATCCCGTAGGAGATCGATATGGCCATGGGCTTGAGGAACTGCGCCTGGCGGCTTTTTTCGAGCAAAAGCGGCATCAATCCCGCGATGGTTGTCAGCGAGGTCAGGAAAATGGCCCTGAACCTCGATTTGCCCGCCTGGTACAAGGCCTGGTTGAATTCCATCCCTTCCTGGAGGTAGGAGTTGAACTTTCCTACGAGCACCAGCCCGTCGTTCACCATGATCCCCACGAGGGCAATGATACCCAGCCAGGACAGGATGTTTATCGGGAATCCGTGCAGATAGTGTCCCCAGACCACTCCGATCAGGCTGAACGGCACCATGACGATCAGGAGCAGGGGCTGGCTGTAGGATCGGAAGGTGAAGGCGATCACCACATAGATCAGCAGCAGGACGGCCAGGCCTACCTGGT
The DNA here is from genome assembly GCA_964489625.1 of uncultured Flavobacteriaceae bacterium. Lineage (GTDB taxonomy): Bacteria > Bacteroidota > Bacteroidia > Flavobacteriales > Flavobacteriaceae > Lutimonas. Next base: position 65,401 of record CAZAZM010000002.1, read on the forward strand.
TCGCCGAGTTCACGGTTTTTGCCGCCTCGCGGTTCTGCCCTTCATAACTGGGCTGAACGCTGGGGTATTTGGCCAGGATATTCGGAAGGATCTCCGTCCTGATCTCGGTCATTACGTCAGAGGCGCTTTCCTTTGGGGAAGACATGTCCGCCGTGATCTGGATCTCCCTGCGTCCGTTAAGGTGGTTGATGGCCACGTCCCCGCGGGCGATCTCATAGGTTGCGATCTCCGCAAAGGGAATTCTGTCACCAGCCGGGGTTGAGATCCACATGTCGTCCAGGTTACGGATGGAGGAACGGTCCTCTTTCTCGTAGCGAACCCATACCCTGATCTCGTCCTGGCCTCTCTGGAAGCGCTGTGCCTGGAACCCGAAGAAGCCCGATCTAACCTGGCTCATCACCGACTGCAGTGTCAGCCCCAGGATATAGGCATCCTTCTTGAGCTTGATCCGGATCTCCTTGATACCGGCGGGATCAGTGTCTGAGATGTCCTTAAGCACCGGGTTGGTGAGCATATAGGCTTTGAGCTCCTCCTTGGCACCCTTGAGCTCGGCAATGTTATTCCCAAGCAGGGAGACGGCCACCGGGCTTCCGCCGAAGTTCATGCCCGATCCGTAGGTCAGGGTTTCCACCCCATAGATGACACCGGCCTTGTCGCGGATGGCATTGGTGATCTCACCCGAGGGGAAATCCCGGTACTCACCCGGCAGCAGGTTCACGCTCAGGCTCGCATTCGAGGAGCCCGGGCCTATGCGCTTGATTATGTTCTCCACGACCTGCTGATTGCCGGTCTGCTTCTCGGTGTATTCCTCGTTGACCTCCCAGGCAGCCTTTTCGATCAGGCTGATGATCGAATCGGTGATGCGCTCGTTCGTCCCCTGTGGCATGGCCAGGTCAATGGAGACGCGGTCGCTCGCCAGGCTGGGGAAGAAGGAGGTCCTTACGATCTTGCTTTGGATGCCACCAATAGAGATGATCAGCATCGCGGTGGGGATTGCCAGTCCAAGGAACCGGTTCTTGAGGAAGAACTTGAGGTAGGGACCGTATAATTTATCGCGACAGTAGACCAGGAACTGATCCGCCTTCTCGTTCATGATCCGGAACACCTTGAAGATCCCCCCGGACTGGGGCCTGTTCCGCACGAGTGCCTTGGAATGGGCAATGTGAGCAGGCAGGATGATGAGGGCTTCGATAAGTGATATGATCAATGTAAGGGTCACCACAGTTGAAACTTCTGCAAAGAAATCCCCGATGCCGCCTTCCAGGAAAAAGAATGTGGAAAAGGCCAGAATGGTCGTCAGGATCGCGGAGATGATCGGCGGGATCACCTCCATGGTGCCGTCGATGGCCGCACGGATGGGGGTTTTCCCTTTCTCGTAATGGTGGTAGATGTTCTCGCCGATGACGATCCCGTCATCCACAAGGATACCGATCACGATGATCATCCCGAACAGGGAGAGCACGTTGATGGTCACCCCCAGGCTAGCCGCGAAAATGAACATGCCCAGGAAGGAGATGGGAAGCCCGAAGGCCACCCAGAAGGCCAGCCTAACGTTCAGGAACATCGACAGGAACAGGAGCACCAGGAAGATCCCGATGATCGCGTTCTCGGTCAGCAGCTGGGTTCTCTGCTTGAGCACCACCGAGCGGTCGCTGGCCACATTGAGCTGCACGTTGTCGTGCTGCTGGTTGAAGACCTTGATATAAGCATTGATCGCGTCAGCAGTGGCGATCAGGTCCTCGTTGTTCGTGTTGTTCACCTGGATGTCCACCGCAACTTCCCCGTTGAAAAACAGGCGGTTTGGATCCTCGTTCCAGCGATCGCGCACCGTAGCCACGTCGCGCAGGTAGATCACGTTACCGGTCCGATCCGCCTTGACGATCAGGTTGTGCAGGTCTTCCCCGTAGTATTCGCGGTTGCGCGCACGGATCAGGTAGTCTTCATAGTCGGTCTTGACGTTTCCGCCGCTGATCAGCAGGTTGGAGGCTTGCACGGCCTGTGCTACGTCCTGGAAGGTCAGGTTGAAGGCCCGCAGGTCCACTTCCCTGACCGCTATCTCGATCTCCTCGTCGGGAAACCCGGACAGGGTCACCTGGGAGATTCCCGGCATGGCTCGTAGGTCATTCTCCACCTCGCGGGCATAGTTCTTAAGCGCACGGAGCGACATGTTCTCCCCGCTCACAGTGAAATTGATCGTGGGGACCATGTTCTCAAGCTTGGCCACCACGGGTGGCTCCATTCCCGAAGGGTAGGAAGGCACCCGGTCCACGGCGTTCTTGACTTCCTGGAGGATGACGTCGATGTCATAGTCCAGGTCCGTCTCGATGGTGATCGAAGCGGAATTCTCCCTGGATACCGAGGTGACCCGGTCGATCCCGACGATCCCCTTGAGGTTGTCCTCGATCTTCAAGACGACCCCTTCTTCCATCTCCTGGGGAGAGGCACCCGGGTAGAACAGGGTGATGTTGATGAACCTGGAGTCCCTCAGCGGGAAGAAGGACGACTTCATCCGCAAGGCTCCCAGGATACCGAAGATGACGACGGCAATGATGATGACATTGACCGCCACGTGGTATTTTATGAAGTAGGATATTACTTTTCTCATGGCCGGGCATTAATTGTTTTGACTCGTCTCGGTTCTCTCCTCGAATACCTTGACCACCATGCCCGGGTAGGCACCCGGGACGACCCGGCTCACCATCTGGGTTCCGTCAGGTAGACCCTTGATCACCACGGTCTCGTCGGTGTAGTAAACCGGCTGGACAGGGACCAGGTCGATGATGGAGTCCTTCAGCACATACAGGCTCTCGTTGTCGATCAGCAGCTTCCTGGGGATCTCGAAGGCATTCTCCTCGGACTTGGCCTTGAGGTGGGCTTCCAGATAGATCCCCTCCTTGAGGTCCTCTCCCCGGAGCTCGATATAGGCCGTCACCGTCTGCGTGGTCTGATCCACGTTACCGTTGACGCGAACGATCCTGCCGTTCCATTTCTTGCCGCTGTCCAGGCTTTCCACTTCCACGGTGTTCCCGATGACAAGCAGGTCGCTGTATTTCGCGTTTATGGCCACTTCCATCTCGTAGACGCTGGGGCTGATGAACTCCCCGAGTTTCTGTCCCTGGCGGATCAGCGATCCCGGATTGACCAGGGCGCTGGTCAGGATGCCGCTGTAGGGCGCCCTGATGGTGTATTTGGACTGGCGCACCTCCATGTTCTTGACGTTGTAGTAGGTCGTGTAGATGTTTCGGCCGGAGATGAAGAACTTCTCCTGCTCGGAATTCGTCTCGGGGAGGGCAGGAGTGACCTTGTCGAAGTCGAACATCTGCAGGTAGGCTTCCCACTTGGCGTATTCCTCGGGATAGTCCAGGCGGATGTCCGGCATGATCGAGGTGATCGAATTGTACAGGTTGCTCTTCTGCGCCTGCAGGTTGGCATAGTGCTCGTCGCTCCTGATCTTGAGGATCACCTCTCCCTTGCTGTAGGAATTCCCCGGCCTGAACTCTTTGGAGGACTGCTGGAGCACGCCCTGCACCTCGCTGAAGATCTCGATGCGGTTCTTGGCCACCAGGGTTCCGTTGGCCCGGATCATGATCGGGATCGTGCTGTTCTGCACCGTGTCGATGAAGACCGTCTTGACGATCTTCACGGGTGGACGTTCCGGTCTCTTATTCTTGAGGATCATGACGTTCACCAGCCAGAAGGCAAGTGCGATCAAAAGGATTCCCAAGGCAATGTTGATGTATTTTCTCATCTTTTTTTATGGTTAATGTTGGTTCTAAGCTTAATGTTGTCCTGTACTTTGATCAGGATGTCGCGCACCCTGCTGACCTCTTCTTCGCTGATCCCCTCCTGCAGGTCGTCGATCACCTCCATGAAATGGGGCAATGACCGCTCCCAGGTCTCCCTTCCGAAATCGGTGAGGTAGACGTGATTGATGCGCAGGTCTTTGGTTGAGGTCTTGCGAAACACCAGGCCTTTCTTCTCCATGGTCTGGATCAGCCGGGTCAGGGCTGTTTTCGAGCGGTTGGTGATAAATGCGAGGTCATTCTGTATGAGCCCGTTCTCCTCGCTGAGATACTTCAGCACGATGAACTGCTCCTTGGAAAGGTCGATCCCGCGCTCCTTCATGTAGTCCGCAATGTAATAGTCGATGAATTTGGCGGTCTTGCCAATCCAGGGTATGAGGGCGACGGTTTCGAGGGTAGTCTTGTTCAATTCTTCTTGGTTTGGGCGAATTTCGAAAACAGTAACAAATGTACCAATTAAACAAAATTAGTTGCAGGTGCAACTTTGTTAATGTTTTCTTAAAATCCTTAAACAACAAGAAAAGGAGTGCGAACGGAGGGAAGAAGCAGGTGAAAAAAAAAGAGGAGCACCGGGCTCCTCTCGTCTAAAAATAATCATAAAGCTCTATTCAGCTAAAGTTCTCATGTAGTTCACAACCAGCCATCGATCTTCGTCATCCGGCATTTTCTTGGTGTATTCCGGCATGTCCTTGTAGCCAAAACTGGTCTTGTAGAACAATTCACCATCGGTTTGAGACTGGAATTCAGCAGAAGAGAAATCACCCAGATCTCCTTCTACCTCATTGGCCTTGCTACCGTCACCATAGCCTTCCTTGCCGTGGCAGGACTGGCAGTGCTTGGAATAAAGGCTTTTCCCAATGTTCAGGTCCTCTTCGGGATCCGTAGGGTTCTTCATGTTCTTGTATTCATCCGGCACTACCCATTCGTCCTGAAGGATCAGGCCGAAAGAAAGCAGACTGAAACTGACAACAAGCAGTACTATAAGATTTTTCATTTTTTTCATAATGCTGAATTTTAGTTTTAGGATTTGACTATTTTGAACAAATTGAGGAATAAATATAAGAATATTCCCCAAACTACGATAATGAAAGAGAAAGTTATCCAGAGCAGGACGACCGGGGTTTTTCCCCTCGGGGACCACATGGTCCGTTGATCGAATGTCGATTCCTCAACGATCACCTTGCCAACCGGAGCTTCCAAAATGGTTTTCACAGTGCCGTACTCGTCACTTTCGTTCAACACCACCAGAAGGTTCAATTTTCCGTCCACTCCGGGGATTCCCTCCGGGATCTGCACTTCGATCTGACCCTCCTCATCTGTGGAATAGAAGTCCTTTCCGATCTTCCAGGGGCGGAACAAGCGCTCTACCTGGACATTCAGGTCGACTTCTGCCAGTGCACTGTCCAAAGCAGTGTCTGTCAACCTGGCACTGATGAAGTTCAGGCTGTCTCTTTGCACAAGGTCAGTGACGATGGTCGCGTCCCGGAAAGTAACGTCCTTTGAGCCTTTCCTGAAGGTGTCATTTCCGCCGAAGATCACGATGAGATTATACACCCCGGTACTGTCTGCTCTCAGGGCATTGAAATCCCTGATCACGAATTTTGCCTTCCCATCGGCGTTGGTCCTGACTGTGCCCAGTTCGGTTTCCTCGTTGTCATAGACTTCCGCAACCGTCAGATCTATTTGATCAACTGCCACGGTCTGTTTGTCAATTCGGGCTGAAGCTTTGATGTCCAGGTAATGTTCTTTACCAGTAACCTTGACATATGCCGCGTTGAGACGAACCCTTTCTTTCTTGGCCTGGGCAAATAAATCGCTGCCTGAAAACAGGATCATGGCATTGGCCAGCAACAATGTTGCAAAAGGCTTCAGATATTTTTTGAGATTTCTCATGACGACTTCTTTGTTTGGTTCATTTCCTGTTCGGTCTCATCCATGGTCCTCTGAATTGGAACGACAGGCAGATATCGTACCATCAAAGTAAACATCAGCAGCGCAACTGCAAGGTTACTCGAGGTGATCAGCCATTCGTGAAGACTGGGAAAATAGTCTCTCCAGGATTCGGGCACTCCTTGTATAGGAAGATAGGGATGCAACAGGGTGGGAGTGACGATAAGATATCGCTTCCACCAGGACCCGACAACGACGATCATCCCGATGATGAACATGGGCAAAGGCCTTCTGCCTTTCTTGAACATCATCACCAGAATCGGGAAGACAAGACCACCCACGGTCACCAGCCAGAAAAGGGTAGAATAGTGCCCTGAAAACAACGCGTCCAGGTGAATTCTTTCGTTGACGGTCGACATATAGGCCGGCATCAAATATTCATTCGCGGTGAAATAGAGATAGACCAGGCAGGCAAAGGCGAGCAATTTACCCAGTTTGTCAAAATGTTCATCGGTAATGTAGTCTTGCAGACCTTTGACCTCCCTTACCATATAAATGGCCGCTACGAGGGTTCCAATACCCGCCACAAAGGCTCCTGATATGAAATAGGGACCGAAAATCGTGCTGTTCCAGCCGATGCGGTAGGTTGAAGAAAACAACCATGCGTCTATGGTTTGCAGTATCAGCCCCAGCGGAAGGATCAGGACAGCAATAATTTGCACTGATTTCTGTTGAATGGCCTTTTGGGCCACGCTTCCTTTCCAGTTCAGGGATAACTTTCCGTACCATTTGCTGAGCTTGGGATTGGTCTTCTCATAGAACTTCTTGAGAATTGCCAGATCGGGCAGCAAAGGATAATAGAGCAGGAAGAAGCTGGCCACGATATAGGTCGGGATAATGATCACGTCCCAGGTGATGGGAGACTGGAATCTCGCATAGATAATGGTGTTCAATGCCCTCTCGGGACGTCCCAGGTCGATGATGATCGTGATCCCTGCCATGATGATGGCGGCCAGGGATATGATCTCGGCGATCCGCACAAGCGGGGTCCGCCAGTTGTTCTTGGTCAGCCTCAGAAAAGCCACCGTAGCGGATCCCACGAAGCTGGTTGCAACGAAGAACACGAAGTTGGAGATATAAATTCCCCACAACGCGTAATCGTTCAAATTGGTCACCTGAAGTCCGGACATGACCTGGTCGATATAGGCGATCATGCCTGAAATGATGAAAACCGCCAAAACAGCGATCCAAATCTTTTCTATCTTGGTAAATTTCTTAGGTACCAGATCCTGAATGAATTGTTCTCTTGATTTCATGATTATTCAGGTTTTTCTTCTGTGTCAGTCATTCCCTCCATATCGGGTTTTTCAACGGACTGGAATTCGTTGTAATTCTCAAGCCCATCCTCGAAATCGACAAGCCTGTTGGACGGAGGCAGGTAATACACGCTGGGGTGGGTGCCCAGATCATCCATAAGACGATATCCCGCCTTGTCTTCCAGCAGCTTGCTCAACCTGAGCGTTTCATCTCCGTTGGTGACCGTGTCTTCGTATTTGTCACCGAAGTAGAACACCCCGTTCGGGCAGGCGGTTACGCAATGCGGCAATTCCCCGTGGCGAATGGAATGCGGGCAGAAATCGCATTTGTCCACGGTTCCCACTTTGCTAGGCATGCCGGCGTACTCAGGAGTTGAGGTATGATGGGCAAGGTCGGCGTCCAGGTTCACGGTGATCTCTCCCTGGTCCGGCTCACTCCAGTTGAAGACCCGGATCGAGTAGGGGCAGGCCGCCATGCAAAAACGGCAACCGATGCAACGCTCGTTGTCGATCAGCACCAGGCCGTCGCGTCTTTTGAAGGTGGCATCCACAGGGCATACCGTTACGCAGGCAGGCTTGTCACAGTGCTGGCAGGTCACCGGCATCCAGTAGTTTGCCGTATCCTTTGATTCTTTCATATTGTACACCTTGATCCAGGCATTGTCGCCCGTGATCAGGTGATGCTTGTTGCAGGCGCTCTGGCAGGCCAGGGCATTCTTGCATTTGGCGAGATCGACCACCATGACGAACTTTCGGTTGGGGATCCCTTCCCGGATGTTGTATTTCTCGTCGTGGTCAGTGGGGTGATGGATCTCTTCAACTTCTGTAGAGTCGACCATGATCAGGTCACCATTCGTTGTCATGAGCTCCATCTTTCCGTGCTCGTGTTCATTCCCCTCACGGTTGAGACCCGCGGCGATCTTTGATATCCCCAGGGTTCCGAGCGCGGTGAGCGCTCCTAATTTGAGTCCCTTGTCGAGGAATTTTCTTCGACCGTCTTTGTTTGATTCTTTCATGTTTAGCAGGATTAAGCCAGATCAGCAGTGTTCGAAGTTTACTGCTTCTTACCGAGCCAGTTCAAAAGCTTTTTGTTTGAAATGCTCTTCTTAACCACTTCAGCCTTTTTGACCGCGTTTTTTTTGACCCTTACCGGAGTGCCGTCAGGTCTGAGCAGGATCTCGTATTCTTCCGAGACAGACTCTGTGGTTATCGGATTTGAGTTACCCAAAAAGGGCAGCAGCAAGCTGCCGCCCAGTATGGGTAAAAATCCTCTTCTTGTAAATTTATTTTTCTTTGCCATGATTCTAAGACCTGGGAGACATTTATCTCAGGTTTTAAAAATTATAGATTCGGGTGATGTTGAATCCAAGGAGAAAGTCTCCTCCAAAGAAATCATTGGTGTTCCACATATAATTCTCCTGTGGCACAATGCCTTTGTAATTGCTGATGTACAGCTGAAAGGCGTGGCCAGAGGTCCCAAACTCAAATCCAAGGCTGAATCCGGGATGATTGGAGAAATTAACTCGTGTAGTCGGATCTGCCGGATCATACGTTGGCACATCGAACTGGGTAATGGGCTGACTGTAGTCGATCAGGATCGCCGTGTTTGGCGTGATCTTGTATCGGGCGCCAAAGGCGATGGCGATTCGATCGTTCTGCATGCCCTCCTGGACGATGTTGAAATGTGACAGGCTGGGTGCGATCTGCAGCGAGAATTCCGGGCTGAATCTTCTTGAGAGGATCAGTTGATGGAAATAGCTATAACGGTCCTGATTGGTCGTGATAGGCCGCGATGTTCCCAAAGTTCCATCTTGTTTCTGGGCATTGTAGGCAAAATTACCAAAATAGGTAAGGTTTACCGGCATTTCGTCACCACGTGTTTGTCTCAGTATAGCCACTTTCCAGTTTATGTCCTGGTACCGGAAATCTTTTGTGGTTCCAACTCCCAGGGTAACACGTTCATGGATTCCATAAGAGGCACCAAGTCTGATATTGGCTTGTCCCCATATGCCATAGAAGTCTTCCCAAGTCTCAAAAAGACCGAATCTGTGCTGGAACATGACCTCCATTGCATTCTTGCTCAGAACAACATCCGTCTGGTTGTCTATTATCTGAGAGCTTTCAAAGGCGGCTCTTTCGAGTTTTACCTCCTTCTTTTCAGTTGTATCCGTTTCTGAACCTTCTTGAGCATAGCCCATGAAAGGAAGAATCAACAAAATGATAAGATATTTGATTGAATTTTTCATGTTTTAATGCTTAAAGGTTAATTGTCTAGAGCTCCGTCATCGATCCACTTCGCAACCAAATTGGCGTCATTGACGTTCCATCCGGCTGCATTCGGCATTGCAGATACTCCATCAAGTCCAAAAAACGACTTGTAAAGTATGCTGTTTCTTGAATCGCCGGGGATCACATATCCTCCATTGATCAGAGCATTACGGGATAAGCCCTGTGTTAGATTCGGTGCCGTAGGCGGATGGCACTGAATACAATCTCTATTCCACAAGGGTTGGATCTCTTCACTGTAAGATACTTCTCTTTCTGGCGGAATCGGGACTTCTTCCTCTTCGATATAAGTATCGTAGTAACAGGATCCCAGGAACAGGGCCATGCCGGACAATACTATGAGTTTATATAGATTTTTCATGGGTATATTATTGATTTAAACCAGCTTGAACCAGATTTTAAAAAGCAGGTGGCGGTTGAGCCACCTGCTTTTCCATCTTTTAGTTTAGTTGCCGTTCAAAGCATCGATTGAGTTCTGGATGAGGTCCTTGGCATATAGAGGGTTGTGGACACCATGGCTATGGTCGTAATAGATCATCCTGTAGTTCCAAAGCGCCGCTGCGGGAATCAGGTCATATTCTCCTGATACGATGCCTATTTCCCCTTCATCATCAATTTCCAGGATACCTTCAGCAAGAAGAAGGTCTTCCAATTGTTTGTAGGCTTCTTCCAATCCAGTAACTTCTGTCGGAACACCATTTTGGTGGCATTTTACACAGGTAGTTTCTGTGGGATTCCAGGTATGCAGACCGTCGTTGTTGCCAGTAGGTTCTCCCATATGACATTCTGTACAGCTGGATCCGACCCTGTGCGCTGCAGTTGCATCGGTTCTGCGATACTCATATCCGTCAAGCTCTGCACCGTGAATACCTTCCAACAGGGTGGATTGAGCTCCGTAGTGAGGTCCGAATCGTCCGCCAACATCTACTTTTCCATCTGGTAGAATATTGTTTTCAAATTTATCCCTTGGCTGGTGGCAGGTTGCGCAAGTGTGATTTGTAAATCCTTCAGCGTAATCTATGGTATAGGCCGCATCAGCAATTAGTTTCACCGGAGCTATATTTCTCAAAGCCGAGTCATATCCATCAGTTTCAAAATCGAAGCTGGTGTGCTTAGAGTGACAGGTATTACAAGTGATTGTTTGTGTGCCTGGGTAAGGTTGTCCGGTGACCATTCCCGTTTCCGCCATATCTATATATCCGTCACTGGTATGGCAAGCTGTACAAGAAAAACGGTTGGCATATTGTGACAGAGGTCCGTCATTATGATCCATGTTTTCGTTGTAGTGACCGGAGAACAAATAAGAAGCGTGCACTTCTTCTGATTTTGCAATATTGTGGCACGCCGCGCATTCTGCGGTTCCGGTTATTCCGTCGACCCCGTCGACCCCGTCTACCCCGTCAACTCCGTCTTGTCCCGGAGGTCCGGGAATTGGATCTGTGGTACACTGAACACACAACAATGCAGCTGCAAAGATGAGTATTAAACTGTAAAGCTTTGAATTTTTCATGGTACTTTAAATTTACATGTTAAAAAGATGTTAAGTAAAAGTAACATGAGTAACAAAGTTAAATCATGATAAATGTCAGTTTCCTAAAAAATTAAATACAAGAAAATCAATGAATTACGGTTTCATCGTGATAAATTTCATGTTTTTTGCGACATTGGGAAACCTTTTTGCGACACTTTGGTTACAAAAGTTGAGCACAAAAATCACTATTCTTGGTGCCTGATCTGATCACTGGATCGGGTCTTGGGAATTTGACTTTCAGCATCCCCTAAAATTAGGGGAGGGCCGGAGGCTTGTTCATTGAAATTTTAGTAACTTCGCAGACTGATTCAAGCAATTACTCACTGATGAAAAAAGTTACTGATTTCCTCTTTTCAACACGCTTTACCTCTGTCCTTTTCGTTCTTTTCGCAGCCGCCATGGGGGTGGCGACATTCATTGAGAATGACTATGGGACTCAGGCGTCTAAAGCCCTGGTTTACAATGCCTGGTGGTTTGAACTGATCATGCTGCTGTTCGTGGTCAATTTCATCGGGAACATAAAGAGATACGACCTCCTGTCCCGCAGCAACCTGCCCACGCTCATTCTGCACATTTCCTTCATTTTGATCATCGCCGGAGCGGCCATAACAAGGTACATCAGCTTCGAGGGGATCATGCCCATTTACGAAGGCGAGACCACCAATAGGATGCTTTCAGAGAAGGCCTATGTCAATGTGCACATCGACGACAACAAGGATCAAAAGACACCTATATATAGGAACTATCTTTTTGCCAGCACCTACGGCGACGCCAGCAATTTCATTTACAGGACGGCCCGCTTCCTGGACTGGATAAGAGGAGGCAACGATTTTTCGATCAAGACCGACTTCAAAGGGGAGCCCATCGAGGTCAACTACGTCAATTACATCCCGAATGCCTTTGAGGAATTCGAAGCTGGTGATGAGGGGGATCTCTTCCTGAAGATCGTGGAGTCCGGGGGATCCGGAAGGCACGAGCACTACATTCGGGCCGGGCAGACGATCAACGTACACAATTCCCTGATCTCCTTTGAGAACCCGACCGTGGGAGCGACGAATATCTTTACGGAGAACGACAGCCTGAAGATCCAGGCGCCAGAGGACGGAACCTACATGGTAATGGCAACGCAACAGGGGGGCAATGTTGTAAAGGATTCCATTCAACCTTTCTTCCTGCGTGCCCTGTATCGCTTTGAGCACAACCAGTTCGTCATCCCGGAACCCCCGGTTCGCGGGAACATGAAGATGGTTTCGGGCAACAAGGACGAGCACCCCAGGGACCTTCTCGAGGTGGAAGTGGTGACAAAGAACGAAAAACGAAAGGTGAGCCTGATGGGAAATGCACTGCAGATAGAGCCCCCGGTGATCTTCGAGCAGGACGGCCTGAACTTCAGGCTGAGCTATGGATCCAAACAGTTCATGGTTCCTTTCTCTGTAAAGCTCAGAGATTTCCAGCTGGAGCGATATCCGGGTTCCATGAGTCCCAAGTCCTATGCCAGCGAGATCACCGTGATCGACGGCGAGAAGGTGTTCGATTTCAGGATCTTCATGAACCACGTACTGGATTACCAGGGCTACCGCTTCTTCCAGAGCAGCTACAACGACCAGGGAGAGGTGGAGCAGACCTTCCTGTCGGTCAACTACGACCGCATGGGCACCTGGACCTCCTACATCGGATATTTCATGCTGTTCACCGGACTGGTCTGGATCCTGCTGGTAAAAGGCACCCGCTTCGGATCGCTCAGGAACAACCTGCGCAAGATAGAGAAGAAGAAGGCCAAGGCCGTCATGGTGCTTTTCCTGGCCATGGGGCTGACCCAGGCCCAAAATATCACGGCTCAGAACAGCCCGACTCAGCAGAACACGACAGGTCACAATCACCAAATTGTGAGCAAGGAGCAGCAGTATCGCACGATAGACTCGATCATCGCGGCCCAGGTCGCCGACCCGGCACATGCCTTGGACTACGGCAAGCTGGTGATCCAGGATCCCGGGGGAAGGATGAAGCCGGTTAACACCTTCGCGTCGGAGCTGCTAAGAAAGGTGAGCAAGAAGGACACCTATCTCGACATGAACGCCGACCAGGTGCTGCTGTCGATGATGGTGAACCCGAGAGCCTGGTATTTCGTCCCGTTTATCTACATCAAAAAAGACAACACCCGGCTGAGGGACCTTATCGGAATCCCGCATGATCAGAAATACGCACGCTTTTCAGACCTGTTCACAGAAAGAGGGGAATACAAGCTGACCGAGGAGGTTTCCAAGGCACACAAAAAGAAGATCAAGAACAAATACGAGGAGAGCGTCCTGAACGTGGACGGCCGGGCCAACCTGCTCTTTGGAGCCCTGGGTGGGTCCATCTTCAAGTTCTTTCCACTGGAAGGTGCGGAGAACAACAAGTGGTATTCCTTCCTGGAGGTGAACCATGCAGGCTTCAGTGAAGAGGACTCCCTTTACGTGAGCAACATCGTCCCGCTCTACGGGAGAGCTGTCATCGGTGCAACGAGAACCAATGATTATACCGAGGCGAATGAGTACCTGAGGAGCATGCATCAATACCAGAAAAAATTCGGGTCAGATGTAATGCCCTCAGAGAGAAAGATCGACCTGGAGCTGTTCTACAACAAGTACGACATCTTCAAGAGCCTGTTCCAATACTACATGTACGCCAGCTTGCTGATGTTCATCGTGGTGATCATCCACATCTTCAAAAGCAAAAAGACCATCAAGAGGCTGATCCAGTTGAGCACGGTGATCATCCTGCTGCTCTTCCTCTATCACACCGCGGGTCTGGGCATCCGATGGTATATTTCGGGGCACGCCCCCTGGAGCAACGGCTACGAGTCGATGATCTACGTCTCTTGGGCGACCATGCTCTTCGGGATCATCTTCGGCAAGAAGTCTCCGCTTACCCTGGCGGCCACCACCTTTGTGACCTCCATACTGTTGATGGTGGCGCACTGGAACTGGATGGACCCCTCGATCGGCAACCTCGTCCCCGTGCTTGATTCCTACTGGCTGATGGTGCACGTGGCCATCATCGTGGCGAGCTACGGACCCTTCACCATTGGAATGGTGTTGGGAATGCTCGCGCTGATCCTCTACATCTTCACCAACAAGAAGAACAAGAAGAAGATGAACCTGGCCATAGACGAGATCACCACGATCAACGAGATGTCGCTGACCATAGGGCTGGTCCTGCTCACCATCGGGAACTTCTTGGGTGGGATCTGGGCGAATGAGAGCTGGGGCCGCTACTGGGGTTGGGACCCGAAGGAGACCTGGGCCCTGATCAGCATCATGGTCTATTCCTTCGTGTTGCACATGCGACTGGTGCCCGGCCTGAAGAGCAAATACACCTTCAACATGGTGGCCGTATTCGCCTTCGCTTCGATCCTGATGACCTACCTAGGCGTGAACCACCTGCTGTCAGGGCTTCATTCCTATGCCCAGGGAGAATCGGCTGCCGTGCCCGTGCAGATTTGGGGTTGGCTCGGTATTTCCGTATTTTTGAGCGTGCTGGCCTATTTCAAGTTCAAGAAATATTACAAGAAGAACAACAAAAAGAAAATCAAAAGCTAAAATGAAAAGAAATCTAGTCATGGCAGCTGCCTTTTTGATGATCCTGGTCTCTGCCTGCAACAGCGGCAAGCAGGAGGGAAAGGCAGCAAACGAGGAAATGAGTGCAAACAAGGAAGCAACAGAAAATTCGGAGCAAATGAAAAAAGAGAACATCTACCAGTTCAAAGTCACGGACCTCTATGGGTCTGAATTCGATTTCTCAACGCTGAAAGGCAAGAAGCTGATGGTGGTCAACACCGCCTCTGAGTGCGGCCTGACCCCCCAGTACGAGGATCTGCAGAAGCTCTACGACCAATACAAGGACAAGGACTTCGTGATCGTGGGCTTTCCCGCGAACAACTTCGGAGGGCAGGAGCCCGGGTCGGACGCGCAGATCGCCGCCTTCTGCAAGGAGAATTACGGCGTGACCTTCCCGATGATGTCCAAGATATCCGTAAAGGGAAGCGACATGCACGAGGTCTATAAGTTCCTTACGGAGAAGTCGAAGAACGGCCTCCAGGACTCTGAGGTTGCCTGGAACTTCCAGAAGTACCTGATCGACGGCAACGGCGAGCTCGCCATGGTCATCGAGCCCAGGACCCTGCCAACTGACGAATCCATAGTAAGCTGGATCGAGAAGAACTGACCCGCAGATTCGTTTTCTGCAAAAATGATCTAACACCTTTCTTTTTGGAAGGTGTTTTTTTTGTCTTTCAGGTCAAAACCCTTTAGCTTCGTGATGATGTATTTTGCAGATGTCATATTGCCCATTCCGCTGGAAAAGGCCTTCACCTACAGCATCACGCGGGCCGAGTCGGAATTCATGCGCCCCGGCATGCGGGTGGCGGTGCCTTTCGGCAAGTCGAAGATATACACGGCCTTGGTCTACCGGATCCACCGGGAGGCTCCCACCGCCTACGAGGCCAAGGAGATCTACCAGATCCTCGACGAGGAGCCCATCATCACGGAAAGGCAGCTTCGGCTTTGGGAGTGGATCTCGGAATACTATCTCTGCAGCCTGGGGGAGGTGCTGCGCGCCGCGATCCCCAATTCCTTCCTGATCGAAAGCGAGACCTGGATCATCAGGAAAAAGCCAGCTGAACTTGAGGGAGCGTATGGCCCTGAGGAGGAGTTGGACCCCGAGGAGGAGCTGATCTGGGAGGCCCTGGAGCACCAGGACAAGATCAAGGTCGAGGACCTGGAGAAGATCATCGAGCAGAAAAGGGTGCTGCCGCTGGTCAAGCGATTGATCGAGAGGGAGCTGGTCGAAGTGCGGGAGGAGATCTACGAGAAGTATCGGCCGAAGATGGTGAAATACCTGGAGCTGAACGCGCGATACCGCGACGAGTCAGCCATGCACGAGCTTTTGGACGAGCTGCAGCGGGCGGAGAAGCAACGCAGGGCCCTTTTGGCCTTTTTCGGGCTGAGGACGTCCCCCGAAACCCGGATGACCGGGGAAGGCGGACAGCGTGTGTCGCTGAAAGAGCTCAAATCCCTGGAAGAGGTCACCGATGCCTCGGTCCAGGCCCTGATCAAAAAGAAGGTCTTTGATCTAATTGAGATACGTGAGGACCGGGTTTCTTTCAGCCAGGAGGAGGAGGGGCTCAAAAAGCTTAGCAAGCTGCAGAACGAAACGTTGCAGCAGATCAAAGAGGTGTTTCGTGATAAAGAGGTTTGCCTGCTTCACGGGGTAACCTCCAGCGGAAAGACCGAGATCTACATGAAACTGATCCGGGAAAGCCTTGAAGCGGGACGTCAGGTGCTCTACCTGCTCCCGGAGATCGCCCTGACGACCCATATCATTGAACGGCTCAAGCTGTACTTTGGAGATCACATCTCAGTCTTTCATTCCAAATACTCGGCGGACGAGCGGGTGGAGGTCTGGAACAACCTGCTGCACCGAAAGGAGAAGGCGAGCCTGATCGTCGGGGCCCGTTCTACCGTTTTGCTGCCCTATGACAACCTGGGCCTGATCATCGTGGACGAGGAGCACGATGCGTCCTACAAGCAGTTCGATCCTGCTCCCAGGTACCACGCCCGGGACACGGCGATCCTTCTCGGTAAGATCCACGGGTCCAGCGTGCTGCTGGGTAGCGCAACGCCTTCCATAGAGAGCTATGAGAATGCACTGGAGAACAAATACGGCCTCGTGGAGATCCATACCCGGTTCGGCAATGTGCTGCTCCCCGAGATCGAGCTGGTCGACATACGGGAGAAGTACCGCAAGAAGCGGATGACGGGCCATTTTTCGGATCGTTTGCTGGAGCTCATGCAGGAGGCCCTGGGAGAGAAGAAGCAAGTGATCCTCTTTCAGAACCGGAGGGGATACTCTCCGGTTGTTGAATGCCAGACCTGCGGGGTCTCACCGCAGTGCCCTAACTGCGACGTAAGCCTGACCTTCCACCTGTTTCGCAAAGAGCTGAGATGTCATTACTGCGGGCACAGCCGGCCGCTGCCCGATACCTGTCCGGCCTGCGACAGCCCCACCCTGGACTCCAAGGGCTTCGGCACCGAGCAGATCGAGAAGGAACTGCAGACCCTGTTTCCCGATGCCCGCTCTGCGCGAATGGACCTGGACACGACAAGAGGAAAACACGGCTACCAGAAACTGTTGAACGACTTTGCCGGTCGGCAGATCGACATCCTCGTGGGAACCCAGATGCTGACCAAGGGCCTGGACTTCGGAAATGTGAGTCTCGTGGGCGTGCTGAATGCGGACAACCTGCTGAACTTCCCCGATTTCAGGGCGCATGAGCGGACCTTCCAGCTCATGGTGCAGGTCTCGGGAAGGTCAGGGCGCGCCGATCAGCGGGGCAAGGTAGCCATACAGACCTTCAACCCCTACCACGTCATCCTGCAACAGGTCTCGGTCAACGACTACAAGGGCATGTTCAGGGAGCAGATGGAAGAGAGGCGGCAGTTCGGCTACCCGCCTTTCATAAGGCTTATCCGGATCACCCTGAAGGACCGGGATTACAACAAGGTCGATGAGGCTGCGCGCTGGATGGGAACCTCACTCCACAATGCCTTCGGTGACCGGGTGCTGGGGCCCACCGTCCCGAGCATCGGGAGAATCCGAAACAAATACCTGAGGACCCTGCTCGTAAAGATTCCCAAAGGCTCCGGAATCAAAGCCTCAAAGGACAAGATCATCCGGGCGAGAAACGCCTTTCAGGCAATTCCGCAGTTCAGGTCGGTGCAGGTCATCCTCGACGTGGACCCGTATTAGGCTCTATTCGCATTCTTTGAAGCTTCCCATTGCTTTCTCAGGTCTGAGGAAAGGGTGCCCGTGCCGTCGTGTCTCCAGCCCGGGGGCTTGATGAAATACTTCAGTCGGTTCGACAGGCTGGTCCGGCTGGTCAGGGCGTCCTTGAACATGTGGTACCATTCCAGGAGGGCGATCTTGACCGGGTTGTAGGTGGAGATGTTCTTGACCAGGCCATAAACGGGTTTCTCCACCTCGGGTTCGAAGGTGCCGAACATCTTGTCCCAGATGATCAGGATCCCCGCGTGGTTGCGGTCGAGGTACTGGGGGTTGGTCGCGTGGTGTACTCGATGATGGGACGGCGTGTTGAAGATCGCCTCGAACCAACGGGGCATCTTGTCGATGAGCTCGGTGTGGATCCAGTACTGGTAAAGCAGGCTAACCGACATCTGGGCCAGGATCATCACCGGGTGAAAGCCTAGCAGGGCCATGGGCAGCCAGAACACAAAGGACATGAAGCTGCCGGTCCAGGTCTGTCTCAGCGCCGTGCTGAGGTTGTATCGCTGCGAAGAGTGGTGCACCACGTGCGAGGCCCAGAAAAAGCGGTTCTCATGGCTGATCCGGTGGAACCAGTAGTAGCAGAAGTCATCGGCCAGCAGCACCAGGATCCAGGCCCACCAGACAAAGGGAATGGTGAAAATCCTGAAGTTCAGGTAGACATAGGTCAGGGCACTCAGCACCAGGGCTTTGGCGAACAGGCCGATGAAGACGTTTCCCAGGCCCATCGATATCGAAGCCGCGGCATCCTTGAAAGTGTAAGACGCCATGTGCTTTCGCGAGGTAATGACGATCTCGATCACCAGGGTAAGGATGAAGAAGGGAATCGCATAGTGTATGAGATTCGGAATTTCGGGTATGTCGATGAGTGGGTTCATAAGTATCCGGCCTGGACAAATCTATAAAAACAAAAGGCCCGTTCCAAACGAACGGGCCTTCTTTCTGTATGTGGATGATCTCCTTTCTTATCCTTGCTTTTCAGCAACGACCTCAAAGGGAAGATCTACGATCACGTCTCTGTGCAAACGCACCTTGGCGTCGTATTTTCCGAGTCTCTTGACCACGCCACCGGCGATGGTGATGAATTTCCTTTCGAGCTCGTGTCCTTCTGCGGCAAGGGCCTCAGCAAGGTTTGAGCTGCTCACCGAACCGAAGAGCTTGTCTCCTTCTCCTGTCTTGGCAGCGATCTTCAGCTCCAGGGCCTTGATGGCCTCGGCCACCTTGTTGGCTTCCTTCACCAGGTTCTGCTCCTTGTAGGCTCTTTGCTTCAGGGTCTCGGCCAGCACCTTCTTCGCTGAAGAAGTCGCGAGTATCGCATATCCCTGAGGGATCAGGTAGTTGCGGCCATAGCCGTTCTTCACTGTAACGATATCATCCTTAAACCCGAGGTTCTCTACGTCTTGTTTTAATATAAGTTCCATAATATCATTCAGTTTTTATTTCAACATGTCTCCTACGTACGGCATGAGGGCGAGGTGTCTTGCTCTCTTGATCGCCTGGGATACTTTTCTCTGGTACTTGAGTGAGGTCCCGGTCAGTCTCCTGGGAAGGATCTTACCCTGCTCGTTGACGAGGTACATCAGGAAATCGGGGTCCTTGTAGTCGATGTACTTGATTCCGTTCTTCTTGAAACGGCAGTACTTCACTTTTACCTTGGTGTCTATTTCCAGAGGGGTCAGGTACCTGATCTCTCCTTTGCTTCCGCCTTTTGCTTGTTGTTCTAGAGTTGCCATTACTTTTTCGGATTGCTTGATTTAATTCTTTCTCTTCTCTTCTCAGCCCAGGCTGCCGCGTGCTTGTCCAGCTTGACGGTCAGGTACCTCATGATGCTGTCGTCCCTCCTGAATTCCAGTTCGAACGGAGCGATTGCGTCTCCTCCGACCTTGTACTCGAAGAGGTGGTAAAAACCGGTCTTTTTCTTTTGGATCGGGTAAGCCAGCTTCTTCAGGCCCCAATCCTCTTTCCAAATCATTTCGGCACCTTTAGAAACCAAGTAGTCCTCAAACTTCTTTACTGTTTCCTTTACCTGAGAGTCAGATAAAACGGGATTCAAAATGAAAACAGTTTCGTAATGATTCATAAATCGTGTATTAATTGGTTAAATTTTGAGCGTGCAAATATACAATATTAATTTTGTTTTTGACTAATTTTGCAGCTTTTAATGAAGAATCGACCCTCGTCATGAAATACGCCAAGCTCACCAAGGAACAATTCGAAGAACTGAACGAAGAATTTGCCGTGTTCCTGGCCGCCCAGAGCATAGACGTCAAGGAGTGGACCCAGATCAAGGAAGACAAGCCCGAGCTTGCGGAGAAGGAGCTCGAGGTCTTCAGTGATTTCGTCTGGGAGAGGGTTCTCACAAAGGCCGGTTACGTGGATCATTTCTCCTCGGATTCGCTCAACCTGTTCAAATGCGAGGCCGACAGCATTCAGCGCATCCTGGTCAAGGTGAACCGGCCCGGGATCGATCTGCTCGACAAGGAGGATTTCAACTGGTTTCTCGACAATTCAGGCCATCCCTCAATAGAATACCTGAAGGGCAGCAAGGCCTATTCCAAGGAGCGCAACGAGGAGGTATTCGACCTTGTCAGGCAGGGTGGGGTCATCTCAAACGGAGAGCTTTTCGAAGGGATCCTGCAGCTGATAGAAAAAAGGTCCTGATACGGTCAAAGCAGCTCTGCCAATTTTCTCATTCCATTCACAGCCGTTTCCCGGATCACGGTCAGGTTGTCAAAATCGGTTGCCCGGATGTTGGGGTTGGGATCGATGAAGTAAAGGGGGATTCCAGGCCTGGCGTAATGGATCAGGCCAGCCGCGGGGTAGACCTGCATCGATGTACCGATGATGATGATCCTGTCTGCCTGCGCCGTGAGCTCTATGGCAGGTTCCAGCATGGGGACCGCTTCCCCGAACCATACGATATGCGGCCTGAGCTGGCTTCCCAGCTCGCAGAGATCGCCCTTGTTCAGGTCCTTTTTCCAGGTTAGGATACGCGTCTCGTCCAGGGAGCTTCTTACCTTGAGGAGCTCGCCGTGCAGGTGGTGGACCCTTGAGCTGCCCGCACGCTCATGCAGGTCGTCCACGTTCTGGGTGACCACGTCCACATGGTACCGGTCCTCCAGGTCCGCGAGCAGCCTGTGCCCGTCGTTGGGTTCGGCTTCCAGGAGCTGCCTTCGTCGCTGGTTGTAGAAATCCAGTACGAGCTCCGGGTTGCGGTACCAACCCTCCGGGGAGGCCACTTCCATGACGTCATGACCCTCCCAGAGGCCTCCGGCTTCCCTGAAGGTCTTCAACCCGCTCTCGGCACTCATGCCCGCTCCTGTCAATGCGACGACCCGTTCCAAATTTACAGTCTTAGCCTTTTCGGTATGCGCTGCTCAACTCAAAGATGTGCTCGAAGATCTTACGGTCTTCTTCCGTAAATTCTTCATTCTTTCTTTGTGTCACTAAAACAGCAGTTTCTATTGCTTTACTTAAAGTATAGGTTTTAAATCCTAAAGCCCCGCCCCAGGAGAAGGAAGGAATGAAATTCCGCGGGAAATTGCTCCCGTAGATGTTGGAGCTGACGCCCACCACGGTACCCGTGTTGAACATGGTGTTGATGCCCGACTTGGAGTGGTCTCCCATGATCAGGCCACAGAACTGCAGCCCGGTTCGCACGAACCGCTGTTCGGCATAGTCCCACATCTTGACCTCTGCGTAGGTGTTCTTGAGGTTGGAATTGTTCGAGTCGGCACCCATGTTGCACCATTCCCCTATGACCGCGTTGCCGAGGTATCCGTCGTGGCCCTTGCTGCAATAGCCCGACATTATCGCGTTGTTCACTTCGCCGCCGATCTTGCACTTGGGCCCCAGGGTGGTGGGTCCGTAGACCTTGCTTCCCATTTTCACCACGGAGTATTCCCCCATGGCAAAGGGGCCGCGGATCAGGCTTCCTTCATGGACTTCTGCGTTTCTGCCCAAATAGATGGGACCGTATTTGGCATTGAGCACCCCGATCTCGATCTCGACGCCTTCCTCGAGGAAGATGCGCTCCTTGTTGACGCAATGCACGGCGTCAGGGATGGGGGCAGACTTCCTGCCGGCCGTAAGCAGCTCGAAATCCGATTCCAGGGCCTCACCATTATGGCTGAACAGGTCCCAGGAATGCCTTATGATGATCAGCTCTCCCTCGAATTCCACGCGAGTGCAGGAGTCGAGGTCGACTTCTTCGTTCTCCCTGGCGTAAAAGGCCAGGAGCTCCTCTCCCTGGAAAAGCGCCTGCCCGGCCTGCAGGCTTTGCACAGCCTCGATCAGTTCGTCGGTTGGCAGCACAGATCCGCAGATCATGATGTTCTCCTCCATCTCCACCATCGGGAACTTGCCCGAAAGGTAGTCCTCGGTGACGGTCGTGGTGGTCGATTCCAGGAGCTTTTCCCATTTTTCCCGAATGGTCAGGATGCCGATCCGGAGATCAGCCACGGGCTTGGTGTAGGTGAGGGGTAGAAGATGGTCCCTGTAAGGGCCATCAAAAAGGATATAATTCATGCCATTTTTTTACACAAAGATAAGTTTTTTCACTTTTCGTTGCGTGATCACAGCATGAGTCCGTCCCCTCGAGGGCGGCAGGCACATGTATTTGGCCTGGTATTCCCTATTTGCTCAGGTACATCTTCCTTCTCGAGTACAGCTCGTAGAACTGGTCGTCCTTCAGTCCTTTGATGAACAGGATGCTCTCCCCGGTCGATTTCATCTCGGGCCCGAGGCTCTTGTTCACGTTCGGGAACTTGTTGAAGGAGAATACGGGCTGCTTGATGGCATAGCCCTCCAGGTGGGGCCTGAACTCGAAATCCGAAAGCTTGTTCTCTCCAAGCATGACCTTGGTCGCGTAGTTAACATAAGGCTCGTTGTAGGCCTTTGAGATGAAGGGCACGGTTCTCGACGCCCTTGGGTTGGCCTCGATCACGTACACCACGTCGTCCTTGATGGCGAACTGTATGTTGATCAATCCGACGGTTTCAAGGGCCAGGGCGATCTTGTGCGTGTGATCCTTGATCTGCTGCAGCACGAACTCACCCAGGTTGAAGGGGGGGAGGGTCGCATTCGAATCTCCAGAATGAACGCCGCAGGGCTCAATGTGCTCCATGATCCCGATGATGTATACGTTCTCCCCGTCGCAGATGGCGTCGGCTTCGGCCTCGATGGCCCCGTCCAGGTAGTGGTCCAGCAGCAACACGTTGTTCGGGATCTTTCTCAGGATGTCGATGACGTGATCCTCGAGCTCCTGCTTGTTGATCACGATCTTCATACCCTGTCCTCCAAGCACGTAGCTGGGCCGGACCAGGATCGGGAAGTCGAGATGGGCTGCGATCTTGTCGGCCTCTTCGGCAGAAGTTGCGGTACCGAATTGCGGGTAGGGAATCTCCAGCTTGGCAAGCAGCTTGGAGAAATTTCCCCGGTCCTCTGCCAGGTCGAGGGCCTGGAAGCTGGTCCCGATGATCTTCACCCCGTATTTGTTGAGCTTCTCGGCTAGCTTAAGGGCCGTCTGGCCACCCAGCTGCACGATCACTCCTTCCGGTTTCTCCAGTTGTATGATGTCCCAGATGTGCTCCCAGAACACGGGTTCGAAATACAGCTTGTCGGCGATGTCGAAGTCCGTGGAAACGGTCTCCGGATTGCAGTTGATCATGATGGTCTCGTAACCGCATTCCTTGGCGGCGAGCACCCCGTGCACGCAGCAGTAGTCGAATTCGATCCCCTGGCCGATCCTGTTCGGCCCCGAGCCCAGGACCACGATCTTCTTGCGATCGCTGACAGCGCTCTCATTCTCCGCAAAGGACTGGTCTCCCTGGATCATGTTGCTTTCAAAGGTGGAGTAGTAGTAGGGGGTCTGTGCCGGGAACTCCGCGGCGCAGGTGTCGACCAGCTTGTACACCCGGTTGATGTTCATCTCCCTCCGCTTGCTGTGCACCTCGCTTTCCCAGCAGCCGATCATGTGTGCGATCTGCCGGTCCGCAAAACCTTTCTGCTTGGCTTCGAGCAGCAGCTCCTTCGGAAGCGAGTCGATCGACTTGTAGGAGGAGATCTCCTTTTCCAGCAGGTGGAGGTTCTCGTACTGCCTGAGGTACCACATGTCGATCTTGGTGATCTCGTGGATGCGGCTGAGCGGGACGCCCATCTGGATGGCGTCGTAGATCACGAACACGCGGTCCCAGCTGGGGTTCTTCAGCTTGGAGATGATGGTATTGTAGTCTTTGATGCCCTTGCCGTCGGCTCCGAGCCCGTTTCGGGCAACTTCCAGAGACTGGCAGGCCTTGTGGATGGCTTCCTGGAAGGAGCGCCCGATGCCCATGACCTCTCCCACGGACTTCATCTGCAGCCCCAGGGTCCTGTCGGCGCCTTCGAACTTGTCGAAGTTCCAGCGTGGGATCTTGACGATGACATAGTCCAGGGTCGGCTCGAAAAGGGCCGAGGTCGTCTTGGTGATCTGGTTCTCCAGCTCGTCGAGGTGATAGCCGATGGCCAGCTTGGCCGCGATCTTTGCGATGGGGTACCCGGTGGCCTTGGACGCAAGCGCTGATGAGCGCGACACCCGCGGGTTGATCTCGATGGCGATGATGTCCTCCTTCTCGTCGGGGCTCACGGCGAACTGCACGTTGCAGCCTCCTGCAAAGTCACCGATGGAGCGCATCATGTGGATCCCCATGTCACGCATTCTTTGATAGGCGGTGTCGCTCAGGGTCATGGCCGGGGCCACGGTGATGGAATCTCCCGTGTGTATCCCCATGGGGTCCATGTTCTCGATGGTACAGATGATCACCACGTTGTCGTTCTTGTCGCGGAGCAGCTCCAGCTCGTATTCCTTCCATCCCATGAGGGCCTTGTCGATCAGCACCTCGTGGATGGGCGAGGCTTCAAGTCCTCTTTGGAGCAGGGTGTCAAACTCTTCCGGGTCGTTGACGATAGATGCCCCGAAGCCTCCCAGGGTAAAGGAAGGCCGGATCACCAGCGGGAAACCGAATTCCTGGGCGATCTCCTTTCCGCGCAGGAAGGAGGTGGCTGTCTTGGAGGGTGCCTGGCCTATGCCGATCTTCTCCATCAGGGCCCTGAACTGCTCACGGTCCTCGGTGATCTGTATGGCGTCGATGTCGACCCCGATGATCTTAACCCCGTAGTCCTCCCAAATGCCCTTGTCGTCCGCCTCGATGCAGAGGTTGAGGGCAGTCTGTCCTCCCATGGTGGGAAGAACCGCATCCACCTTGTGCTTTTCGAGCACCTCGATGATCGATTTCGTTGTCAGGGGCTTGAGATAGACGTGATCGGCCATCTGCGGATCGGTCATGATCGTCGCAGGGTTGGAATTGATCAGCACCACCTCTATGCCTTCCTCTCGCAGCGAGCGGATGGCCTGGGTTCCCGAGTAGTCGAATTCGCAGGCCTGACCGATGATGATCGGACCTGAACCTATGATCAGAATTGAGTTGATGGATTTGTTTCTGGGCATTCTTGTCGGATTTTTCTAGTTGTTGGATTATATGGCTTTGTGACTTAGTCTATTAGGTGAAATGAATCGCGTTCAGGCAAATTTAGGTCAAAAAAAAGGTGTTACCTGTAAAAGTAACACCTTTCTGTATATATGATCCTGCATATTATTTTTTGTGGCTGGGTTCAGAAGAAACGGTTAGTCTGCTTCGGCCTTTTGCTCTCCTCCTGGCAAGTACCTTCTTACCATTGACACTCGACATTCTCTCTCTGAAACCGTGCTTGTTTTTCTTCTTCCTGTTGGATGGCTGGAACGTTCTTTTCATTTCTTTTGATCTTATTGTTCTTTACTGTCCTTCGTTTTCTACAAAAGTCCGGCAAATATACAAAGACTTTTAGTTCTGACAAGAAGTTGCAGAAAAAAACTCTGTCGGCCAGGTCCCCATTCACTTTTTAAGTGTAATTTTACCCAAAATTCTACCAAAATTCCGATCCGATGGGATACAAACAGAGCATGTTGAAAGAAAATGCACTCAAAGACCAGGTCATAATCATCACAGGAGGAGGGAGTGGACTCGGCAAGGCGATGACCACTTATTTCCTTGAACTGGGCGCTTCTGCGGTGATCACTTCCCGCAATCTCGAAAAGCTAGAGAAGACGGCCCAGGAGATGAAGGAAAAGACCGGGGGAGAGGTTCTTCCCCTGGCCTGTGACGTGCGTCATTACGACCAGGTCGAAGCCATGCTCAAGTCTGCCCTGGACAAGTTTGGCAAGGTGGATGCCCTGGTTAACAATGCCGCAGGCAATTTTATCAGCCCGACGGAGCGCCTTTCGGCCAATGCCTTTGACACCATCATCGACATCGTCCTCAAGGGTAGCAAGAATTGCACCCTGGCCCTGGGCAAGCACTGGATCGAAACCAAACAGGAGAAATCCACCATACTTAACATAGTCACGACCTACGCCTGGACGGGTTCTGCCTACGTGGTCCCTTCAGCGACCGCCAAGGCGGGAGTGCTTGCCATGACCCGATCTTTGGCCGTGGAATGGGCCAAGTACGGGATCCGCTCGAATGCCATCGCCCCGGGACCCTTTCCAACACAGGGAGCCTGGGACAGGCTTCTTCCCGGTGACCTTAAGGAGGAGTTCGACATGAGGAAGAAGATCCCCCTGGGACGCGTCGGAGACCACCAGGAGCTGGCCAACCTGGCCGCCTATCTCGTTTCGGACTTCTCGGCCTTCATCAACGGGGAGGTCATCACGATCGACGGCGGAGAGTGGCTCAAGGGAGCCGGCGAATTCAATATGCTCGAGAAGATCCCGGAGGAGATGTGGGACATGCTGGAGATGATGATCCGCAGCAAGAAGAACAAGTAGTCAAACCTTTCCGGAACACGGGTGATTCGTTGTGGATAATACCGCTTCGGATGTTAAAAACTTCGTTTTATAAGCTCGTAAATAGTTGTATTTTTACAGCGTTAAATTCAACAGCTGAATGGGAAAAATCATAGCGATTGCTAACCAAAAAGGGGGGGTCGGGAAGACGACAACTACCGTGAACCTGGCCGCCGCACTTGGAGTACTCGAACAAAAAGTGTTGTTGGTGGACGCTGACCCCCAGGCAAACGCTACTTCCGGCCTCGGAATAGACGTTGAAAACGTAGAGCTGGGCACCTACCAGGTGCTGGAGCATGCGGTGCCCGCAAGAGAGGCGATCGTTTCGACGAATTCCCCCAATGTTGACATCATCCCCGCGCACATCGACCTGGTGGCTATCGAGATCGAGCTGGTGGATAGGGACCGCAGGGAATACATGCTCAAGGAGGCACTGACCCCCATTGCGGAAGATTATGACTATATTGTGATCGATTGTGCCCCCTCGCTGGGGCTGATCACGGTCAACGCCCTGACGACGGCGGACTCGGTGATCATACCCATTCAATGCGAATACTATGCCCTGGAGGGCTTGGGCAAATTGCTCAATACGATCAAGAGCATACAGCGGATCCACAACCCGGACCTCGACATCGAGGGGTTGCTGCTGACCATGTACGACTCGAGGCTGCGACTGTCGAACCAGGTGGTGGCCGAGGTGAAGAAGCATTTTCACAACATGGTCTTCAAGACCATCATACAGCGGAACATCAGGCTGGGAGAGGCCCCGAGCTACGGGGAGAGCATCATCGCCTATGACGCGACGAGCAGGGGAGCGGTGAACTACATCAACCTGGCCCACGAGATCATAAAAAAGAACAGCAATGGCGAAAGCAACTAAGAAACAGGCACTGGGAAGAGGGCTTTCGGCCTTGTTGAGCGATACGGCGCAGGACATCAATTCGGTCAGGGACAAGGATGCGGACAAGCTCATCGGGAACATCCTCGAGATCGACCTCGATGCCATTGCCGTCAACCCCTTTCAGCCCCGAACGAACTTCAACGAGGAGGAGCTGCGGGAACTTGCGGGCTCGATCCGCGAGCTGGGGGTCATACAGCCGATCACGGTACGCAAGATGGAAGGCAACCAGTTTCAGCTGGTCTCGGGAGAGCGCCGTTTCAGGGCCTCCAAGCTGATCGGAGCAAAGACCATCCCGGCCTACGTCCGGATCGCCAACGACCAGGAGATGCTGGAAATGGCGCTGGTCGAGAACATCCAGCGAAAGGACCTGGACCCGATCGAGGTCGCCCTGTCCTACCGGCAGCTCATCGAAGAGGTCAAACTGACCCAGGAGCAGCTGAGCATCCGAGTGGGCAAGAACCGTTCCACGGTGACGAACTTTCTCAGGCTTCTGAAGCTGGATCCCATCATCCAGACCGGGATCCGCGACGGGTTCCTCAGCATGGGTCACGGACGGGCCCTGATCAACATCCCGGACCCGGAGCTCCAGCTTCTCGTCTATCAAAAGATCATCAGGGACAAGTTGTCGGTCAGGCAGACGGAGCAACTGGTGAAGAACGTAAAGGCGGGCAAACCCCTGGATCCGGCCCCACCCGCCAAAAAGGAGCTTCCCGATTTCGTGCGCAACGGGATCGGCGGCATGTCCGAGTACCTCGGGCAGAAGATCGACGTGAAGGTTTCGGGAAAGGAAAAGGGCAAGATCATCATACCCTTCCATTCGGAGGAAGACTTCAACCGCATCAGAAAACTGTTGGAATAAATGCGTTCTAAGATTGTCCATAGTGTTGTTCTTTGTTTGTTTTGCTGGTGTTGGACGTTCGCTCAAGATGAAGACAATGACTTGATAATCACAACCGAGGAGCCTGTTGTGGAGGTCGGGGAGATCGATCCCCTGTCACCCGCACGGGCCGCTTTCTATTCTGCCGTGCTGCCGGGTCTCGGCCAGGCTTACAACAAGAAATACTGGAAGATCCCCATCGTGTACGCAGCCATTGGCACGGGTGTCTATTTCGTGGTCGACAACCAGCAGGAGTACCTGCGCTACCAGGAGGCCTACAAGCTGCGCATCTCGGGGAGACCCGACGAGTTCGACGGAACGGGGGACAATCCCAGCATCAGCGAGGACGGGCTGATCCGGGCCCAGGAGGTCCTGAAGCGAAACAGGGACCTGGCCATCTTCATCACCATCGGGCTCTATGCCCTGAACATCATCGAGGCCAACGTCGATGCCCACCTTGACGACCGTGCCTTCAACAGAAATCTTTCCGTTCGCCCCACCCTGGAGCTGGACCCAATTGGAAACCAGGCCATGGCCGGGCTCAACCTCAAATTCGATTTTTAGAACCTGCCAAAAGAGAAGAACCATGAAATTAGCCTTGTTGGGATACGGGAGAATGGGCAAAGAGATCGAGAAGATCGCATTGCAGAGAGGGCATGAGATCGTCATCCGCAAGGATGTGGAGCCCCTTGAGGTGGATCTGACCCGGGCCGAGGTGGCCATAGACTTCAGCCATCCGGATGCCGCCTTCGACAACATCGTTTCCTGCCTGGATGCGGGCGTGCCTGTGATCTCGGGAACCACCGGTTGGCTTGGGCGCTATGAAGAGGCCAGGGCCAGGTGCCTGGAGAAGGAGGGAGCCTTTCTGTATGCCTCCAACTTCAGCATAGGCGTGAATCTTTTTTTTAATTTAAATGCCTATCTTGCCCGGATGATGTCCAATCTGAAGGACTACGAGGTGTCCATGGAGGAGACCCACCACGTCCACAAGCTCGATGCGCCAAGCGGAACGGCGATCAGCCTGGCCAGGGACATCCTGGACAACAGCGACAAGGATAGCTGGAGCCTGGAAAAGGGCTCTGACCGGGAGCTCCACATCCGCGTGAAGCGGGAAGGAGAAGTGCCCGGAACGCACGTGGTGCAATACGATTCGGCGGCAGACAGTATCGAGATCAGGCACACGGCGCACAATCGCACCGGTTTTGCGCTGGGAGCGGTCATTGCCGCAGAATGGATACTGGGAAGGACTGGCGTGTTCGGGATGAGCGACGTGCTCGACATATGATTTCGCCATTAAGTGGAAGAAAACGTAACAAAACCCTCAAAGTTTGCACTAACATAGAAGAACGATAAAACCTGAATTGGATTATGACTTTGCCACAGTGGTTGATTTTTTTTCTGATCATACAGGTGATCCACGCCCTGGGCACCTGGAAGCTTTATGTGAAGGCCGGACGCAAGGCCTGGGAGTCGATCGTGCCGGTATACAATGCGGTCGTGCTCATGCAGATCATCAACCGCCCGAAATGGTGGGTGATCCTGCTGTTCATACCGATCATAAACCTGTTGATGTTTCCGATCATCTGGATCGAGACCATACGCAGCTTCGGACGCAATTCCCGCCAGGACACCCTGCTCGTGGTGCTTACACTGGGCTTCTACATCTATTACGTCAACTATGCGCTCGACGTGAAGTACATCGAGAACCGCAGCCTCAAGCCAAGGACGGCAGCGGGCGAATGGGTGAGTTCCATCGCCTTTGCCGTGATCGCTGCAACGCTGGTCCACACCTATTTCATGCAGCCCTATACCATACCGACCTCCTCGCTTGAGAAGTCCCTGCTCATCGGCGATTTTCTCTTCGTCAGCAAGTTCCACTACGGGGCCCGGGTTCCCATGACCACGGTGGCGGCTCCCATGGTGCACGACACCCTGCCGCTGATCAAGACCCGAAGCTACCTGAACAAGCCCCAGCTGCCCTATTTCAGGCTGCCTGCCTTGCAGAAGATCAAGCAGAACGACATCGTGGTGTTCAGTTGGCCGGTAGACACGGTGGAGCAGTTCTTCCGAAAGACGAACCGCAGGATCCGCAAGCCCATCGACAAGAAGTCGAACTATGTGAAGCGCTGCGTGGGCCTTCCGGGGGATTCCCTGGAGATCCGGGATGGCTATGTGTATATCAACGGGAAGAAGAACGAGCTGCCCGACCGGGCCAGGCTTCAGTTCTTCTACGACACCGACACCGACGGACAGGCGTTGAGCGTCAAAAGCCTTCAGAGCCGCTATCACGTGCGCGAGGGAGGACGCCTTCAGGACGGGAACTACGTGCTGAACCTGGCCGCAGAGGACGCCGAGCTGCTGAGCAAGAACCCAACGGTGCGAAGCCTGGAGCGAAGGATCATGCCCCGGGGAGAGGGGGAGAATGTATTTCCGAACGTTCCCTCGCTGCAGTGGAACAAGGACAACTACGGACCGATCTACATCCCCCAGGAAGGAAAGACCGTCGAGCTCAACCTGCAGACCCTTCCGTTCTACAAGAAGGTCATCGTTGAGTACGAGAAGAACCGACTCAGGGTTGTGGACGGCAAGATCTACCTCAATGACAGCGACGAGCCTGTTAGTCAATACACCTTCAGGCAGAACTACTACTGGATGATGGGGGACAACCGACACAATTCGGAGGACTCCAGGTACTGGGGCTTCGTGCCCTTCGACCACGTGGTGGGCAAACCGGTGTTCATTTGGTTCAGCTGGGACTCCGAAGGCAAGGGCCTGGGCAAGGTGCGCTGGGAGAGACTCTTCACCACGGTGGGCGGAAGCGGCAAGCCCGTTTCCTACTTCTTCCCCTTTGTGGGCCTGATGGTCGCGCTGTACGTGTTCAACTGGTTCAGGAAGAGAAGAAAAGCCTGACCTTAGCTCCCTGGTTTTGTTGCTGCATCCGACTTTTTTTCCATCGATCATTCAGTATGTCGCCCTGGCGGCTACGGAAAATGTAGTCTTTGAGCGACAGGACAACTTCCAGAAGCAGACGTACCGGAACCGCTGCTACATTTCCGGACCGAATGGAAAACAGCTCCTCAGCGTTCCGGTGCAGCACGCGCATGGCAGGGGAAGGCAGAAGACGAAAGACGTCAGGATAGACAACAGCTTTCGCTGGCAGACGAACATGTTCAGGTCCCTGGAAGCCTCGTACCGTTCCTCGCCCTTCTTCGAGTTCTATGAAGACGAGATCGGGGAGGTGTTCGCAAAGAAGTATGATTTTCTCCTGGATCTGAACATGGCCTCCTTCGAGGTGGTCAATGCCTGCCTGGGCCTGGAGCCCGAATACACCTTCACGGAAAATTACCAGGATTCCTTCTCCGGGGTCGATCTGCGCGGGCTGGTGAACGCCAAAACTTCACGTTCCTATGATCTGAAGCCCTATGTCCAGGTATTCGAGGGCAAGCACGGTTTCCTTCCCAACCTGAGCATACTCGACCTGCTATTCAATGAAGGGACCAATGCCCTGGCTTATCTGCAGGATCATCGGTCCCTTCTGGATCTGTGATCGTTCAGTTCAAAGAACTGTAGGTTCATCGATTAGCTCTTAACCCGGTTCTCCGGCGTGGGTGGGGGCCCATCAGGTATGTTGGCCTCGTAGACCTCGTCTCCCTTGCGCTCCTTGTACTCAGCCTTTACCTTTTCGACGAGCTTGGGATCCTCGAACAGGTCCAGCATGGTCATGGCCATGGCCTTGGAGGCATAGATCATTCCCTTGTGACCGATGGAGGTGCTCCCGCAGGCGACCACTGCCCAGGAATGCCAGGGGGTGTCTTTCGGTGCCACGGTCACGCTCAGGTTGATGTTCGGGACATTCCAGCTCACGTCACCCACATCTGTTGAGCCACCCATGGGGTGCTCTGCGGTCTCTTTCAGGGGCTTGATCTGGCTGTCGAAGCCCACCTGGGGCTTGCCGGTCTCTTCCTGTATCTTCTTCCCGAAGGCCACTTCTTCTTCTGTGTAGGTGATGGGTCCCAGCAGCTCAAGGTTCTGCTGCATGATCTCTCCCCCGGCACGATTGACCAGGACCTCGTAGATTCCCGATATCAGGGAGACCTTGTAGTCCACGTTGGCCATGATCGCAGCGCCTTCGGCCATCTTTTTGACGTGCTCGTAGACCGGCATCAGGCCGGATCTCTTGGTATCGCGGATCCTGACCCAGATCCTCGAATAATCCGGGACCA
Source organism: uncultured Flavobacteriaceae bacterium (assembly GCA_964489625.1). Taxonomy (GTDB): domain Bacteria; phylum Bacteroidota; class Bacteroidia; order Flavobacteriales; family Flavobacteriaceae; genus Lutimonas. Next base: position 97,907 of record CAZAZM010000002.1, read on the forward strand.
CGTTTACGACCTGTCCGCCGTCCTGGATGTGGTAGTGCATCCTCACAGTGGGTCTGACGTGCTCCCTGAAATAATTGATCCCCGTGGTGTAGAGCTCCAGGGCGTCCGAGGCGCTCCTGCCATTCCAGGGATCCGCCGATGCATGGGCCGCCTGCCCATTGAACTCGACCATGAAGTCGACCAGCGCCAAAGTGCTCTGGACGTCCGACTCGATGTTGGCGCCCGGGTGCCAGCTGACGTTCACGTCGACGTCATCCCAAAGACCGGCGCGAACCATCCAGATCTTTCCAAAATACTTTTCCTCGCTGGGCGTGCCGAAGAACTTCACGGTTCCCTTGATCTTGCCTGCCTCAATCATCTCCTTGATGGCGATGGCGGCTCCCAGGCTAGCCGTCCCGAACATGTTGTGTCCGCAGCCGTGTCCGCCGGCTCCTTCTTCCAGGGGCTCCTTGGTAGGCATGGCCTTCTGCGAGATCCCGGGAAGGGCGTCGAACTCTCCGAGGATGGAGATCACGGGTCGGCCAGATCCGTAGGTGGCGACAAAGGCGGTTGGCATGTCCGCGACGCCTCGCTCCACGGTGAAGCCGTTCTTTTCGGCATAGTCCGCGAGCAGCTTCGAGGACTCGTATTCTTCGAAGGCGATCTCGGCATGGGCCCAGATGGCATCACTGATCGAGACCAGGTCCTCCCGGTGCTTTTCAATCGATTCGGCTATCGCTGCCTTCTCCTTGGGCATTTTCTTTTGGGCATAGGAGGCCACGGTTGTGATCAGCAACAGGCTGAGCAGTATTTTTCTAGTCATGGTTAGGGTTTTGGAGTTTTGATTAAACTTTTTTTGTTCGGGGATTCTAAAAGTAAAAAATTATAACCAAATCCCTGCACCACAATTGTTACAAAAAAAAACCGGCTCCTCACGGGCCGGTCTGTCATCGAGTCTCTCTGACAACTATTTTTTCGTATTGTTCTTCTTGGCGGCGTACTTTTGCTTGTTGAGTTCGTCCTGGAGCTCCCTCCTGACCTTTTGCTCCCTTTCGAGGGCCTTGGCCTTGTAGGCTTCAAACTCTTTTTCCGTGTCGGCCAGGAGACCCTGCGCCTGGGTGGTGATGGCATTGCTCGAGCGGAATTTGAAGATGAAGAACAGCAGCAGGGCAACAAGGCTGAAGATGATGGTCCAAAGCAGGCTGTTGTAGGACGACTTGGTCATGGGCATGCCCAGGAACTTGATGTTGTCCTTTTCCTTGGTCACGGCAGTCAGGTTGTCATTTGTGGTCTGCAGATCTTCCTTGAGGCTCTTGATCTCGTTGGACTGCACTTCTACCAGCTTCTTGGTGTCGCCGAGGTCCTTTTTGATCACCTGCATCGAATCCAGCACGTTCGCCTTGATCTTTTGGTAGTTGGTCTTCTTGACCACCTTGTATTCCTGGTATGAGCTCGATCTCCTGTACAGGTAGTCGAACTGGCTTTCAAGCGTGCCTCCATCCAGCGAGGCCTTTGTCTCGTCGTCGGTTTCGGTTTGTGCGAAAAGAGCAGGGGAAATGAACAAGATTAGCGTTACGGCAATAAACGATCGGAATAATTTCATTTCAAGTTTATTTTTTAATGGTCCTGTAAAGCCAGATCAAAGATGCCAAAAGGCATTCATTTTGAGGAGGCTCCCACGACCCCTGGTAATTCAATTGCCCGCAAGATACGGGACATGGGCTTTACAAGCGGTTAAAATTAAATAAATTTGGCATGCCTGCAAAAATTATTTTAAAGCGCGTAGCAGCAGGCTTGCCGGATGCAAGGCCTTTTTGCCTGTTCCGTCAAGGATCTGGTGCCGGCAGCTGGTTCCGGGCGCGGCTATCAGGGTGTCGTTCGGGCAGCTTCTGATCTTCGGAAACAGGCTGTCTTCCCCTACTTTCATACTGATCTCGTAATGCTCCTTTTCGTAGCCGAAGGAACCCGCCATCCCGCAGCATCCGCTGTTGATCACCGATACCTCGTAGTTCACAGGGAGGTTGAGCATGTCAAAGGTCGCCTTGACACTGGAAAGTGATTTCTGGTGGCAATGGCCATGGATCTTCAGTTGTTTGCTGTCCGTAGTGAACTGCTCCTTTCGGATATTGCCTTTTTCGACCTCCCTTTGAATGAACTCTTCCAGGGTCATCGCGTTGGCGGCGATTTCAGCCGCAGCCTCCCGGTCATCCGCCAGTCGCAGGTACTCGTCCCGAAAGCCCAAAATGGCAGAAGGCTCGATTCCCACCAGGGGCCTGTCTTCATCGATCAGGAGCTTGAAGTGCTGCACATTCTCGTTCACCACCTCTTTCGCCCGGTCGAGCATGCCCTTGGAGATGAGGCTCCTTCCGCTCTCTGCGTGATCCGTGACCCTAACCTCGTACCCCAGTCTGCTCATCAGCTCGAGGCAATCCCGGCCGACCTCGCTGTCATAGTAGTTGGTGAACTCGTCCAGGAAGAGGTAAACGCTCCTGGTGCCCGAATGAGATCCGTTTTTTTGAGCTTGGCTGCCTTCCCGCAACAGTTCCAGCCTTCGCAGGTTCTTCTTGTGCCAGGCGCGTACAGTGACCGTGCTGAGTTTGGGGATGCTTCGCTCCGGGGCGATGCCGATCATGTTCTTTGCCGGGCGGCTGTTCAACACGGCATTGGTGATTCGGGGGAACCGGCTGCCGATCTCGTTCCAGCGTGTGCTGTCCCCGAAAAGCCGCGTTCTCATAGGGATGCCGTTGACTTTCTGGTACTGGTACAGGAATTCCGCCTTCAGGGCGGCCACGTCCACATTGCTGGGGCACTCGCTGGCGCAGGCCTTGCAGCTCAGGCAGAGATCGAAGACTTCCTTCAGCTCCTCGTGATCGAAGGAGTTCTCTTTAGGGCTGTGGGTCAGGAATTCGCGCAGGGCATTGGCCCGCGCCCGGGTCGTGTCTTTTTCGTTCAGCGTGGCCCGGTAGCTGGGGCACATGGTCCCACCGGCCGAAACTGTTTTGCGACAATCGCCGGATCCGTTGCATTTCTCGGCAGCCCTCAGGATGCCAAGGGAATCCGAGAAATCCATGAGGGTCTCCGGTTCGGGCTCCTCCCGTTCGGGAACGTAGCGCAGGGACTGATCCATAGGCCAGGGATCGACGATCTTGCCGGGGTTGAAGATCCCTTTTGCGTCAAAGACCTGTTTGACGCGTCTCATGAGCTCGTAGTTGTCCCGACCGATCATCATGGGGAGGAACTCCGACCGGACGATCCCGTCTCCGTGCTCCCCGCTCATGGAGCCCCCGTATTTTTTCACCAGTTGGGCCACCTCTGTGGTGATCTGTCGGAACAGTTCCACGTCTTCCTGTTTTTTGAGGTCCAGGATCGGTCTGAGGTGCAGCTCCCCCGCACCGGCGTGAGCGTAATAAACGGCTTCCTGCCCGTAACGCTCCATCATGGCGGTGAATTCGGAGATATAGCCCGGAAGGTCCGACACGGCCACCGCGGTATCCTCGATGCAGGCCACCGCTTTGCGATCACCAACAATATTGCCCAGCAGTCCAAGGCCTGCCGTTCGCAGGGAGAAGGCCTTGTTGATGTCATTCCCCCGGAGCTTGGGGTAGGCGTAGCCCACCTTGCTGCCTTGGAGATCCTGGACCAACCGGTCTGCCCTTTCTTCCGCTTCCTCGGGGCTGTCCGCGCAAACCTCCATCATGAGCACGGCCCTGGGGTCTCCCACGATGAAGAATCGGTTGCGCGACTGTTCCCTGTTGTTTAGCGTGCAGTCCAGGATGGTCTTGTCCATCAGCTCGCACATGTAAAGGTCGTGCTTCATGGCCGTCACCACGGCTTCCATGCTCTCCTGTATACTTTCGAAATGAGCGGCCACCAGGACCTTATTCTTTGGTGGCAAATCATTCAATTGCAAGGTTATATCTGTTGTAAATGCAAGTGTTCCTTCACTTCCGCACAGAAGCTTTGAGAGGTTGAAGGGAACGGCCTTTTCCGTGAACGCCTCAGTTTCGAGCAGGGCGTCGAGGGCGTAGCCGTTGTTCCTCCTGTGGATCCCGCTCTTGGGAAAATCCCTTCGGATGCTTTCCTGGATCGCGGGACTGGAAAGCTCACGGGTCAAAAGGGAGTAGATCTTGCTTTCAAGGGAGCTTCCCCTTGTCTTTTCCCGCAGCGTCTCGGGGCTTGCAGGCCCGAAGGTGACCTCGCTGCCATCCGAGAGCAGGGCGGTGATCTCAAGTACCTTATCGCGCGTGACGCCGTACTGAATGGAAGTCGTGCCCGAGGAGTTGTTTCCCACCATGCCTCCCATCATGCAGCGATTCGAAGTCGAGGTATTGGGCCCGAAAAAGAGGCCAAAAGGCTCCAGGAAGGCGTTGAGCTCGTCCCGGATCACCCCGGGCTCTACCTTCACTGTCTTTCTGCGTTCGTCAAAGGCCAGTATCCTGGTGAAGTGCCGCGAGGTATCGACAATGATCCCGTCTCCCACGCATTGGCCCGCCAGGGAGGTTCCTGCCGTACGAGGAATGAGGGAGGTCCCTTTCTCTGTGGCGAACCGGATGAGCCTGACCAGGTCCTCTTTGTCTTTGGGATAACATACCGCAAGGGGCAATTTTCGGTACACGGAGGCATCCGTGGCATAGATGCTCTTATGGAGCCTGTCCCACATGAGCTCCCCGCTGAGTTCCTGCCTGAGATCCTGTAGATCCTGCTCGATGCTCATAAATCGTTTGAATCTTGTTACACGGCCTGGGTTCCGTTGGAAACTTCCCTGCCGACACGTAAAAGTACTACATCTTTACCATTTTGCACGCCCAGCACCAGACATTCGCTCATGAAATTTGCGATCTGCTTGGGTTTGAAATTGACCACGGCGACCACCTGTCTTCCCAGGAGCTCTTCTTTGCTGTACAGGGTGGTGATCTGGGCACTTGAATTCTTTACGCCCAGGGGTCCAAAGTCGATCCTGAGCTGATAGGCCGGGACCCTGGCCTTATCAAAGTCATTGACCTCCAGAACGGTGCCGACCCGCAGGTCGACCTGTTGAAAATCTTCGAAGCTGATCGTATCTTTCATCTTTTGACCCCTTATTTGGACAACTTCTCAAAGACCCAGGCCGGTCCGATCAACAGGAATTGCAGGTCCTTGAAAAAGGAGGGCTTCTTTCCCTCGACCTTGTGCCCGTAGAACTGTCCGATCCAGGCCAGGACGAAGATCGTCAGCGAGGTGGTGAACAGGGGCAGGTAGAGCCCGAGGTAATAGTTCCCGATTATGCAGAGAGCGGAAAAGCCCAGCATCCTCAGAAAAAGCGGGAAGGACAGGCGAAGATAGAAGAGCAGCACCGGTATCATCACCGCAACCGCCCAGTTACCGATCATTGGGTTTTTCAGCCCCATGCCCTGCCATAGCCCGTTGGGTATGCTCATGAGCAGTCCCACGATGCTGAAGAAGATCACCGGCACGCATATGTAGTGTATCTTTTTGTTGGTCTCGTTCTGATGGCTGACCGCGTAGTCGTCAAACCATTGTTGAAGTGTTTTCATGTTGAATCCTTATTTTTGTCATGAGGAACAGGTAAATATAAAAATAATATCTACAGTCATGGCCAGAACACCTTCGAATATGCTTCCCCTGGACACGCCGGCGCCTTCATTTGAATTATACGATACGGTTAGTGACAGCTTACTGACCCTTGACGAGCTGAAAGGGGAGAAGGGCACGGTCATCTTCTTCATCTGCAACCACTGCCCCTTCGTGATCCACGTCAATGCCGAACTGGTGCGTATCGCGAATGAGTACGGCCCGAAAGGGGTAGGCTTTGCAGCCATTTCGTCCAACGACGTGGAGAACTACCCGGACGATGCCCCCGAGCTCATGAAAAAAGTGGCGCAACGAGAGCAGTATCCTTTCCCGTACCTCTACGACGAGACCCAGGAGGTGGCCCGGGCCTATGACGCGGCCTGCACGCCAGACATCTACCTCTTCGACGGGGAGTCACGACTGGTCTACCGGGGCCAGCTGGATGACTCAAGGCCCGGCAACGACATCCCTGTCACGGGTTCTGATCTGCGAAGGGCGCTGGATGACCTGCTTGCCGGAAAGAAGATCTCAGGGCTTCAAAAGCCCAGCCTGGGCTGCAATATCAAATGGAAATCCTGACGAGGTTCTTTTTCAGGTCCAGCCTTTTCTTTCTAGAAGTCTTGCTATATGGGCGTAGTGATGCTCGCTGTGCCAGGCATAGATACCGATATTTTCCGCCAAACTGACCTTTTTGTTGCCTTCAGGATGGACGAAACACCTTTTCAGCTGTTTCTCGTCGAGTGTACGCAATAGATAGGTCCATTTTGCATGCAGTGCCTTGAGCGAATTCAAAGCGAGGTCTATCGGGCCTGCCTTGCTGTCTTCGAGCTCTGCCCAACGCTCTTCAAAATAGGCCTTGATCACGGGCTCTTCTTCGGTAAGGGCCCATTTGAAGCGGATATAGCTGTTGGTGTGACTGTCGACCAGGTGATGCAGCACCTGCCTTATGGTCCATCCACCCTCCCGATAGGGGGTGTCGAGCTGAGCTTCACTGAGATCCGCTACAATGGGCTCCAATCTTTGCGGAAACTCCTCCAGGATTCGGATCCAATGCTCTATGTGTTCCCGGTTGATACGATTTGGAAGCTGTGCCTGTCCAATTGGGTATCTGAGTTCTTTCTGCGACATTTGTGGAGGATCAGAAATTACCGTGGATCGTGAACAGGGGACCGGTGAAATCCATGTTGAACTCGCCCTTCCATCCTTGCTCGCGCACTTTGGCACCCAGGAAGAAAAACCTGTAGTCTACTCCGATTCCAAGATTCCTGATGATCTGGAACTTCACCTGCGGCGCTATGTTCCAGAGACTTCCGGAATACTGATCGATGGTCAGCCCAAACCAGTCAACGCGCGCACCAAAGGTCCAACGGGGATGCGGGCCCCAAAGATACCAGCCCCCTACGTTGGGCAGGGGAACCAGGGCGCTGACCTTGCGGCGCTGGAATTCGAGATCATCGACAGAGTTCCTGATTTCACCCTCGACGAAAGCGCCGACATTCATGGCATGCACGCCCAGGCCCACGCCAAGAAGATGTTTCTCACGCACAAGCAGCTGTCGTCCAAAGAAGAGCCGGTATAAATTGAAATCGACGCCTCCTCTCACAAAGCTTCCCTTTTCAAAGGTAATGTCCTCAAAAACGATGTCCCTGTCCAGAGTCAGCCGATTCGCATTATTCACCCCGAAATATTCGAATGCCACCTTCCACCGTTTGGAGAATCTCCATTCGGCGAGGAAAAAGGGAGTGGATTGGTTGTCCTTGAAGTTGAAGGTTTCCCCAAAGTCGATCTCATCATTGGGGGTGGAACCATCCGCGCCCAGTTTGATCTCCCTGCTGGGAATGAAAATCCCGGCCTCGATGATGAACCGATCGTTGAGAATGGGATTTGTTTCTTCGAGTTGGGCGTAGGAATTCTGGAAAAGCAGAAGGCTGCAGACCAGGAAGGCAAGTTTTTTCATTTTCCTGAGGGTTAGAATCATTCCAACTATGAATTTACGACAAAATCAGCACAAAAAAAAGCCCCGGATTCAGCATGGGGCTTTGAATTTCTTAATTTAAGATCGTCTTAACTGACGCTCATGAGCTCAACGTCGAAAATCAGGGTGGCATTGGGAGGAATTACTCCTCCGGCACCTCGAGATCCGTACGCCAGGTCTGAGGGAATGACCAGTCTGGCCTTGTCTCCAACCTGCAGCAGCTGAAGTCCTTCGTCCCAGCCCGGGATCACCTGCCCGATGCCCACGGTGAAGTCTATGGGTTGCTTGCGCTGGTAGGAGGAGTCGAACACCTTGCCGTCTGCCAGCTGGCCCTTGTAATGTACCGAGATCTTCTTTCCTTTTTCCGCTTTGGCGCCATCTCCCTTCTGGATGATCTTGTAGCGCAGGCCACTTGGGGTCTTCTCAAAGCCAGCAGCCAGCTTGTCCAGCTCGGCTTCGACCTTTTTGCGGGCCTCGGCGATCCTTCTTTCCCTTTCGCCTTCGAAGGTCCGGAAGGCCTCAATCGCATTGAACGACTCTGCTTCCTTGCCCACACGGATCACTTCCACCGATTCGATGGTGTCGTCCTGCGCGATGCTGTCGACCACATCCTGTCCCTCCACGACATGCCCGAAGACGGTATGCTTCTGGTCGAGCCATGGGGTGGGTACGTGGGTGATGAAGAACTGGCTGCCGTTGGTTCCCGGCCCTGCATTGGCCATGGAAAGGATTCCCGGCCGGTCGTGCCTGAGCTCGGGATGGAACTCATCCTCGAAACTGTATCCCGGGTTCCCGGTGCCGGTGCCCATCGGACAACCTCCCTGGATCATGAAGTCGGGAATGACCCTGTGGAACTTCAGCCCGTCGTAGTATTTTTTACCCTGGGGTTTTGCTGTGTTTTCCATGTTTCCCTCGGCCAGGGCCACAAAATTGCCCACAGTTCCCGGGGTTTTTTGGTATTCCATCTGAAGGAGGATGTCCCCTTTGCTCGTTTTGATCTTCGTATACAGTCCGTCGTTCATGATTCTTGGTTTTAATGAGGGGCAAAGATAGTTTTAAATTGACGAAATGGCCAATAAGTTGGTCATAAATTGGACTCGGAAAGCTCTTGCGACACATATGAGATCCATTTTAAGAGAAGTTTATGATTTCATTTGCAATCCCACAAAATAAACAGCCCGATAAAACGTTTTGGATAGTATGAAAAGAATCTTTAACGATATGAAAAAGTTAAGTTTGTTCGTCACGGTATTATTGTCCCTCCAGACCATGGTAGCGCAGTTGCAGCACGAAAGCTTTGATTCCTCCGGCCTGCCGGATGGATGGACGGCTATCAACATCAATGGATCCACTGACTGGCAGTTCGGATACGAGGGGGTCATGCCGCACAGCGGACCCACCATAGAATCAGAATTCTCCAGTGGCGCGGCCCTGTTCGTCAATGCCGAGCAGAATGTCTCAGGGGACAAGATCAGCCTCAAGGCCCCACCCGTGGACCTTTCCGAAGCTGAGAACGCCCGGGTTGAGGTCACCTACAACCTGCAGGTGGAGGAGGAGAAGGGATCCTTCTCGATCGAGGTCTTTGACGGAACCTCCTGGCAACAGGTATTCTTCCAGAACAGCAGCTCGCCCAAGAACACGGGGTTGAACGAGATGGTCTCTTTTGACGTGAGCGATTTCCTCAACGAGGACTTCCAGGTCAAGTTCGTTTTTGATGATGAAGGCGCTTTGGGAAAAAGCGGCCTGGGCATCGCGGACTATCGCCTTGTGGACGCCTCTGTACTTGACCTCAGCGCAGTGTCAGACTTCAGGATCAACCGATACATACATCCGACCGACAATGTGCTGGTCCTGGATGACAACGGTTCGATTGAAGAGCTGGACGTCATCGATTCCCTCAAGGGACACTCCAGGGAGTACGAGTCCTTTGACCGCAGGCACGAGGCACATCAGCTGCCCACCAGCGCGGTGCTTTTCCGGGTTGACGGAGGAGAGCTCCTGGGATCCTACAAGGTGCTGATACCTTAGGTTGGTGTGGATACCTCGATAGGGGTCCGGTTATGGGATCGCTATCCCAATCCATTCAAGCAATCAGATGAAAAAAAAGTCAATATTTCAGTTAATACATGAGAAGAAGAACCGTCAGCGATGACGGTTTTTTTGTTTGGGCAAGCCGGCGGGAGGGTTCCTTGTTTCCATCAGAAACTACCAGTCGTATTTGGCGGCGAGCTCCTTTTTCACGCGCAACGTCATCTGCTGTAATGTGGTCTTGAAACCTCCCCGGACAGCCTTGCCCGGATCGCAGGCGAGCTTGTGCTGCGAACCAGGAAACGCTTCAGTGCTTCCGGATTACCCCTGCAACGCCCCAGCTTGATGTTGAATTCGTTTTTGGTCA
>CAZAZM010000003.1:0-27912 GCA_964489625.1 uncultured Flavobacteriaceae bacterium
CTTGCAAAGAAAATGCGCCACAAGCGGATGAGCTATGGTGCGATCTCCTTTGACAAGACGGAAGTCAAGTTCCAGCTCGATGAGAAGGCCAATCCTATTGGGGTTTTCGTCAAAGAGTCAAAGGACGCGAACAAGCTGATCGAGGAGTTCATGCTCCTGGCGAACAGGAAAGTTGCCGAATTCATCGGGCGCAAGAAGAAAACCTTTGTATACAGGGTACATGACGAGCCGGACATCGATAAGTTGGCCGCGCTGCAGGGAGTCATTTTCAAGTTTGGCTACCGGATAGACACGCGTACCCGCGAATCCACCTCGCAGTCGCTGAACAAGCTCCTGTCCGAGGTACACGGAAGGCCTGAGTCGAACATGATCGAGACCCTGGCCATACGCTCGATGAGCAAAGCCGAGTACACCACGGAGAATATTGGTCACTACGGACTCGCTTTCGACTATTACACGCATTTCACCTCCCCGATCAGGAGGTACCCGGACGTGATGGCGCATCGTCTCTTGCAGCATTACCTGGATGGAGGCAAACCGGTCAAGGCGGACAAATACGAGGAAAAATGCAAACATTCCTCAGAGAGGGAGATGATGGCGAGCAAGGCCGAACGTGATTCCATCAAGTACATGCAGGTGAAATACATGCAGGACCACAAGGACCAGAAATTCCTGGGGGTGATCTCAGGAGTAACCGAATGGGGACTGTACGTTGAGATCATTGAGAACAAGTGCGAGGGCATGGTAAGGATCAAGGACATCAGCAGTGATTTTTTCATTTTTGACGAAAGACAATACGCCCTGATCGGTCAGGCCAACAGGAAGATGTACCAGCTGGGAGACCAGGTGTACGTATCGGTCAAGAACACGGACCTTGAGAGAAAGCACCTGGATTTCTACCTGGAAGAGGACATGGAACTATTGTAAAACAGAATTTTAAAAGACAGACTTAAGATGAAGAAAGTGTTATTTTTCTTGCTCCTGATGACCGGGACTTTGACGGCTCAGGACAGAATTGAGAAGAACCTGGGTGATTTCAACGAATTGAAGACCTATCGCGGGTTGCAGGTCGAACTGATCAAATCGGACCGCCCGAAGATGATCGTAGAAGGGAACAAGTCCTCCTCGGTCACGGTAAAGAACAACAACGGGGTACTGAAGATAAGTTTGAAGATCGAGAATACCTTCTCATCGGATGAGGTGATGGTCTATCTGCACTATTCAGAGCCTATTTCGGTGATCGATGCCAATGAAGGGTCCAATATATTTTCGGATGAGACCATCAAGCAGAGCAGGCTGGAGGTCAGGGCACAGGAAGGCGCCAGGGTCAAGCTGGAACTGGATGTGGAGGACGTCGAGGTAGTGACCTCAACAGGAGGCTATGTCAACCTGAAGGGAAGTGCGGTAAAACAGGACGTCAGGGCGAATACCGGAGGTATTTTCAAAGGGGGAGCCCTTAAGACGGAACACACCAAGGTAAGTGCGGCAACAGGAGGAAATGCGGAGGTGTATGCTTCAAAAAGCCTGGATGCCAATGCTTCTACGGCGGGAACGATAGACATTGAAGGGAATCCTGAGCAGGTGACCCGAAAGGAATCCACGGGTGGAAATATAAACGATTAGAGTTCGGATTAGGAATATTATTGCTAACTTTGTCCTATTAAATCTAAGTATAATGATGTTACAGGCAATTTTTTTAGGTATGGTTGGCCCTTGGCAGTGGATAATCATTGGCCTGGCCATTCTTTTACTTTTTGGAGGAAGAAAGCTACCTGAATTGATGAAGGGATTGGGAACGGGTATCAGAGAATTCAAGAATGCCACCAATGCTGAAGAGGAGGAAGCCCAGAAAGCGGAAGACAAGAAGTAAATCCTCAAAAGGATATAAAGAAAAACCTCAAACAGGAATGTTTGAGGTTTTTTTATTCTATTTTTTATCCTTTTCCGAAGCTTCTTTGATCTTGTTGGCGGCCAGCAGCGATGCGGTCATGTCATTGAGCATGGTGCTTGCCGCGTTCGGGTTGTTGGGAAGCAGGATGAGGTTGCTGCTGCTGTCTGCGCCGACGGCCTGCAAGGTGTCGTAGTGCTGCGTGATCACGATCAGGGCTGAAGCTTCCTGGGGGTTGATCCCCGCTTTGTTCAAAGTGTCGACGCTTTCCTCGAGCCCTTTGGCGATCTCCCTTCGCTGGTCGGCGATTCCTTTTCCCTGCAGCCGCTTGCTCTCCGCTTCAGCCTTTGCCCTTTCCACGATGAGTATGCGCTGCGCGTCACCCTCGTGCTGAGCCGCGATCTTTTCCCGTTCAGCCGCGTTGATCCGGTTCATGGCCTGTTTGACGGAATGGTCCGGATCTATGTCTGTTACCAGTGCTTTGACAATGTCATAACCGTATTCGAGCATGGCTTCCTTGAGGTCTCTCTTCACGGCAAAGGCAATGTCGTCCTTTTTCTCGAAAACGTCGTCCAAAAGCATTTTCGGGATCTCGGCGCGAACCAGGTCGAAGATGTAAGCCGTCAGCTGCTCATGCGGGTTCTGCAACTTGTAGAAGGCATCATAGACCTTCTCCCTAAGGATCTGGTATTGAACGGAGATCTTCATATTCACGAAAACGTCGTCCTTGGTCTTGGTCTCGACCACTACGTCCAGCTGTTGGATCCTCAGGCTGAGCCTGGCGGCGATACGGTCTACAATGGGGATCTTGAACTGAAGCCCGGCAAAGCGGATGCTGCTGAACTTACCGAAACGCTCGATGATGAAGGCTGTTTGCTGCTTTACGATAAAAAGCCCGAAAACTAGCAAGAGCAAAACAATGACTAAAAAGGGGATAAGTGTGATCATGACAATAAAATTGTTTTTAGGAGATTAAAGATACGAATTTGCTACTTTTGTCATCAAACTCAGACTTATGAAAAGATTTTTGACTTACGCGGGGATTTCAGTCTTCATCGTTTTCCTGGTTTATACGCTCTTCATCTATTTTGTGACCTTCAGCGAGGGATACAGGGCGGGAGAGCTCATCAAGATCTCAAAGCGGGGCGTGGTTTTCAAGACCTGGGAAGGACGCCTGAGCCAGGGAGTATCGGAGGAGCAACAATTCAATTTCTCAGTGCAGAAGAAGGACAAGGAAGTTCTGGAGAAACTCAAGGAATACCAGGGTGAGCGCGTAAAGGTGACCTATATTGAACGTTTCGGCACCTTCGCATGGCTCGGAGACACCAAGTATTTCGTCAAGGAGGTTGAATTGCTCAAGTCGAACGAACCCCTCGAATAGAAGCAAATGATTGGTCAGGACAGTCTCTCGATGGCCGCCTCGATCCTGTCCAGGGTTTCCTGCCTGCCGATCAACTCGCAGATGTCAAAGAGGTGAGGACCTTTCAATGCGCCCACTATGCTCAACCTAAAGGGCTGCATCACCTTGCCAAAACCGATTTCTTCAGAAGTTATCCACTCCTTCACCCGTTCCTCGACCTGCGGTGAAGTGAATTCATCTATACTTTTCAGGATCTCAACCAGCTCCTTCATGAGCTCCGGGGTTTCCTCTTTCCAGCCTTTTTTGACCGCTTTTGCCTCGTAGTCCGAGGGAGGCCTGAAGAAATAGTCTCCCAGGTCCCAGAAGTCACTGACGAAGGTGGCTCGCTCCTTGATCAGTGCGATGACCCTGGCCAGGAATGCAAGATCGTACCTGTGCCCGTCTCCGAGCTCTTCAGTGACAAGCGGCATAAAAAGGGCTGCGAGCTTCTGGTCATCTGAGTTTACCAGGTACTGGTGCTGGAACCATTTGGTCTTCTCTATGTCGAACTTGGATCCGGATTTGCCCACTTTTTCGAGCTCAAAGGCCTGTATGAGTTCTTCCATGCTGAAGATCTCCTGTTCCGTACCGGGATTCCAGCCCAGGAAGGCGAGCATGTTCACAAAGGCCTCCGGAAAATACCCATCTTCGCGATAGCCCCTTGAGACCTCGCCTGTTTCCTCGTTGGTATAGGCCAGCGGGAATACCGGAAAGCCCAGCTTGTCTCCGTCCCTCTTGCTCAGCTTGCCCTTTCCTTCGGGCTTGAGTATGAGGGGCAGATGGGCGAAAGAAGGGGCTTTCCAACCCAGGGCCTGGTACAGTAGCACGTGCAGCGCCAGGGAAGGAAGCCATTCCTCTCCCCGGATCACATGACTGATCTCCATCAGGTGGTCGTCTACGATATTGGCCAGGTGGTAGGTAGGCATTCCGTCCGATTTGAACAGGATCTTGTCGTCCAGGGTGTTGGTGTCTATCCGTATGCTGCCCCGGATCAGGTCGTTCAATTCGAGCTGAACGTCAGTGGGGGTCTTGAAACGGATGACGTATTTCTCGCCTGCCAGAATTCGCTTTTGGACTTCTGCAGGACCCAGGGAGAGCGAATTGGTCAGTTTCTCTCTGTTGTGCCAGTTGTAGATGAAGGTCTTGCCCTTTTTCTCGTGGTCGGTCCGGTGAAAATCCAGCTGCTCCGCGGTATCAAAGGCATAATAGGCCTTTCCTTCTTCTACCAGGCGCTCGGCGTATTCCCTGTAAAGGTGTTTGCGCTCGGATTGCCTGTAGGGGCCAAAGCCCTTCTCCTTGCCCGGACCTTCATCGAAGGGGATCCCGCTCCAGTTCAAGGAATCGATGATGTATTGCTCGGCATTCGCGACATAGCGATTCTGGTCAGTGTCCTCTATCCTCAGCACAAAGGCTCCTCCGTGCTTTTTGGCGAACAGGTAGTTGAACAAAGCCGTTCTCACACCTCCCATATGAAGCGGGCCCGTTGGGCTGGGCGCAAAACGCACACGCACTGTTTCTGACATAGAAATTGGATTTAGCCGCAAATATAAGGGCTAAATTTCTTTTTCTCCTACCCGGGCGGACGATTATAAATTGTAATTTTATGGACCGAAGCATGGGGTTGTTGAGCACTAGCCCCGATTAACATTAGGGAATCAATGAGCATTTTAATGCGATGCGCATTCTGGCTAATGCTTATGACGAGCATGGCTTTAAGCGCACAGGACTGGCCGGAATTGAACAGATACAAGAAACAGAACGAAAAATTGGGGAAACCACCGGAAGGTGAAAGACGAATTGTCTTCATGGGGAATTCCATCATCGAGGGCTGGAAGAACAGTGACCCGGAGTTCTTCGCCACCCCCGGTTTCGTCAACCGCGGCATTGGAGGGCAGACCACTCCACAGATGCTTCTCAGGTTCAGGCAGGATGTCATCGATCTCAAGCCGGAAATCGTGGTGATCCTTGCAGGGACGAATGACATTGCGGGCAACACAGGGCCCATGACCCTGGAAGAGATCCGGGACAACCTGGTCTCCATGTCAGAGCTTTCCCGTGCCCATGGGATCAGGGTGATACTCTGTTCGGTGCTGCCGGCACACGAATACGTCTGGCGGCCGGGCCTGGAACCCGATGTCAAGATTCCCAGGCTGAATTCCATGCTCAAGGATTACGCGGAGGAATCAGGAGATTACTATCTTGATTTTTTCAAGACCATGGCGGATGACAGAAATGGTCTTCCCGAGGACTATGCGCATGACGGGGTACATCCTACGAGAAAGGGCTATGACGTCATGAAATCCATGCTTCTGAATGCTCTCGCCGAGATCCAAGAATGATTTTTTAACATTTCCCTGAAATAGGTGTATTGAGATATGTCGTAATTTGTGCCAGGACATCGGGTTATGAGCAATTACAGCCAAATACACGAAAAACTCAAAGGCTTCATCAGGAAGTTTTATTTGAACGAGATCATTCGGGGAAGCATTCTTTTTCTGGCCCTTGGCCTGCTCTATTTTTTGTTCACCCTTTTCCTGGAGCACAGCCTTTGGATGGGGATCGCGGGCCGTACGGCATTGTTCTGGATGTTTGTCCTGACAGAGCTGGCTCTTCTCCTGCGTTTTGTGGCCCTGCCGGTGATGAAGCTGCTCGGCTTGAAAAGGGGGATAAGTGAAGCCGAGGCTTCCCAGATCATAGGAAGGCATTTCAAAGAAGTCGAGGACAAGCTCCTCAACATCATACAGCTGAAGAGTGGAGCAGAGAACACCGATCTCGTCGAAGCCAGCATTGAGCAGAAATCCGCCGAGCTGCACCCGGTGCCATTCAGGAGGGCCATTGAGATCAAGGCCAACGCAAAGTACCTCAAATACCTCTTTATTCCGGTCTTCATTTCCCTGGGGATCTGGTTCACCGGCAACCAGTCCTTCTTCACGGACAGCCTGAACCGGGTCGTGCATCACAAGACAGCCTTTCTCCCTCCGGCACCTTTTGGCTTCGAGATCCTGAACCCGTCGCTGGAAACGGTGGAGGACCGCAACTTCACGCTTCGTTTTGTGACGCGCGGGGAGGTTGAACCCGAAACGGTGAGCATATCCTACGGAGGTGAAAGCTATTATCTGAATCGCTCTCCCGAGGGCGAATGGCAGTATGTTTTCCAGTATCCGTCAGAGGACATCGATTTTGAGCTGAAGGGGAATGAGGTCAGCTCGCTTCCCTACACGCTCAAGGTGGTCAAGGCCCCCAAGATAACCGATTTCACCATGTCAATGGAGTACCCCGGCTACATTCGAAAAGAAGACAACAAGCTCAGAAATACGGGAAATGCAGAGGTGCCCGAAGGTACCCTGGTGAAATGGGAGATATCCTCGGAGAACACGGAAAGGCTGGATTTCAGGACCCTGGGCAATGAAAGGGCAGGGGGAGAGAAGGCCATCGAGCCGATGTCGAACTCCGCGGAGGGAATCTTCTCGATCGAAAAGAGCATAAGAAGGGATATGCGATACCAGGTGTCTTCCTCGAACGACAACCTGGAAGGCTATGAAACCCTCAGTTATGAGATCAGGGTGGTGAAAGACGAGTATCCCAAGATCTTCGTGAGATCGGACCTGGATTCCCTCAGCAGGGGCCCGGTGAATTTTGCCGGCAGGGTGACGGATGATTACGGGATCTCGAGATTGCAGGTTGTTGCAAGGGAAATCGAGACGGGAACTCAGAGCATCGGAAGGATCGAAGTTGGAAATGGAGACTACGAGGAGTTCTATTATACGTTTCCACAGGGAATAATACTCGAAGAAGGCCTGTCGTACGAGGTCTACTTCGAGGTTTTTGACAACGACGGGATCAATGGGGCCAAGAAAAGTGTTTCCGGATCCTTCTTCTACAGGAACAAGACGGAGGACGAACTGGAGGAAGAGATTTTGAAGGAGCAGGAGCAGGGCATTGAGAGCCTTGAGGGCTCTCGCATAGAGGGACAGGAGCTGGAAAAGGAGATCGACGATTTGTCAAAGGAATTGAAGACCAAGGAAAGTGCCGAATGGAGCGATCAGAAGAAGCTCGACGAGTTTTTGGAAAGACAGAAGAAATACAGGGAGATGATGGAAAAGAACTCGGAGAAGATGCTGGAGAACCTCAAGGAGCTCGATGAGGAGGACAATATGCAGCTCAATGACAAGAAGAATGAGCTGGAAAAGCGCTGGGAGGAATTGAAGGATATGAGGTCTAAGCAGGATCTGATCCAGGAACTGGAAGAGCTCTCCCAAAAACTTCAAAAGGAAGAGCTCATCGACAAATTGGAGAAGCTCAAGGAGCAAGGCAAGCAAGAGAAGAGATCTCTGGAAAGGATACTGGAGTTGACCAAGCAGTTCTACGTGGAGAAGAAGACTGCTCGCATCATGAAAAAGCTTGAAGAGCTCTCAGAGGAACAACTGGATCTTTCGACGGAAAAGACCAACAGCTCGAAGGAACAGGAGAAGCTGAATGAGAAGTTTGATTCGATTCAACAGGAGTTCGAAGAACTGAGAGAGCAGAATGAGAGCCTGAAGAACCCCATGGAGCTTCCCGACAGCGAGGCGGATGAGAAGCTGATCAAGATGGACATGCAACAGGCCAGGGAGGAATTGGAGAAAAGCGAGAACAGGGAAGGGGAGGAGCAGAAGAAATCCGAATCGGAGGCCAAGAAGAAACAGCGGACCGCCTCCAAGAGAATGAAGGAGCTTAGCAGCCAGATGCAGTCCGGAATGATGGAAATGGAGGCCCAGGCCCTGGAGGAGAACATCGAGGACCTCAAGCAGGTATTGAAGAACTTGGTAATTTTCTCCCAGGACCAGGAACAAGTGATGATGGACCTGGAAGAAGTCACGGACAGGAACGCAAATTATCCGGCACTGTTGAAAGAACAGATCAAGCTCAAGGAGCATTTTGAGCACATTGACGACTCCCTCTATGCGATCTCCCTGCGACTTGTGAGGCTGAGCTCCGAGATCGAGGAGGACCTTACGGACACCCACTACAATTTGAACAGGTCACTGGAGAACCTCTCCGAGAACAGGATACAGCAGGGAAGGGGAAATCAGCAATACACCATGACCTCGGCAAACAACCTCGCCGACATGTTGAGCGATATGCTGGAGTCCCTGAAGAATAAGCAACCGGGCACCGGACAGGGCAACGGGCAGCAGGAAGAGCTGAGTCTCCCCGACATCATCAAAGAGCAGAAGGGCATGACAAAGAAAATGCAGGAGGGAATGAACCGTCAGGGCCAGGGAAATGAGCAGGGGCAGGAGGAAATGAGCGGGGAGCAGTTCCGGATGTACCAGGAGCAACAGATGCTTAGAGAAAAGCTCAAACAGTTGATGGACGAACAGGGGGATGGGACCGGAGCAGGCAAGAGAGCCCTGGATGCCATGGAAGAACTGGAGCGCATCCTTCTGGAAAAGGGATTCACCCGGGAAACCCTTGAAAGGATGCAAAAACTGGAATATGAACTACTTGAGCTTGAAAATGCGAGCCTGAAGAAGAACAAGGACTCAAAGAGGGAATCGACCACCAATCGCCGGGAATATGAGAACGAAGGGGACCTGGAACTGCTCATGAAGGAATTGTTCAAGCAGGATCGTGAGTTTTTGAGGCGGGAGAACATCAGGATGCAACCCGATTACCAGTTACGCGTCAAAAAATATTTTGAAAAACTTGAAGATTCGATCTGAACGGATACCCACACAAATTGAAATAATATGATTGATTTTAACTACCTGAACGATTTCAACCTGGAGAATGAGTCCGAGCTCAGATCCTGGATACAGTTTGTGCTTGATGAGGAGGACCGCGAGCTCGGGGAGATCAGTTATATTTTCTGCGATGACGAATATTTATGTGACTTTAACGTTAAATATTTGAACCACAATACATTAACAGATATTATTAGTTTTGATTACAGTTTGGGCAAGGTGGTGTCCGGTGACGTATACATCTCAACCGAGCGCGTTAAGGAGAACGCGGGGGATCGGGAGGTTGATTTTGAGGATGAGCTTCACAGGGTTATGATTCATGGGATACTGCATTACATCGGCTACAGGGACAAAACTGAGTTGGAAACCAGGGAGATGAGGAGCAAAGAGGATTATTACCTATCTTTGCGAACTTTTAAAGACTGATGTTTCACGTGAAACAATTTGAATGATGTATGGTTTTGACAACACTTATGACGTCATAGTAGTCGGAGGGGGACACGCCGGGAGCGAAGCGGCGGCCGCTGCAGCCAATCTCGGAGCGAGAACCCTGCTGATCACCATGAGTCTTCAAAACATAGCGCAGATGAGCTGCAATCCCGCGATGGGGGGAATTGCAAAGGGACAGATCGTTCGCGAGATCGATGCTCTTGGCGGCTTGAGCGGTATCGTAACCGACAAGACGGCGATCCAGTTCAAGATGCTAAACAAATCGAAGGGGCCGGCCATGTGGAGTCCACGTGCCCAAAGTGACCGGATGAGGTTTGCAGAAGAATGGAGAGGTCAGCTCGAGCAGTTGGAGAATTTGGACATGTTCCAGGATTCCGTAAACGGTTTGTTGTTTGAAGGAGATTCCATCAAGGGGGTACGGACTCAGCTGGGATTGGAGATCTATGGCAAGACGGTCATTGTCACGGCAGGGACCTTTCTCAACGGGAAGATTCATATAGGGGAAAAGACCTTTGGCGGGGGAAGGGCAGGTGAAGGCGCTTCCAAAGGAATAACCGAAGACCTCGTGTCTGTCGGTTTTGAATCTGGGCGACTCAAGACAGGAACACCTCCCAGGGTTGACGCCAAATCCCTGGACTTTTCCAAAATGGTCGAACAGCCCGGTGACGCAGAGCCTTCCAAGTTCAGTTTTCTAAAGACGACAAAGCCACTTGAGGAGCAACGTTCCTGCTACATGTCCTATACTTCTGCGGAAGTTCATGATCTGTTGAGGGAGGGCTTTGAGAGCTCACCCATGTATACCGGGAGAATCCAGGGAACAGGACCACGTTATTGTCCATCCATAGAAGACAAGATCGATCGCTTTGCATCGAAGGAACGGCACCAGCTTTTTGTCGAACCCGAAGGTTGGAACACGACAGAGATCTATGTCAACGGCTTTTCCACTTCACTGCCTCATGAAGTTCAGTACAAGGCATTGCGTAAGGTTCCCGGGTTTGAGAATGTAAAGTTCCTGCGCTTTGGATACGCCATTGAATACGACTTCTTTCCTCCGACCCAATTGCGGGAGACGCTGGAGACCAAGCGAATCCGAAACCTGTTCTTCGCTGGGCAGATCAACGGAACCACGGGCTATGAGGAAGCCGCCGCTCAAGGCCTGATGGCCGGTATCAACGCGGCATTGAAAGTGCAGGGCAGGGAGCCCTTCGTGTTGAAAAGAGATGAGGCCTACATCGGGGTGTTGATAGATGACCTGATTACGAAGGGAACCGATGAGCCTTACAGGATGTTCACGTCGCGGGCGGAATACAGGACCTTGCTTCGACAGGACAATGCCGACCTGAGGCTGACCCCCCGATCTCATGCGATAGGACTGGCATCCGATGAGCGTATGGAACGGGTTCGGGAGAAGCAGATCAAGACCGACCTGTTCGTGGAATTTTTGAAAAAGACAAGCATAGTGCCGGAGGATGTCAACCCGATACTCGAGGCCCGGGATTCGGCCACTGTTCGTCAATCAATGAAGATGTTCAAGATCGCGGCCAGGCCACAGTTGAACTTCGAGGATGTCAAGAAGTTTCCGGGCGTAATGGAATTCATGCGCGAGAACGGCATAGACGATGAGATCGTCGAGCAGACGGAGATCCATGTAAAGTATTCCGGGTACATCGAAAAGGAGAAGAACAGCGCAGACAAGTTACAGCGACTTGAGAACATCAGGATACCCAGCGATTTTGATTATCAGAAGGTGAAATCCATATCCTTTGAAGCACGCGAGAAGCTCAGCAAGATCCAGCCTTCCACCATATCTCAGGCCAGCAGGATCTCAGGGGTTTCACCAAGTGACGTTTCGGTGCTGTTGGTATACATGGGCCGATAGGGCCTTAGAAAATTGTTTTGAATATTTCACAAGAGGACATAAAGCTTGTTTCCAGGCAACTGAATGCGACAAAAGAGCTGGCTCTCGAACCGGTTTTGCAATGCGAGGACCATACTGTTTCACGTGAAACATTCTCACTCTTCCGGGACAGCGAAAGAGACCTGCTCATAACCCTGCCACAACCTCCGGCCGATCGGCTGCACAGGTATTATGAAAGCGAAGACTACATATCCCACACCGACTCGCGAAGAAACATGACGGAATACCTTTACCAGCAAGTAAAGGAAATTTCGCTGAAGAAAAAGCTCAAGCTAGTCAACCGGGCCTGCAAAGAAAAGGGAAAGCTCCTTGACATAGGATGCGGTACCGGGGACTTTTTGAATACCTGCCGCAATTCGGGTTGGAAAGTGACGGGGATTGAGCCGAATGATAACGCGAGGGCCCTGGCGAAAGACAAAGTTGGATCGGGGCGCTTTTTTTCTTCTCTTCAAGAGCTTTCCTCAACGGGGGAAGATAAGTTTGAGGTCATCACCTTGTGGCACGTGCTGGAACACCTGCCGGATCTTTACGAGCAGATCAAAATGATCAGGTCCCTGCTCAAGCCACGGGGGTCCCTGATCATAGCCGTGCCGAATCACAACAGTCTTGATGCCGGGCACTACGGATCCTTTTGGGCGGCCTATGACGTACCGAGACACCTTTGGCATTTCAGCCGAACTTCGATCAGGAGCATATTTTCAGATTTCAACATGAGAATTGTTGAAGAGCTCCCACTTCATTTTGACTCTTTCTATGTGAGTCTGCTCTCTGAAAAGTACAAGCACGGAAGGTCAAGATTCCTGTCCGCGTTTTACCAGGGCCTGCGTTCCAATATGCAGGCCAGGACCACCGGCGAATACTCTTCGATCGTTTATTGGCTGGAATAAGCCGAAAACTGTTTTAAAAGACCCTCAGCCCGACCAATAGCCCTCAAAGGCATAAATACACGTCAAAAATGAGAAAGGGCCTTAGAGGGCTTGTTTTGAAGCCGGAACAAATAGAGTCTCTTTATTTCGAACAAGCAGACAATAAAGCTGGTTTATCGCGATACCTTTTGCAATAGAGACAAGTTTTTTAAGATTAATCCGATCATTGTCTTACATTTGCCACTTAAACTTAAAACTCAAATCATAATGAAAAAATTTGTGGGACTATTGGCCTTTGTCTTTGTGATGGTTTCATGTAACCAGGTCAAGATCGCTTACGTGGACGTTGAAGAGGTCTTGAAGGAATACAAAGGGTCGAAGAAAGCGGAAGAAGAAATGAAGGCCCAGTCTGAGACCATGGCGAATGAGCTGGATCAGCTTGCCATTCCCTTCCAGCAGAAGGTACAGGAATATCAGAAGAACTCGCAGAACATGTCTTCAAGTGCAAGACAGGAGAAGGAACAGGAGCTGATGCAGGAGCAGCAGATGATACAGCAGAGACAGCAAATGGCTCAGCAGCAGGTGCAGTCCGAAGGCCAGAAGAAGATCGATCAGATCAACGAGGATGTCGAGGAGTTCCTGGAAGGCTATGCCAAGTCCAACGGATATACCTACATCCTTGGTACTTCAGAACAGACCAAGACCGTGCTCTATGGAGAGGAGGCCCTTGACATCACTGACAAGGTGATCGAAGCTCTCAATGCTGACTACGACAAGAATGAACCTGGCAGCGGATCTCAGGCAGAAGCCCCGGCGGAGGAACCCGCCCCGGTGAACTGATAGTTTGCATACCCAAACCATAAGGCCCAATTTCGATTGGGCCTTTTTTTATGCCCCGTTCTCAGTGGGGAAAGAATTTGCCTCAGCACATAATTTTCTTTGAGAATCTCCGTTATTAACAGACTGTTGATAAGTGTTTCTTTTGCGCTAAGACGCTTGTCGGATTTCAAACCCTTAATGAAGAAGCCTGGTAAAGGTGGAATTAAAAAACTGAAATACAAACAATTATAAACATCGTTATGAAAAGGGGATTCGTATTTATTTTTCTGCTGGCGTTCGTTCTCACAGCTACCGGGCAATCCACTGCCAGGTATCAGATCAAGTTTTTGGAGATCAACAAAAGCAATTCAGACTATGGGGTAGCCATCCTGGACGAGAACAAGTTGGTGTTTACGTCTGCCGACGAGGATCCGGGTAGGGAGAGAAAGAATTTCAACTCGAGAAAGGATCTATATGTGGGCGACATAGACTTTGACGGAGAGATCAAGAACGTCAAGCCGGTGGTCGAGAAGATGAACGAGGATTTCAACCAAACGGGACTGGCATACTCCAAAGACCGAAAGACGGTTTATTTTGCCGGGAATAAATACTGGAAGAAAAAGAAAAGACAAAACAGCGACAAAAACAAAAAGCATCATCTCTACAAGGCCAATGTGAAGGAAGATGGAACCTGGAGCAACATTGAGAAGCTCAGCTTCAACAAAAAAGGCGCGGACATCAGCCACCCGGTGCTGAGCAGCGACAACAAACAACTTTACTTCGTATCGGACATGCAGCCGTCTCAGGGGAAGACGGATATTTTTGTTGTGGACATACGTGAAGACGGAAGCTACTCAGAGCCTCGCAACCTTGGGAAGAACGTGAACACGGCCGGTGAGGAGACGACCCCATTCGTAACGTCTGACAACATACTTTACTTTTCCTCAGACGGAAGAGAGGGATTGGGCAAGCTAGACGTCTATGCGGTTGAGCTCTACGAGGAAGACACCTCTGAGCCCTATCACCTGGCTTCACCGATCAACAGCATCAATGATGATTTCGCATACATAGTGAATGAAGACAACAACCAGGGTTTCTTCACTTCGAACAGGCTACAGGGAGAAGGGTTCAACGACCTTTATTCCTTTACCCTAGAAGAGGACGTGCGCCCGGGAGATTGCTATATCACTGTGGACGGAAGGGTTCGGGACAGAGAGACGCTGGAGCTGCTGTCAGGGGCTACGGTTGACCTGTACTCCATAGAGGGAGAGCTGCTGGAATCTGTTTCAACCTACAAGGACGGAACCTATAAGTTCACGGTTTCCTGTGCGAATGAATACAAACTCAGGGCTTCAAGTCCTCAGTACAAAGACGACGAGAAGCGAATTGAGATCCTGGAGGAGAATTATCACGCCGCGCTTCACGCAAACCTGAACCTTACAAGGATCGAGGCGATCGAATCGACTCAACCCATGCCGGCATCCACGCTTCAGCCGATCTATTACGAGTTTGACAGATCGACGATCACTGCAGCAGCAGCTGAGAAGATGGACAAGATCATTGAGATCATGAAGGCCAACCCGGACCTGATCATCGAGGCGTCTTCGTTCACCGATTCCAGAGGATCTGACGCATACAACCTCGCGCTGTCGAAGAGAAGGGCGAAGGCAGCTGTGGAATATCTTGTGTCGAAAGGCATTGACGCCACGCGAATCAAGTCTAAGGGTTACGGCGAGGACAAACTGATCAACCAGTGCGTGGACGGAGCGAACTGTGATGAGCCCAGCCACCAGATGAACAGGAGAACCGAATTCAATTTCGTGAACAATCCTTCATCCAGGACGAGCAGCAAAAGCACTGAGACGCGAATTGCGCCTACGGCCACGGCCATCGCCCCTGCAAGGAAGCAGGAGTTCAGCGAGATCAAAGTGACCAGCGCAGTTGCAACCGAGCCGATCGCTGAAGTTGCAGAACCAATCGTCGAGGTTTCAGAACCCGTCACGGCAGTCCAGGCAAGCAGCAAGGAAAGCATTTCCATGGAGACTCAGTCGGTAGCAATAGCCAGTGAGGAGATGAAAGCCCCGGAATTGAAACCGGTGGTTACTGCCGCAGAGGCCACAGAGCCCGTGAAGGCAGTCCAGGCAAGCAGCAGGGAAAACATTTCCATGGAGACTCAGTCTGTGGCAATAGCCAATGAGGAAATGAAAACACCGGAGCTGAAGCAGGTGGAAACAGTTGTTGAGGAAGTAGCTGTCGAGGAAGACGAAGAACCAATCGCCGAGCCTACGGCTGAAGAGAGGTTGATCGAGTCGGCACCCGTGATCGCCGCATCCACCAAGAAGGTGAAGACCCAGAAACCCAAAAAGGCGGAGCCTGTCAAGTATGAGTACAGGGCCAGACCTGAGGAAACGGAAAAAGAAGAGATCAGTGCGAGCGAAGAACGAAATGACCTGATTGCAGAGGAGCGCGCCGAGATCGCGTCGATAGAAAGGGAGAAGGCCTCGTACAGGAAAGATGAGGAGCAGTTTGGCAAGGTCGACAAGGAAGAGATCAAGGAAGCCGTGGTCATCAACTACAACTCATCCATCGTGGCCACCAACCCGGAGAGCAACAAGGTGCTCAACTATATCGACAATGAAAAGGACAAGATGATCGGACAACTCAACGATCTTGAGCAGCAGTACGCGGAGGCCATACCCAAGTATCCGGCGGTATCGGAGTCTTTGAGCGAAGAAAAAGAGAAGATCGCAGAAGTGATCAGCAAGGCGACCGGCCTCGAGGAGACGGGATGGTCGAACATCATCGAGTACAAGAACAACGTGCTTGAATTCAAGAGAAGGTACAGGGAGCTCATCGTTGAGAACAACAGGGGCAATGTGGCTTCAAGGGCCGACAGCGGAAATGGATCCATCAGCATAGTGGATGAGACCCTGGCGGTGACCCAGAGTGAAGCCGTCGAAGAGAAGACAGTCGAGAAACCCTCGGTGAAAGGCGAGCTGTCGGTGGAGCAGGTCATGGTCACTGCCATGAAGAAAAACGGCAAGGGCAAGTACCAGGTGACCAGCAATGCCAACAAGACCGACCTGATCAAGGTGACCTTCAAGCTGAAAAGCCAGAGCAAGGGTGACATCGGAAGAAAAGAAGCCCACCTGGTCCTTCAGAACCCCGAGGGCAGCGTGGCAGAGGCCAAGGGCATCTTCACGATCAGGGATTCCCAGACGGAATCCAAGTACACGGATCACGCGATCATAAACTACAACAATCACGACGTTGACGTGACCATGTTCGTGCAGCGCAAGGGAAACCAGTTCGAGAAAGGCGTTTACCCGGTGAAATTGTTCGTGGAGGGTGAGCTCATGGCAGTTTCGAACCTCAACCTTCAGAACTTAAATTAGAGCGATCCGCTAAGCAGATACAGATATGTGACATTGAAGAAGGACCCCGGCGAACCCGGGGTCCTTTTTTGTGCCACAACTAATCTCAAGGTCCTGAGCCGGGTATCACGGGAAATAAATATCTTTGGTCAAAACCCGCAGCATGCCGTATATCGACCGGACCTTTTGGTCACTGTTTCTTTCTCTGTCCGCTTTGGCCGGCCCCTTGCTGGCCCAGAAGGATTTCAGTGATTCCTGGGAGGACTTCTTTTCCTACAACAACGTCAAGGACTTTGTCGTGGAGCAAAGCAGGGTCTTCGCAGTTGCGGACAATGCTGCCTTCATCTATGATCTGAATACGAGGGAGTATGAAAAGATCTCTTCGGTTCGCGGCCTTTCAGGGAAGGAGACGAGCAGCATCCATTACAGCCGTGCCACGGGGCGTTTGGTCATCGGTTACGTTTCAGGCCTCCTGGAGGTCATTGATCCTGACGGGAAGATCACCATCGCCAATGACATCGAGCGCCTCGACATAACCGGCCAGAAGCAGATCAACCACATCGAAGAATACGAGAACCGGCTCTATCTCTCCACTCCCTTTGGGATCGTGGTGTACGACCTGGTGAACCTGGTCTTTGGAGACACCTACTACATCGATCAGGACTCAAGGCCGGTGTTTGTTCACCAGACGAGCATCGTGCAGGGCAGCATCTATGCCGCGACGGTAAAGGGAGTATACACGGCGGACGCCGAGGACCCCAACCTGATCGATTTCAACCGTTGGCTTCAGCCTGATGGTGACCTGCTGGGAGACTTCAGGGCAATTGAGGAATTTTCGGGATCGGTATTCACCATCCGGGGTTCTGTCCTCTACAGGTTCACCGACATCGACAGGATACAGGCTGTTCGGGACTTCGGGCTGGAGCTGATCGACCTCAGGGCCTCCCTAACACATCTCAGCGCATGCCGAAGGAGCGGAGCCTATGTGCTGGACGGGAACCTGGCCCTGATCCATGAGTCTTCGCGGGCGCCGGGATATGATTTTGAGGCTCAGGCTTCTTTGGCAGCGGAGGGGTACTCCTACCTGGCCACGGGCAGGTTCGGAGTCCTGCGTCAAAGATTTTCGACTTCGGGCTATGAAGAGATACATCCCGACGGACCCAGCTCCAACCAGGTCTTCTCGATCGCTGCTCGCAACAACCAGCTCTGGGTGGTGTACGGGGGATATGACGGGGCCTTCACTCCCCTGGGCAAGAGGCTGGGCTACTCGCATTACAACGGTTCCGCACTGGATTCCGACGCCTGGGTCAACAAGGCCTTTGATCCTCGATTTCCCGCCAGGGACCTGGTTAACGTCACCTTCGACCCCTTGTCAGAGAACAAGGTCTACCTGAGCTCCTGGAACAGCGGCATGCTGGTCGTCGAGAACGACGAGCCCCAGGTGCTGTGGGATGACAGCAACAGCGGGCTGGAGGACCTCTATCCGGAAGGCTCCCCGGATTCCAGCATACGGGTCAACGGATCCGCTTTTGACAACAGCGGAAACCTTTGGGTCGCAAACGCCTGGGTGCCCAACAGGTTGAAGAAATACGACACGGCAGGAAGGTGGACGAGTGCTGACCTAAGTTCGCTGGTGACCAATCCCGCCCTGGGACTTACCGAGCTGGTCATTGACAGAAGCGGCAGCGTGTGGATCGGCTCGAGAAGGAACGGAGCCCTGGTCTACAATGAGTCCGGAGATCGAAAAAGGGCCCTGATCACGGAAGCAACCAGGGGCTCCCTGCCCGATCTCAATGTCAGGACCCTCGCTGTGGACCGTAACAACAGGGTTTGGATCGGAACCCAGAAGGGGTTGGTGGTGTTCAGCGACGCAGCCGGGCTTTTCGAACAGGAGATCTATGACGCACAGCCGATCATCGTCGAGGACGATGGAATAGCTCGAAAGCTGCTTGGGGACCAGCCGGTGAACAGCATTGCGATTGACGGGGCCGAGAACAAATGGTTCGGGACAGACACAGGTGGGGTTCTGGGCACCAATCCTTCCGGATCGGAGACTCTGCACGTGTTCAACAAGGACAATTCTCCGCTTCCGTCCAACCGGGTGCTGAAGATACAGGTGGACGATTCCAACGGAAGGGTTTATTTCGCGACGGATCGGGGAATCGTTGCCTTTGACAGCGGGGTCGCTCCTTATGGAGAGAGCCTCAGGGAAGTCTATGCCTATCCCAACCCGGCACGCAGGGATCACGAATTCATCACCATAGACGGCAGGAACGGGACCCATCTTCCCAGGGGTACCAATGTGAAGATCCTCGACACCTCGGGACGACTGGTCCATGAGACCAATGTTGAGGCCGGACAGGAGCCCGGAGGAGGCAAGGTCATCTGGAACAGGACCAACCTGAGCGGACGAAAAGTCGCCTCCGGGGTATACATCGTTCTGCTCACGCTGCCTGATGCCTCTGAGACCACCTCGACCAAGATCGCCATCATCAACTAAGCGCAGATCATGATCGTAAAGACCCGGGCCATAGTGCTTTCTTCCCTCAAATACGGTGACGCCGATCTCATCGTGAAGTGCCTCACGGAAGAGGGGCTGAGGTCCTACATGCTCAAGAGAATCTTCGGTTCGAGGAGCAAAAAGATCAAACTGGCCTATTTTCAGCCACTGTCCCTGCTCGAGCTGACGGCAAACCACAATCAGAAGGGCAGGCTGAACAGCCTGAGGGAGGTGAGAGCCTCCTATTTGTACAAGAGCATTCCGACGAATATCGCCAAGGGCTCAATTTCACTTTTCCTTTCGGAAGTGCTGTCATCCTCGCTGAAGGAGGAAGAGCCGGACGCCTCGCTTTTCGAATATGTGCACACCTCTCTGATCTGGCTGGACACCCATAGCCAGGTCGCCGATTTCCACCTCCTGTTCCTGATGAGGCTCACCCGTTTTCTGGGCTTTCACCCTGACACGAAACAGGCCGGACTGCAGTACTTTGACCTGGTGGAGGGATCTTTTTCAAAAAGCCGGCCCCACAACCCCTATTTGAGTGATGAAAAATTAGGCCTTTTCAGATCACTTATCGGCACAAATTTTGATGAGGTTGTAGGATTGAGGCTGAACGCTGAAAAAAGGCAGGTTCTTCTTGAGATACTGCTTGCTTATTACGAGCTTCACCTCCCGGGCTTTAAAAGGCCCAGATCTCTGAACGTGCTAAAAGACGTATTTGATGAAATTTCTTAACCTGCTGGTCCTTGTCCTCGTCGGACATTTTTCTTTTGCCCAAAAATGCGTGGTAGTCGACAAGGATTCGGAGCTACCCGTGAGCAATGTGCAGGTGCTGAACGAGGACCGGAGCAAAACGGCGGTTTCCGACCGGAACGGGATCGTAGACCTGGGAGTCTTCGACGAAATGGAACTGCTGACCTTCACCCATGTGAGCTACGTGGAGATGGAGCTTCTGAAGAAGCAGGTCCGCAAGGATTTCACCACGGTGTTCATGCAATACAAGACAGAGCTGCTGCGCGAGGTGTTCGTCTCTGCCACCAAGGAGTCTGAAGACAGGGCCAGGATCGCGGAAGAGGTCGCGGTCTTTTCGGTCAAGGACATTCAGAACGTGATCCCTCAGACCTCTGCAGACATGCTTGCCCGCATTCCCGGGGTGAAGGTGCAGAAGACCCAGTTCGGGGGAGGCAGCCCGGTGCTGAGAGGGATGGAGGCGAACAGGGTCCTGTTGGTGGTGGACGGGGTTCGAATGAACAACGCGATCTACAGGAAGGGCCATCTGCAGAATTCGATCACCGTGGCGCCCGGGATGCTCGACAAGACGGAAGTCCTGTTCGGGCCTTCTTCAGTGATCTACGGTTCTGATGCGCTCGGGGGGGTCATCCACTATTACACTCGAAGGCCCCAGGTGTCCGAGCGACCCGATGTGAACCTCGACGTCATGATGCGCTATGGCACGGTGAATCATGAGAACACGGTTTCTGCCGGGATAGAGGTCAAACTGAGGAAATTCGCTTCCTATACCAGCGTGTCCCACAGCAAGTTCGGTGACCTGAGAATGGGAGACAACCGAAGGCATGGATTTGACGAATGGGGAAAACAGTACCACTATTCCAACAACACCGAGAGCTACTACAATCCCGAGCCCCTCGATAACAGCAATCCGAACAAGCAGCGCAACGTGGGCTATGAGCAGACGGACCTGCTGCAGAAGTTCTTCATCCCCCTGAAGAAGAACAGGGAGCTCGACTTCAACCTACAGTACAGCACCACCACGGACATCAATCGATTCGATCGCCTTACCGAGACCACTGACGATGGGGACCTCAAGTTCGCGGAGTGGTATTACGGCCCCCAGGACCGTTTTCTGTTCTCCACCCAGTACAGGATCAAACCCGAGAAGAAGTGGATGGACAACGGGACCTTCACCGCCGCCTATCAGAACATCAAGGAATCCAGGGTCAACAGGAAATTCTCGGACCTGGACAGGAATTCCAGGTTCGAGCAGGTTGACATCTTCAGCATCAACGGGGACTTCACCAAGGACCTGAAGCCCGAGGTTCACCGGAACTTAGGCTATGGATTCGAGGTCTCCTACAACGACGTGGAGTCGACCTCGAAAGGCGAGGTGCTCGAGGTGGACGGGAACAAGGTCATCGGGGTCAGCGACACCTATCCGGTGCAGACCAGGTATCCCGATGGGGGGAGCAGCTATCTCAGCTCTGCGGTCTATGCCAGCTACCGGCAGGACCTGGGCCAGCGATCTACCCTGAACACCGGGATTCGGATGACCAATACCGTCCTCAGGGCCCAATGGATCGACACGACATACACAAAGCTTCCCGACATGGACATCCACCTGATGAACACGGCGGTCACTGCCACCATAGGTTACATTTACAGGCCCACGGAGGCCTGGCAGCTCAACGGGGTCCTGTCCTCGGGATTTCGGTCGCCCAATATCGACGACATAGGAAAGATCCGGGAGAAGGACGGGGACGTCACGGTACCCAATGCGGACCTGGAGCCGGAATACGCCTATAATTTCGAGGCCGGCGTGCTCAAGTACTTCGACGAAAGAAGGTCCTACCTGGGTTTCACGACCTATTACACCCTGTTGAACAACTACATCATCCGGTCTCCCTATCTTCTCAACGGAAGCCCGACCCTGATCTACGACGGTGAGGAGGCCAACGTGGTGGCCAATGTCAACAAGGGCAATGCCTACGTGATCGGGGGGACCCTGAATTTCAAGGGCACCCTTTCCAACACCTGGAACACCCGCGCCTCCTTGACCTATACCAGGGGAGTCGCATACGACACCAAGGAGCCCCTATCCTCCATTCCTCCCCTGTTTGGCAACCTGGAGCTCAATTATGCCAAGAACAGGATCGAAACAGGTCTCAGCCTGCTGTTCAACGGGCGAAAGAGCGCCTCCGACTACAACCTGAGCGAAGGCATAGACAATTTGGAGCAGACGCCCTACCTGGAAGAGGAAGATGCTTTTTACGGAAGCCCGGCATGGTACACGGTCAACTACTACATGAGGTTGAAAACCTCAAAGAACATCGACTTGATGATCAATGTGGACAACATCATGGACCAGCATTACAAGGAATTCGCCTCCGCGATCAGCGCGCCGGGAAGGAACATCTCCTTCACGCTGATCGGAAGCTTTTGAGAAGCCCTCCGATCTCAGTCCAGGTGACCAGCCTGACCTTTTTCTCTTCAAGAAGACCCCGGCATTCCTCGCTGCTGAAAAAGTCGGTGTCGACCTGCCTCCAGGCCGAGCCGAAATTCGGGTGATCCCGTGTCACTTCCTTCATTTCCGGATCGTCGTAGGCAGTATGGATCAGGATCATGTGCAGCCCCGGGCTCAGGTTTTTAAGGGTGTCCCGGTAAAAGTCAGCCAGCTTTCCCTGCTTGAAATCTTCGAAGTTCCCATAATGGATGTGGGGGATCTCGAAATCTCCCGGCTGAAGGACCTTTGAAGGGTCCAGGCCCGAGATCTCCGAAAGCAACCGTCCATTGAGCAGCACCGGCAGGTCGAATTCTTCTCCCATGTCGCGATAGATCTTGAAGAGATCTTCCGAGATCCCCATGGAATACATGTGGGAGTCAATGTGGCTGGGTCGCAGACCCGCTTCCAGGCCTTTCTCGATCTGTGCGCGGACCTCTTTTCTGACCTCTTCGGGACGCGCCCTTTGAAGCAAGGTCTTGCGGTCCTTGAAGAAATGTCCCTGCTCGTCGACCAGGCTGGGAACCTCTGAGGCAGGGAGCACCGGGCCGAAGCGGAAGCTATGCCATTCACAGGTGAGTGTCAGGTGGATCCCATGGTCGAAATGCGGGTTCCGACTGAGGTAGCCGGCCATTTCCTCGAAGCCGGGGCAATTGACCATTACGCTGCAGGAGTTGACCGAACCCTGCTCCAGGCAGTGCATGGTCGCCCGGTTCTCAGAATGGCAGAGACCCGCGTCGTCGGCGTGGATCATCAGAAGAACGGTATCCGGGGGAAGCCCCATCAGGTTTGCAAGGTCATTCATCTCAGTCGTAAACACGAATTACCTCCCCTCTCACCCGGCCTTCCACGCTTCTCACGTAGGCGTTGATCACCCGGTCCATGGGCACGGGGTTGTAGCCCGGGAAGAAATTCTTGTATCGCTCATAGGCATCCATCACCAAACCGGGAGCAACGGCATTGATCCTAATGTCGTTCTCTATTTCCAGGCTCACCGCCTTAACGAAGCTGTGCAGGGCCCCGTTGACAAGGGCGGCAGCCGTTGTCCTGGCCACCGGGTCGTCCCCCAGGATGCCCGTGGTCAGGGTGAATGAACCGCCTGAATTGATGAAGTCCTTCCCGATCCTCACCAGGTTCACCTGCCCCATCAGCTTGCTTTGTATGCCGATATAGAAATCCTTCTCCCTGAGGTCGTTGAAATTGTCCCATTTTGCCTCTCCCGCGGTGCATACGACGGCGTCTATCAGGGGCACGGTCTCGAACATGCGCCGAATGGAATCCTTGTCGCCGATGTTCACCTCGACGTCCGCGTTGCTTCTCCCGGCAATAACCACCTCGTGCTTTACATTGAGGTGAGCCGCCACCTTCTTCCCAATGGTGCCGTTACCTCCAACGATCAGAATTTTCATGATGAGTTCAATTAAGTGAATTAACCTCAAATCCCCAGAGGGGATTTTTGTACAATAAAGGTAGTGATTTTCCTCGGCTCAGCCCCTGATTTCCTCAAGGAGGGTTTTCGCTCCCCGGGTCACCGAAGCATAGTGTTTCCACACCCATTTGGAAAAGAGGAAATGGAAGGCCAGGGCCAGCGGGATGTACCAGATCCAGATCTTGCTGTCGAGGAGCAGGTCCTTGTCTTTCATCAATTTTCCGGCTACAGGCAGCACGGCAAGTGAAAAGATGAATCCCAGATAGAATCCGGCTTTCTGGACCTTGATGAAATTGTCCTTTTCACGGGCGTATTGCTCAAGGGCCTCCTTGTAGGAGCTTCCGGTTATGTCGATTTTCCTCATCCTGAAAATGGAGCGCATGGAAAGGATGGGCAGGATCAGACAGAAGGAGATGCTGATCGCCCCGCACAGGGCCAGGTACCAGGTGTCGAGCTTTCCAAAATTCACCAGCGCATAGGCGGCCATGGCAAAGCACACGATCGTCCCTACGGTCTCGGGAAGGGAGATTCCCTTTAGTTTGTCCCGGTACTTCTGCTGCGTCATTTCAAGGATCATCTTGTCGGTGAGCAATTTCTGACGGTCCAGCTCTTCGCTCATGCTGTTCCAGAGACCTTTCATTTCCTCAATTTCCATGGCGTTTCATTTGACGATTTGACTTCTGAGTTTTTCTTTGATCCTCGAAATTCGGGTTCCCACGTTGCTCTGGGTGAACCCCGTTATTCCGGAGATCTCTTCGTGGCTCTTCCCTTCCAGGTAGAGCAGGATGATACCCTTTTCCACTACTGTCAGTTGTTGTATGCTCTTGTAGAGCCATTCGACGCGCTCTTCCAGCACGGGGTCGAAGGGTTCCAGCTTGAAATGCTCCAGGTGCTCCGAACCCACCTTTCGGGCTTTTGACTTGTTCTTCTTCAGGAAGGAAATGGCAGTGTTCAGGGCCACACGGTACATCCAGGTCGACCATTTCGACCCTCCCCGGAAGGAATCAAAGGATTTCCACAGCTGGTAAACGATTTCCTGGTACAGGTCCTGCTGATCTTCCTCCAGTTCAAAGTAGACCCGGCTGATCTTGTAGATGATCCCTTCGTGCTCACGGATCAGTTGTATGAACTCCTTCTGTTTGTCCACAGGCCTTAGTTCAGCATCTCGTCTTCTTTTCCTTGTTTGACTGGCTGCTCAGCAGGCTCATCTGCACGCCCGAGGCAAAGACGAGAATGAAAAAAAAGTATTTGTAGTTGGGCAGGTCCCGGGCCAGGAAGGAAACCGAGAGTATCACTGCGGCCCAGATCAGGGCATTGATGATGGTGAATCTTTTCATTGAATCAGGTTTTAAAGTTTCAGTTTGCCTTGTTAGTAGGCCTTGATCCGAAAAAATCACATCTGCCTTCGGTTTTTTTCGAAAATTCTTTTGCAACGGACTCAATTTTCCTGGATTTTGACCCCAGGGATGTGCCATTCGTCCTTTTCCAGGTCGACGGAGCCACCCAGTTCCTCCTCTACCACGCGGTCGATGATGGACAGCCCGGTCTCTGCCATGTGGGTAAAGTCATCCACGCCGTCGTTAGGGAAGTTCTGGCGGGTCCTGTGAATGTTGAAACGGTCCGAAAGGTCTGTTCCAAAGGCCTCTTCGACTCCTTGCCGGCCTACCATGAAACCGAGCAAGCCTCCCCAGGTAGCGGTGGGATTGTCGGAATCCCAGCCTGTGAGGACGCCGATCTTTATCGTCTCTTTCAGGTCTCCCTCCCCGTAGAAGAGGCTGACAAGGCTGGCCGCGAAGTTGATTCCGGAGGCGAAGCAGCCATTGCAGTAGAGGTTTTTCGAGCTCAGGTCGTATCCGTCCCCTTGCTCCACCTGGTATCTCTGGTAGATGGAGTCCCGCGCTGCCTCCCAGGGAATTCCGGACTCATATTTACCTTTTACAAAATCATACATTTTCGAGGCATAGGATTCCTCCGGAAGCTTGTCCCTTGAAACCTCCGCCATCCACTTGAGCTGATTTGCCAGTGGCTCCCGGGGGTCTGTTGCAGAGGCCAGGGCGTGCATGCTGACGTAGAATTCCGAGATCCAGGCGGCGTCCCCGCTGGCCGTCGTCCGGATGGGCAGCCAGGCCATCTTCAGGGCAACGTCCGGTCTTGACGGAGCAAAAAGCCCGAAGATCTCAGTGGTGAGCTGGGCGTCGATCATCATGTGATTCGGGTTGTTTTCAGGTTTGCCGGTATCCGGGGGCAGGATTCCCTCCCGCATGAGGTCGAATGCCGTTTGGTTGGAAACCCAGAGGTAGTTCTCCTCTTCCTCGCGAATGTGACGAAGCCAGCCGTCCCGGATCTGCTCCGGGCTCAAGACGCTCGTCTTGTTCTCATGGAGCAGGTGCTGGTACATGTACTCGATGTCGGTGTCATCGTCAGCGCCCCAGATGCTGTCCTTGCCCACCAGGACGAAATCGATTGTCTCTGACAGATCGCTGGGAACTCCTTCCCCCCAGATGCTGGGCTGGTCGGGTTTGCCCCAGTCCTCGCGGGTGTAGAAGGGCCCGGTCCTGATCTCCCCCATATTGCCGATCTTGTCCATTTCAGTCACCAGCCCCGTCCAGTTGGCGATGCACTGCCCCAGCCAGAATCCGTAGAGCCGGTCACCGTACTCGGCTCTTGAGATGACCCGTTCCTCGGGAACGTCTTGCTTCCGGCAGCCTGCAGAAAGAAGCAGGAGCCCTGCCAGGAGCCAAATTATGCACAGATTTCTCATTTCAGGCTTATCCCTATGCTCATGGCTGTTGAAGCCCCGAGCTCCTCTGAGCGTTTCCCGGGCAGGCTGCCGGCCAGATAAAGAGTGGCTGTCCCCTTCTCAAAAATCCGCTCACCGCTTTCATTCACGATGCTTAGCATTTCCGGCGTGATCTCAAACTCGACCAGGCGCT
Source organism: uncultured Flavobacteriaceae bacterium (assembly GCA_964489625.1). GTDB lineage: Bacteria > Bacteroidota > Bacteroidia > Flavobacteriales > Flavobacteriaceae > Lutimonas. The sequence continues at coordinate 26,538 of CAZAZM010000003.1, forward strand.
CCTCTCCCGGGCCCAGGTGAATCCTGCGAAGGGCTTTGAGACTGTACAGGGGAGCATCCGTTTTCTTGCTCTTTACGCTCACGTAAAGCTGTACGATCTCATCTCCTTCCTTTTGGGATTTGTTGGCCACCTTGCATTGGAGGAGGAGAGTACCGTCTTTTCGCAGATGGTCGGAGGAAGCCTTGATGCCGGAATACTCGAAGGAGGCATAGCTGAGCCCAAAGCCAAACGGGTACATGGGTTCCTGGGTCATGTAGCGATAGGTCCTCCCTTTCATGCCGTAGTCCTCGTAGGGAGGCAGCTGGTCCAGGCTTTTTGGGAAGGTCAGGGGCAGCCTGCCCGAAGGGGAGACGTTGCCGAACAGTATGTCGGCGGCCGCGTTTCCGCCCTCTTCACCGGGATACCAGGCCAGCAGCACCGCATCCGCGATCTCGTGCACTTCTGACAGGTTCATGGGAGATCCCCCGGTCAGGATGACGATCAGGGGTTTGCCGTGTTCTCCCTTCACCTTTTTGAGATAGTCTAGCTGATTCTCAGGCAGATCATAGTCCAGGCGGTCACCGAAGTAGGGCGAGGATATGGACTCTCCCTCCTCTCCCTCGAGGTGGCGGGTGAGTCCCATCACAACGATGTTGGCGTCCGCAGTTGCCGCCTCACCGGAAGACCAGTCGATCGGGTTGACGTTTTTCCTGTCCAGCGTGGTTCCCGGGCTGTACAGCACCTGGCTGCCGTTTTCCACCCTGGAGGTGATTCCTTCCAGGAAGGTCACGATGTTCCCGTTGACGCCGAAGTAGTTGCCCAGCAGGGCATCGATCGAAGCCGCGTTCGGGCCAACCACGTAATACCGGTGCAGGTCGTTCCTCAAGGGCAGGATACCGTTGTTCTTGAGCAGGACCATGGACTTCAGGGCTGTCTCATAGGCGAGTTTGCGATGTTCCGGGCTGTCGATGACCTCCGGGGAGATCGAGGTGTAGGGGTTCAGTTCCGGGGGGTCGAAGAGCCCCAGCTTGAAACGCGTTCGAAGAAGCCTGCTCAACTGCTCGTCGACTTCCTGCTCGGTTGCCAGTCCCTGGCGGACGGCATCGGCCAGCGCATTGTAGGTGTCCCCGCAGTTCAGGCTGACCCCGCTTTTCAGGGCCAGGGCAGCTGCTTCCTCGCGGGTGGCGACGGTCTTGTGCCCGATGTCGGAGTAGAAATCGGTAAGTGCCCAGCAGTCGGAGAGTATGTGTCCCTGGAAACCCCATTTTTCAAGGAGAAGGTCTGACAGCAAAAGATTGCTCGCGCAGCAGGGCTCGTCATTGGTCCGGTTGTAGGCGCACATCACGGATTCCACACCCGCCTCAACCAGGGATTTGAAGGCCGGCAGATAGGTGTC
>CAZAZM010000003.1:28012-35889 GCA_964489625.1 uncultured Flavobacteriaceae bacterium
GTCCAGAAGCTCAGACCCGTGTATCGATTGTAGTTCTCGGATTCCTGGAAGGCGTTGAACATGGCCCTTGCCTCATCCGAGATCGCCGTGGAGACCCTTAGGATCAGCTCGGGGTCGAAGGTGGCTGCCATTCCGATCGCCTGGGGAAAGATGGTCGCATTCCCCGAGCGGCCCACCCCGTGAAGGGCTTCGCTCCACCAATTGTAGGGCAGTATGCCCAGCCTTTCGATCCCTGGGGAATTGTGAACCATCTGAGAGGCTTTCTCTTCAAGTGTCAGCCTCGAGATCAGGTCCTGAATTCTTTCTTCCACGGGGAGTTCAGGGTTCTTGAAGGCCTCGCCCTGCGATCTTGCCCCGGTGATGGAGAGAAATAAAAAAAGAGCCAGCAAGATAGTTGGCATTGAGTTGCTTTTCCTCATGATGCTAAGATTTGGATTGGAACCCTAAAAGTAAGAATTAAAAGGCTAAATAAAGGCGGTTCCCTGGGTTGTTGTTAGCGTTCAGATCTCCTCATGGGCATGACATCGATGATGGCATAGAGATCGGCGGGGCTTATGACATCGAACCTTCTCAATTTTTCACTGCCGTCCAGTCCCAGCAGCACGACTTCAAAAGGCCGTTCCGAGGTCTTGTAGTCAAAATAGATCTCTCCGGTTTGCCGGCGAACGAAATTGTTGGAACCCATAAGATAATGATCCGGGAACACCTGGAGCAGCATGAGTTTCCGTTCAGCCAGACCCAGGCTGTCATTTGCAAAAAGGGAGATCTGTCTCCTGACCTCGGCATTGTTGGGGTCGTTGGACAGGACCAGGAGGATTCGGTTGCTCCATCGGTAGGAAGACAGTTCCTGTGATTTCATCTGCAGGCTGAAAAAAAGTAAAACGAATACGAAAATGGGGGCCAGACGGGTCATGGGCGAGGGGGATAAGTGTTCCTGCAAGATACCCATTTTTTGAGCAAAAGACAAGGTCAGGGGTCTGATTCAGACCAGCCAGGGAACGATGGCTTTTCTATTTTTGGGATAGTCGGGAAACTCTTCCTTGTACCAGTTGTGGTGAGCGAGCGACCGCGGGATCAGGTTGGCTGCTGTCCACAGGAAGAAGGTGCTCGCCGGGCAGTTCCATGCCATAAGAGCGAAGCCGCCCCACTCAAGCAGCTCTCCGAAGTGGTTCGGGCAGGAGATGCGCTCGAACAGGAAACCTCTCGGGATCCTGTACCCGAGCTCTCCCGGTTTTCTGAGGCGCAGCAGCATGTTGTCGCTTTTCAGATTGATCCCGGCGCCCAAAACGAAGAAGAACAGGCCTGCGAGGAAGTTCCACGTGAGAAAATCCCCGGAGTCGTACTTTTCAAGAAAGGACAGGTAGTATCCGTTCAGCCCCGCATTGACGAGGTTGAAGAAGATGGCCGAACCCACGATGGCCAGGGGCATCTTCTTGCCCCGCGTCCTCAGCCGGAAGGGGAATACAAAGGTCCTGTGCCCGTAGTGAAGCAGCCATAGCAAGGAAAGAAAGGAGGCATAAGGGCTTTGTTCCTCCCGTAAGAAGAAGTAGAGCATGACCAGGAAGGAGGGCAGCTCCATCAGGATCCAGCCCAACTTGTTTGGCAGCTCCGGGCCCCATCCTTTTTTCACATGCCTGCCATAGGGGGCTTTTACGAACCTTAGTACGAAGAATACGATGAGGGCCGATGCGCCCCAGATCAGGCATAGGATGTGAAAGGTCCCTTCAGTCATTTTCAAGTTGCTTTTTCTTCCATTTGATCAGGTCGGACACAGACTCGTTCAGGGGCCTGACCTTGTGATTCAATTTCTTTATTGCCTTGGAGGAATCCACCCTTCGAGGCGCTCTCTTCAGCGTTAGCAGGCTCTCCCTGTTTATCGGCCAGGGCAGTCGAAAATAACGACTGTATAGCCTGATCAAGGGAAGCAGGGCCATGAGCAGGTCGACGGAAATGACCGGAGGGATCCTTTCAGGCCCGGCGAGTTCCGCGACCTCCCGGATCGAATGGAAGCTCCCGCCGGTCAGATAGACCTCCCCGGCCTCTCCCAGCGCAATGCTGTTGATCACGGTCTGGCAAAAGTCCCTGATGTCCAGAAGATCGTATCCCCCATTGCTGATCATGGGCAGCCTGCCTTCGTGCAGATCGAATATGACCCGTCCAAACCTGGAGGGCTGCCTGTCCGGGGGCCCCACGAGTGCAGTGGGCCTGAGGATGACTCCGTCCAGACCCTTTGCAAGCACCGCCTCTGCGACGATCTCCTCTGCGCGTGCCTTCGTCCATCCGTAATAGAATTCCCGGCTATCGACAAGGGGAGCCTTTTCATCCAGGGCCTGATCGGGATTATTGGAATAGGTTGCGGTCGAGGAGCTGATGTGAATGAATCGAATGTCCTTGTTCTCGCAGGCCTGAACAAGTTTTCTCGTGCCTTCAATGTTCACCTGTGCAACCTCCTCCCTGTTGTCTTCTCCCACGGAGACCACCCCAGCACAATGGATCAGCACCTCACAGCCACGGAGCAATTCTTCTATTGAATTCGCTTCTCTCAGCTCGCCCTTGACCCAGGTGACATTTTGGGCTTCTGTTTCTGGCTTTACCTTTCGATACAGGCACCTCATTCTGTAGCCCTGCGCGTCGAGCAGGGGGATCAGTGCGGATCCCACATGCCCTGAAGAGCCTGTAACTGCGACCATAGGATTTCTATTCGTGCTTGTGTTCATGGGTGAAGGCCTCTTTTCCTTTTTTTGATCTCCTCTTCAAGGATTTTGGAGATCGATCGTTTGGCTCCTTTCAAAAGGTATACCTTCGTCCCTTTTTCCCTGGCATAGGGATTCTCGATCGCTCCAACGAGTTCCACGGATTGGAACCAGGGTCTTTCCCTGGCTCGTTCCGGATCGTCATCCATGGGTCCCTGAACCAGGACGACGTTCCTGATTTCCATATGATCCAGAGGATACCAGTTTATATAATCCGCGCTAAGGGTAAGTGCCTCGCCGTGCTTTTCCACGGAATAGAAGTTTATGGCACCTGCCTGACCATAATTGTCACAATGGATCAGGGTCTTGTCTTTTTCCTTCACCTCCCCAAAAGCCTTGTCCACCAGCCCCCCCAGTTCCCTCCAGCCCAACATGTCGGCGAAGTCTTGCGGAAGTTCGTGATCACGACCGTCCTCCCACCTGAGCAGCCCCAGGTCTTTGAATAAAGTTGGGTTCTCGACGATCTCTTCGGGGGAAAGAACCGGAACGGTAACGCTGAACACTGCCGCAATTACCAGTACGGGGATGCCAACGAGTAAGGGGCGCAGATAGAACTTCCAACCCTTGTCAAGCAACTTCTCCAGGTAAACGGAGCCAAAGCCCAGCATAACGGGATAAAGGCCTATGGAGTAGTAGCTCTTGGCCTGAAAAAAAACATAAAGGAGCAGTACGAACAGGAAGGTGAACGGCAAAAGGCGGTACTTCCGAAAGGGGGCAAAAACGAAAAAGGAGAACAGGGCTGCTATCAATGTGATGAGCGAACCTGTGAAGAACAGCACCTGGTCCTTGAGAAATCCCAGGCGATCGACGTTTACAAGCTGTGTTTCAGAGAGCGCTGTCAAATGGGTGATGACCGGATAGTCATTCTGTACCTGCCAGACCAGGTTTGGCAACACGATCAGAAAGGCAACCAAAAAAGCATAATAGAGATGCTTGTTTCCAATCACCTTTCGGTGTTCGGTCAACGGAAGTGCCAGCAGGACTCCCAAAAACAGAAATGCAATGTTGTATTTGTTCAGGAATCCCAGCGCAAAAGTAAGCGCTGTCATCCAGATCCATTTGGGATCCTGATGTTTGATGTATTTTACGATGAAATAGAACACCAGGGTCCATAGAAGATACTCCAGAGAATTGGGTTGATAGAGGGTGTTGATCCTCAAAAGCGCTGAGCAGAGGACTCCGGTGGCGCCCAGGACAAGAGCAAAGGCATTACCCCCGAGTTCTTCTATGATCTTCCAGACGGCCACAAGGGTGAGCGCCCCAAACAGGGCGGGAAAGAATTTGACCCAGAACACGGACTTGCCCAGCGCAATAATGACGAAGGAGATCCATCCGGTGACCGGAGGAACACTGGTATAACCCCAGGCAAGATGATTCCCAAGGTCCAGGTGGAGATATTCATCACGGTGCAATTCATACACGGGGTTAATTGCGAAATATTGCAGGATGAATTTCAACCCGACAAACAAAAAAAGAAGGAGTCTCCGTTTCTCTCCCATGAAGACCTAGTACTCAAAGGTTTTGCAAGGCGCAAAATTCTCATCGAACATCACCTCGGCGTGACCGCTCGGGGCATCATAAGGTGCTTTCGGGAGCACAGAAGGGTTGGGAGGGTAGCTTCCGTTTTCGTAGATCAGCTCCTTGAATACTCCGGAGTCCTGTACAAGAAGAAGAGACCAGCCATTCACCTTCTTGGACTCCCTGAAGATCGGCGCCCGGGTCACCGTGAATTTGGTGATGACCTCACCGTATTTGTCGAGAAGGAGGAAGGTACAGCCCCCTGAGCCACAGAAATAGGGCCCCATCAGCCGCACGAAGATCTCCTTGTTGCCGTCGTCATTCAGGTCCAGCTCGTAGAACTGGAACTTCTTGTCGAGATCGCTTAGCGAAGCGTATTCCTCACCGGTGTAATTCTTCAGGAACACCTTGAGGTTGTTGGCCGTTTGCTCGTCGGTGCTCTGTGGAACATAATTTTCTTGTGGCGCCTTGTCGGCATCGCTTTGATCATTGGTCGAATCAGCCTCTTGCACCGACTCGATTTCATTTGGGTCGGAACCCGATTGTTCCGTGTTTTCCTTTTTGCCGGGCTGGCAGGAAAGGAGCAGGAGGGTCAAAAGCAGGGAAAGGAAGGGATGCTTCATCTCATGTGGTTTTAGTTCGATTTCATTGAGTTGAAGTTAAAGAATTTCCGTCAAAATATCTGTGCCTCAACCGAAAAACAAAGCTCATTCCCTTTCAATCACGCTCAGGAGGGCGTCAACGAGTTCGTAGGGGTCCAAGCGGGCCTCCGCCTGCCCCACATTCACGGTGAAGCTGATCTTCTGCTCCGGGCTGTAGAGCATGATGGAGCCGTAAAATCCGCCATGCCCGTAGAACTCGCGTCCTTTGATCTCATACAGGAAGATGCCCATTCCGGATTCCTTGCCGAACTTCCGGGCCGGGCCCATGTCGATCATGGCGGAAAGCATATCTTCCCCGAAAAACTCTTTTTTGAAAACGGCCTCGATAAAACGGGAAAGCTCTTTTGTCGTCGACACCAGGCCACCTCCGGCCCATTCGTAGGAAGTATTGACCTTCTTCGTCACATTCAATTTGTTCAGGTAGGTGTCCACCTGCTTCATCTTGCCACGTGCCGGCTCGTAGTATTCGAAATAGGTGTTCTCCATGTTCAAAGGTTCGAGGATGCGTTCACGTATGTTCTCGGGCAAGGACTTCCCGGTGACCTGCTCGATCACGAAACCGAGCAGCATGTAGTTCATGTCGGAGTAATGGTGTCCCTGGCCGGGTCTGAACAGCCCCATTTTGTCCAGTTTGTATTTGTAGTAGAGGTCGACAACGTCCTTTTCGTCATACTCTTTTCTCTTGTGCGTCAGCACGCGCAGCACGAAGCGGGTCTCCTTGTCGGTGAAGATGTCCGCCACCCCCGACGTATGGCGAAGCAGCTGTTCCAGGGTGATCTCGGACGCATAGGCCGTATCCTTGTGGTACATGAAATTGTCATAGTCCAGGAAGTCCAGGTCCTTCAGATAGACATGGGCGCGATCTTCAAATGACAGTTTTCCCTCTTCGACAAGTTGCAGGATGATCACCGAGACAAAGGTCTTGGTGATGCTCGCCGTCTTGAACTGGTAGTCTGCCTCGATCGGGGTTTCGTCGCGACCCAGGATTCCAACTCCTTTGAAGACCTCGTAGCCGCTGATCTCGTTTTTGGAATGCAGCAGGAAATTGTGGACGGGCTTCTTTCCCGTGTGGACGAGATAGGACCGCATGATGGAGTCGATCTGCCTGTCCTTGCGCTCAAAGGATTCCTGTGCCCGGGCTGGAGCAACAGCCGAGATGAGGATGACCAGGAAGATGATCAATTTCTGCATCATGGTCGATTAAAATCAAGCCGTCAATTCTTTCGGACCATTCTTTTGAGCATTGCCCACTGCTTGAGGGTTTCCTTTGCCGGAACTGCCGGGAAGCCCAGGATCGTCTGGCCGTCCGGGATGTCGTTGATCACACCGGATTTCCCGCCGATGGTCACCCCGTTGCCTATCGTGACATGGTCCTTGACGGCAACCTGGCCTGCCATGATCACCCCGTCTCCCAGGGTCACTGATCCCGAGATGCCACAGCAGCCGGCGATCATGCATGACCTGCCAATGGTGCAGTTGTGACCGATCTGGACCAGGTTGTCGATCTTGGTCCCGTCACCGATGGTCGTGGAACTGAACTTGCCGCGGTCTATGCAGCTCGAGGATCCGATCTCGACGTGATTTCCAATGACCACGTTTCCTATGTGGGCGATCTTGACGATACCTCTTCCGTCCGGGCTGGGCCGGTAGCCGAACCCGTCAGAACCGATGCTCACGTTGGACTGGATCAGGCAGAAGTCGCCAAGCACGCATCGTTCAGAGATCACTGTTCCGGACCGGATCTGGCAGTTTTCGCCGATCTGAGCCTCGTCGAGAAGGCTCACATTCGGGAAGATCACGCTGTTTTTCCCTATGCGGACGCCTGGCCCGACATAGGCATTGGCCCCGATGACAACCCCTTCTGAAACTATTGCGCTTTCGTGGACTGTGGCCCGGGGGTGAATTCCCGTTCCCAGGTCGGCCGCTTCGGGCAGAAAGAGCTCCAGGAGCTGAGCCATGGCCAGATCGGCATTGCCGACCTCGATAAAGGCCCTGTTGTCTCCTGGCTTGTCAAGGTTCAGCCTTTTGTCGACGATGGCCAAAGGAGCCCGGGATTGCGACCAAAGCGCCACGTATTTTTGGCTTCCTATGAAGGTGATGTGATCGGACCCGGCCCGCTCGATCTGTTCCGGTCCGACGACAGTTGCTTCTGAGTTCCCGATCAAGGTTCCATTCAGGAGTTCGGCAAGCTCCCCGGCCATGTATGTTTTCTTGCTATTTTTCATTGTGCCAAGATACGAGATTTTTGCTTCGCATCCCTTGGAGGAACCACCGTGCCCCGAGCCTACAGCTTCATCTCATACAGGTTGTTCACAGAGTAGGGCGTGACCTTTTTGCCTACCTGCACGAAACCCTGATCTTCGTAGTACCTGCAGAGCCTGGAATTGGAGGAGTCGCAGTCCAACCTAAGCAATTGGGCGCCCTCCTTTTTCAGGATCTCGATGATTTTCTTTAAGATCAGGGCTCCTACACCCCTGCCTTTTTGTTCCGGGATGATCACCAGTGAATGGACGTAACGGGCACCCGGATCCCGACCCTTCTCATCCCAGTAGAGCTCATCGACGGGCAATAGCCGGAACATGCCTACAAAAGTGCCTTCCTCGTCGTAGACATAGAAGAACTCACCCTGCTGGAATCCTTCCCTGACCCATTGCAGCCTTTCCTCGGGAGGATCCATCCAGTAGGACCACTGGCTCAGATTCCTGGCTTTGAGGGAGAGGCTGGTCTGTCTGAACAGCTCGAGGGCGAGATCCATGTCGGAGACCGTTGCCTTTGTCAACTTCAGTTCCATGGAATTGAATGGGTTCAGGTCAGTAATTTGTTGAACTCAACTGCCTTTTCGATCCAGAAGTCAAGATCTTTGTCGGAGTCAAATCCCTGCGGGTCAACAAAAAGGAAGCCTCTCATGACGCGACCTGTGAAATCCATCGGGCGACTTCCTTCC
>CAZAZM010000003.1:35989-57688 GCA_964489625.1 uncultured Flavobacteriaceae bacterium
TCCTCGACCCGACCTGAACTTGAGAGTCTTGATCGTACCCGATCTGCCAAATGCTCGCTATACGCCATAGTTAATAATTGTTTACCTAAGATAGGAAGTTTATTCAATTGGCAAAAAAGGGCTTCATTGCGCACCGAGCATGCCTGCGATGATCTCTTGCTCCAGCCCGGTCTGGTCAGGAGACCTGGAAATGGAAAGGCGACCTTCTGTCACCTCTGTGACCAGACCCGAAAGGTTGATGTACTCCGCCACAGGAATTGCTGAAGTTCCCGTGATGAACTGATCGAAGAATTCAGACTGGTCCGTTCCGCTGAGATCAGACAGGTATGTCCTGAGGCCTCCGAGCGTGTAGCTCTCTTCCGATCCACCGTATTCTGAGTATAGGAGCCTCATCAGGTCATCCAGGCTCTTTGAGTTCTTAGAAGCGGTCCTGATGATTATGTCTTGGGCAATTCCGGCAAACATGCCTCCGGAATAGATGATACCCCAGTGCTCGTGCTTCATTTCACCGCTTGCAAGAGAAATACTCCCCACCCCCGGATCGCTGACATATCGCGGGAAGAAGAAATCACCCAGGGTTCTGAAAAAGGCGTCCTCCTGAAGGACTCCGGTAATGTACAGAGCCTTGAGCGTGTAATAGTTCGAGACCCCTTCTTTGAACCACTCGGCACGATCATCCGATGGATAAAAAGACTTGCCGTTCCAAAGATGAAACAATTCATGCGCGAACAAAAGACTTGAGATCAGCTGAGATTGCGGGCCGTTCTCAACGGACTCCAGGATGCTGATTGAATTTCCAATCACTTCTCCATCCGTCTGCGTGGAAGGATTTAAAACCACGAGAACCCTGTTGAAAGGATGCTCAGGGTTTGGTTTGGGCAGGCCTCCCATGAGATCTATGTAATAGCCGAACACCCCGGAAGCCAAGTTACGATACTCTTCTTTTCTTGCAATCTGTTGCTCTCCTCCCAAGGCGAACAGGATCTCGAAATTCCCTTCCTTTAGAATGATTTTTTCGTGAATTCCTGCAAAGATCATCGATTCCACCAGTTCCGTTTGGTTCGAGATCAGGAAGGAGTTTGATTTGTCATTTGAGCTGTCCCAGGCTGTTGACACTTCCCAACCTTCAGGCAGGACAAAGTCGACTCGGATCTTCTCGTTTTTCTGTCCGTTCACAATGAACAAGCTTCTCCCCGAATAGAAAACTCCGTGATCCTGTTTGTAGGCCACCCCGTCAATCCCTCCCGGCCAGGTGTATTTTTCATGATCTAAAATCACCCTGTATCTCAGCACGGCTTTCTGTCCCCTTTTGGCACCGATTTTCCACTTTCCCCGCTCGGTCGGAGTGATATGGAGTTTCTCTCCTTCTGCAGAAACGATTTCGGGGTCCCGAACAAAAGTTGCCCATCCGTTTTCGAGTTGCCGGGCTCCCATTTCACTCATGTACAATATGGTGTCCGTCACGGTAAAAGAATATTCGACCAGGGCCTCGTCCCGGTTATTGAAGGTGATTGAATAGGTGGACGAGAGGTTGGGATCGGCTTCCTCAGAAGCACGGGCATGTGAGAAAGTGACAACAATCAATGAAAAGGTCATAAGTGCATTGAGGCGAAAATATAAGTGCATCCGGGCCATGGTTCAAGTGTTAGGGTGGTTAAACGTCTCCATATGGGTAGTTTGAGACAACATTCAGGACGGCAAGGTTACCGGATGGTCGCACGAAAGCAGAAAAAAACCCGGGACACAGGTTCCGGGTTGAATTAAAGAGAAGACAGAATGATTATTTTTTCTCAAGGTCTTTGCGCGGGGCCCACAACTCGTGTATGGGGTCTCCTTTGCTGCTCAGCCCCTTGTGGTGCCATTCGTCATTCACGATTCCAAACTCGAAGGAGAGCGAGGCGCCGACCCGGCTGCTGTCGCGGGAGAAGAATTCGATGTTCTCGGTGTATTCTTTGTCTTTGGCGGTATAGGTTCCCCCACCGGTTCCAAAGAACTGCCCCGTCTCGCTGTTGTAGGCGATCCACTGGAAACGAGTGTCGGAGAGCATTTTCATCGTCTTTCGGGGACCCGGCTCTCTTCGTGTCATCTCACCGTCTCTTTCGCGGCCCGCGAACAGCCAGGCACCGCTGAGGTTTCCTTTCCGGCCGTCGTCTATCCGGCTCCAGACCCGTTGATCTCCTTCAAAGGTGATCGTGTCTCCCCTGAGGTCAAAGACAATGTCTCTCGAAGTTCCCACTCGGGTGGAATCGTTCGAGTAGAACTCGTAGTTGAGGGTGAAGGTATTTCCTTTCACCGACCAGCTTCCCCCGAAGGTCCGGGTGAATTCCTTTCGTTCCACATTGTAGAAGGCCTCTGCAATGAATCCGTCCATGACGATGGTGGTCACGGTGATCTGCTCTCCTTCTGAATTGAGGTCCTGGGTGGTCCAGGCACCCTGCAGGGCTTCGTAGGTGTCGACCGTTCCCTTTTCCGGCTCTCCCTGCGCATCTGCGGCTTCCGATTTCTTTTGTGAGCAGGAAAGGACCAAAATCGTCATCAGGAATAGGGCCAATAAGTTTCTTTGGGTTTTCATGGTATTGAATTTAGGGTTGTTCTTTATTTGCATCGGAAATTGTATCAGGTTGTCCTTTGACATCAAAGGTAAAGATGTCTTTTCGATCGTAGTGCCCGTTAACGTCAAAATCCAGCCTGCTCGCAGGGATATCCGAAAGATCCAGCTCTGCGACGAGGGATCCGGGGCTTCCGTACAGGGGCCCTTCGATCACCTCGCCCAGGGGAGAGACGATCAGGCTTCCTCCCGCACAGATCTCTTCTGTGCCCGGGTCCACCAGCTCCCGGTAGGGTTCGGGGTACATTGACCGGGTGAAGTACTGGTTGCAGCCCAGCACAAAGCATCTGCCTTCGAGGGCGATGTGCCTCATGGTCGAGGTCCACTGCTCTCGTGCATCGGCCGTGGGGGCAATGTAGAGGTCCAGGCCCTTCCGGTACATGGACATCCTTGCCAGGGGCATGTAGTTCTCCCAGCAGATCAGGCCTCCCATCCTTCCAATTCCCGTGTCGAAAGTGACCAGGGAAGAGCCGTCGGCCTCGGCCCAGATGAGGCGTTCCGTGCCCGTGGGTTTGATCTTCCTGTGAACGCCAAGCAGTCCCTTTGCAGGAGAAATATAGAGCATGGAGCAGTAGAGGGAGGAATTCACCCTTTCCTTCTCCGTGACTCCTATGACGAGGTATACCCCGAGTCTCCTGCTGAGTCGCTCCAGCCTTTTCAGCTCCTCTCCCTGGAGATCCAGGCTGTTCTCATGGTATTTTGCATAGAGCCTCCTGCCTTCCTCGGTCCTGCTTCCCACGACGGCGCCAAAGTCAAAGCCGCGGGGGTAGCCGGGAATGAAGGACTCGGGAAACACGATCAGCTTGCAGCCCCGGGCAGCATATTGGGTCGAGAGTTCCTCGACCTTGTCGATGGTCTTCTCCAGGTCGAAGAATACCGGGCTGTCCTGGATCAGGCAAACCTTGACCTTCATCACTTGAAGGCTGAGATTCCCGTGATGTCCAGTCCGGTTATGAGTAGGTGGATGTCGTGAGTGCCTTCGTAGGTGATCACAGATTCGAGGTTCATCATGTGCCTCATGATCGAATAATCCCCGGTGATGCCCATGGCCCCAAGAACCTGCCTGGCCTCACGGGCAACGTTGAGCGCCATTTCGACGTTGTTTCTCTTCGCCATCGAAATCTGGGCCGAGGTGGCCCTGCCCTCGTTCCTCAAAACACCCAGTCTCCAGGTGAGCAGCTGGGCCTTGGTGATCTCGGTGATCATTTCGGCAAGCTTCTTCTGCTGCAGCTGGAAGCTGGCGATTGGCTTTCCGAACTGGATCCGTTCCTTAGAGTACCTCAGGGCGGTGTCATAACAATCCATGGCGGCCCCGATCACGCCCCAGGCAATGCCATAGCGAGCCGAGTCGAGGCATCCCAGGGGAGCTCCCAGGCCACTCTTGTTGGGAAGCAGGTTCTCCTTGGGCACTTTCACGTTGTCGAAGATGAGCTCACCCGTCGCAGAGGCCCTGAGCGACCATTTGTGATGCGTTTCGGGGGTCGAGAAGCCTTCCATGCCGCGTTCCACGATAAGGCCGTGAATGCGGTCCTCCTCGTTCTTGGCCCAGACGACCGCAATGTCGGCAAAGGGGGAATTCGAGATCCAGAGCTTGGCCCCGTTCAGCAGATAGTGGTCTCCCATGTCCTTGAAGCGGGTTTCCATGCCCCCCGGGTTGGACCCGTGATTGGGCTCGGTAAGGCCAAAACAGCCGATCAACTCTCCAGAGGCCAGTTTGGGCAGGTATTTCTGCCTTTGCTCTTCGTTTCCGTATTTGTAGATGGGGTACATGACCAGCGATGACTGCACCGAGGCCGTCGACCGGATTCCTGAATCTCCGCGCTCGATCTCCTGCATGATCAATCCATACGAGATCTGATCCAGGCCGGCCCCACCGTACTCTTCCGGGATGTAGGGTCCGAAAGCACCTATTTCGGCCAGACCGTTGAGTAGCTGGCTCGGGAATTTTGCCTCCTGGGCAGCGTCCTCGATTACGGGTGATACCTCTCTTTTTACCCACTCCCTGGTGGCTTCCCTGACCAGTTTGTGCTCTTCGCTCAGCAGGTCGTCAAGTAGATAGTAGTCGGGTGACTGGAATAAATCGGCAGACATAGGTTTTTATTGAGAAATTAATAAAGCAAATTTACAATTATTGGATCGATAATGAGGCCCCATCCAAACTTTTAAATTCATAATTTTATTTGATTACATTTGCAGGGATGCGTCAAACCTTCAACAAACTTGAGAGGCTGAAAAGCAGGAAACTGATTCAGCGACTTTTTGCTGAAGGAAGGTCTTTGACGGTCTATCCGATCAAGCTGATCTATTCACCTTCTGATCACGAATCTGCCTACAAGATCCTGGCCGGGGTATCCGTTTCGAAGCGCAATTTCAAGAAGGCCGTTCAGAGAAACAGGATAAAGAGGCTGCTGCGGGAGGCGTATAGGAAAAACAAGGAGCTGTTGTATGCCTCCGAGCATACTAAAAAGCATATATTTATGTTTATATACCAGGGAAACAGGGAGCTGGAATACCAGGTGATTGAAAAGCGCATGAAGGAGCTGCTGCAGGCGTTTCTCGACAAACAAGAACTTAATGAAAGAAATGAAGAAGATTTTGAAAAGGTTTAGGAAGATGATCCTGATCGGGGGCCTGGTGTTGTTAAGCACCGGATTTTTGGCCTTCAAATCGGATTTTTTCGAAGTGGCCAAGCAGATGGAGATCTACACCACCCTGTTCAAGGAGCTGAACATGTATTACATTGATGAGATCAATCCTGCACAGCTGACCGAGAGTGCGATAAACAACATGCTCGAGGAGCTCGACCCCTACACCCGATACTACGACGAGCAGGGAGTCGAGGAGGTCAAGATCAATTCCTCTGGGGAATACAGCGGCATCGGGGCGGATTCCAGGTATTATGACAGGAAGCTCGTGATCTCTGAGGTCTACCAGGGCTATTCCGCGGAGAGCGCAGGGATCAAGGTGGGAGACCAGATCCTCAGGATCGACGAGACCCGGGTGGAGGACTATGACAGCGAGCAGGTGATCAACCTGCTGATGGGTGTTCCGGGAAGTACGGTTGACCTGCTGATCGACAGAAACGGAAAGCAGATGAATTTCACCCTGACCCGCGAGAAGATCCTTGTCGATCCGGTTCCCCATTACCAGATGGTGACTCCTGAGGTCGGCTACATTGCCTTCAACCGCTTCAACAACAAGGCCTCGTCTTCCGTAAAGAACGCCTTTGTCGATCTCAAGACCCAGGGGATGAGCAAACTGATCCTCGACCTTAGGGGAAACCCCGGCGGACTGCTGAACGAAGCCATCGACATCACGAACTTCTTCGTTCCCAAGAACGAGGTCGTGGTCAGCACCAAGGCCAAGATCAAGAAATGGAGCGAGATCTATCGCACCAAATATGAACCGATTGACCTGGATATCCCGGTGGTGGTCCTGATCGACGGAAGGTCGGCTTCCGCCTCAGAGATCGTTGCAGGCTCCCTGCAGGACCTGGACAGGGCGGTGATCGTCGGGGAGCGTTCCTTCGGCAAGGGGCTGGTGCAGCGATACAGGAACCTGACCTACGGCACCAAGCTCAAGCTCACGATTTCCAAATACTACACCCCCAGCGGGAGAAACATCCAGGAGCTTGATTACACGCACAGAAATGGGGAGGACGTTCCGAAATTCTCAGACGAGAACCGGAATGCCTTCAAGACCCGGAACGGAAGAACGGTCTATGACGGTGGAGGGATCGAGCCCGACGTCCTGATCGAAAAGTCGGACGAGACCGAAGCGACCAGGGCCCTGATGCAGTCCGATGCCATTTTCAGCTTTGCCAACAAGTACTACTACAAGAACAGCCAGATCGCCGCTCCGGAGGATTACCTTGTCGGAGAAGGGGAATTTGGGGATTTTGTGCAGTTTTTGAAAGAAGGGCACAGCAACTTCAAGACCGGAAGCGAGAAGAAGTTCGAGAAGGCCTTTGAGCTTTCCAGGAAGGAGGGCCTGGACGAAGGAATCGCTTCCTCCTACAAGCGACTCAAAGAGGAGATGCAGGAGCAGAAGATCCAGGAGCTTTCCAAGAACAAGGACCGTATAAAGGAAAAGCTGGGTGACGAGATCATCAATCGCTACTATTTCAAGAAAGGGGAGTACCAAAACCACATTGCGCACAGCCCCTATATCAAAAAAGCCATCTCGATCCTGGAGGACGAGGCTCAATACCGCCGAATACTTGAAGATGAAAAGCGCTGAAAGGACCAAAGCACAGATCTCAACCACGGCCATCGAAAGGATCTACATCACGATGCGCCATCTTTTTATCAGGGGATTTTACAAGCCCATGGGAGTGTCGGGACAGGCGCTCATCAATGAGCTCCTGATCCTTCAACCCGAGATCTACGGGTCCATGGGAGAGGAGGTGACAGAGCTCGACGGACTGCACTATGTCATAGACAGGCTCCCGGAAGGCATCGCAGAATGCCGCTTCATACACCTGACCGCTGACGAGGGCCTGGGCAAATCCGGTTTTTCAAAGATGATCCCGGCCAAGCGAAGGCGCAATTGCTACCGGATCGATCGCGAGCAGATGAACATCGAGATCACAAGGGGGCGTTCTGACGTGTATGACATCCTCACCCACCTTACCTTCATGTTCATAGAGGCAGGGAAGATCGCAAAGAAGGTCATGATCGGAGACGAGGGTGACACCATCAGGGAATGGAAACACCTGGAAAGAGCGGTTTTGAACAACAGCCGCCCCGAAGGAGAGGACAGGGAGGTGCTGATCGCACACATGTCGAGCTTCCTGGGAAGGACCTTCGAGGAGATAGTAAGGGCCGACCAGAGCTTTGCCACCGAGAGCAACCCCGATCGTTTCTTCGAGGTCATTTACTGGATGGGAAAGCTGGCCCTGAATGAACTGCTGGAGGACAAGAAGCACGAGATCACGTTCAGCCCTGTTCTCCGGGACAGGATCGGACACCACAGCTATGGGGAGGTCTGGGCCAACAACATCAAGGACGAGCTTTTTGCGAAAGGGCTGATCCGTCGCCCTCTCCACATCATAAGTGCCAACATGCACAGTGTGATGAACTCGATCTATGCGCCGATGATACTCGAGGAGGAGGCCAGGGAACTCGATGGGATCGAACTCTTCGAGCTCATTGGCAAACCCTCGAAAAAGGACCTGAGAAAGAGGGTCAAGAAAGGGGCGGCCGAACACGGGCTGATCTTCATCGATGACAAGACAGGCGCCAACATAGACGTGCAGATCATCGACACGGAGAAGATCGACTTCAGCAAGACCAGATACAGCCGGCAGAGCACAGGAGAACACCCTGTGATCATCGTCATGGACTACGCGTTTGGGGAGCAGGCCTATGAGACCCTGGACGAGCTGCTCAAGCCTTATGAGAATTCAGGGGGCGAGAAGATCCACCTCAGGGTGGAATCGGTCTCCGTCATGGGCAAGGCGGGCATCCTCAAGGGCGACAAAGGGGACATCATGATCCCGAATGCCCATATCTTCGAGGGCACGGCAGACAACTATCCCTTCAAGAACGAGCTCCGGGTCTCCGACATTGAGAACAACGGGCTGAACGTCTACGAGGGCTCGATGGTGACCGTGCTGGGCACTTCCCTTCAGAACAAGGACCTGCTGGAGTTCTTTCACAGGTCGACCTGGCGGGTCATAGGCCTCGAGATGGAAGGGGCCCATTACCAGAAGGCCATTCAGTCGGCCTCCCGGATCCGGGGGAACATAAGCCCTGACGTCAAGGTCCGGTATGCCTATTACGCCTCTGACAACCCCCTGAAGACGGGCAGCACCCTGGCCTCGGGAGGGCTTGGCACCGCGGGGATTCGACCCACCTACATCATCACCCAGAAGATCCTCGAGCAGATCTTTTGAAACGGTTGTTTTTTAAAGTACTTTTACGCCAAAACGAGCGAAAATGAACATTCTTGTCATCGGTTCGGGCGGAAGGGAGTGCACCTTTGCCTGGAAACTGGCCCAAAGCGCAAATTGCGACAGCCTATACATTGCTCCGGGAAACGCGGGCACTTCTGACTACGGGGAGAACGTCAGCATCGACCCTAACGATTTTGACGAAGTGAAGAAGCTGGTCCTTGAAAAGGGCGTAGAGCTTGTGGTCGTCGGCCCGGAGGATCCCCTGGTCCGCGGGATACACGATTTCTTCCTCGCCGATGAGCAGTTGAAGGAGGTTCCGGTCATCGGCCCTCAGCAGCTCGGGGCTCAGCTCGAAGGCTCCAAGGAATTCGCCAAGGAGTTCATGGAGCGCCATGGCATACCCACGGCCAAGTATCAGAGCTTCACGGAGGAGAGCCTGGACCGGGGACTGGACTTCCTGGGCAGCATGAACCCTCCCTATGTGCTCAAGGCGGATGGTCTTGCAGCAGGTAAAGGGGTGCTCATCCTGGAGGATCTCGAAGAGGCCCGGCACGAGCTCAGGGAAATGCTGGGAAACAAGAAATTCGGCGCAGCCAGCTCGAAGGTGGTGATCGAGGAGTTCCTGGATGGGATCGAAATGAGCTCCTTCGTGCTTACCGACGGGGAGGACTACGTGGTCCTGCCCAATGCAAAGGACTACAAGAGGATCGGGGAAGGAGACCGGGGCCTGAATACCGGAGGGATGGGTGCAGTCTCGCCCGTTCCCTTTGCCGACAAGGAGTTTTTGGACAAGGTGGAAAACCGCATCATCAAACCCACGGTGGAAGGCCTCAAAAAGGATGGCATACCCTATGTGGGATTCATCTTCATCGGCCTGATCAAAGTGGGGAACGACCCCTTCGTGATCGAGTACAACGTGAGAATGGGGGATCCGGAGACAGAGGTGGTGCTTCCCAGGATCAAAACGGACCTGGTGGACCTTTTCGACGCCGTTTCCAAAGGAAAACTCGGCGACCTTGGGCTTGAGCTTGATGACCGCTCCGCTGCCACCGTAATGCTGGTTTCGGGAGGGTATCCGGGTTCCTACGAGAAGGGCAAGGAGATCGCCGGACTGGATGAGGTGAAGGATTCCCTTGTGTTTCACGCGGGCACGAAGGAGGACCAGGGCAAGGTGGTGACTTCCGGGGGCCGTGTGCTGGCCATAACCTCCTACGGGAAAGACTTCAGGGAGGCGCTTAAAACCTCCTACAACAACATAGACAGGATCTGTTTTGACAAGATGAACTTCAGGCGGGACATTGGATTCGACCTTTGAAAAGGCAGGGGCGAACCATAATCGTTTCTCCCCTGAACTGGGGCCTGGGTCATGCCTCCCGGTGCGTTCCGATCGTCAGGGCCTTAAGAGAGTCGGGCTTTGATGTCATCCTGGCGGGGGATGGAGGAGCGCTGGCCCTCCTCTCTTCCGAATTCGCTGATCTGCGAACCTATGAGCTGCCTTCTTATGACATTCGATATTCCGGGAGCTCCAAAGGTTTTCAGCTGAACCTGCTCCTGCAGGGACGGAAAGTGCTCAAAGCCATGAACCGGGAGCAACAGGCGATCCGAAAGATCCTCGAGAAGGAAAGAGTCGCCGGGATTATTTCAGACAACCGCTTCGGGGTTCGAAGCCCGGAGGTCCCCTCGGTATACCTTACCCATCAGCCCAGCGTAAAGGCGGGCTGGATGACACCCATGGCCACTTACTGGCACAGGAGGCTGATTTCAAAGTTCGACCGCTGCTGGGTCTGCGACCATACCGGCCCGGACAGCCTGGCAGGAGAACTTTCTTCGGATGCCGGGAACCTTGGAAAGGTCTATTGGACTGGCCCCCTTAGTCGATTTTCTTCTGAAGGGGCGGAGGTGAAAAAAGATGTGGATATTGCGGTCATATTGAGCGGCCCCGAGCCGTCAAGGAGCATTTTTGAACAGAAGGTGCGCAAGGTATTGATGGGAACGGATTACAAGGTGGTTTTGGTCAGGGGACTGATCGGGGATTCCTCAGAGGAAAGAAAAGAAAGGAATTTTACCATACATGACTTTCTTTTGGGAAAGGAGTTGGAGAGGCTGATCAAGAGAAGCCGCCTGGTAATATCGCGATCAGGATACAGCAGCATCATGGACCTGGCCGCAATCGGGGCCAGGGCCTTGTTTGTGCCGACCCCCGGTCAGGCGGAGCAGGAATACCTGGGTCGGTTTCATGCGAAAAAAGGACTATGTCACGTGGTCAGCCAGGAGTCCTTTGGCCTGGAGACGATCCAAAAGGCATTGGAATACCCCGGGTTTGAAACAAAAAAAACATCAAAGAACGAATGGGACCATTCGCTCTTTGATGTCTTCAGGTGATGAAAGTCGGGTTCAGATAAACGAAAGATCCGTTCCCTCGACTTCCTCTACCTTGATCGGTTTATTGGCTTTGTAGGTTACCTGCTTAGTTGAATTCTCCCCGACGATGTACCAGGTTCCTTCCTTGACTCCGTTTTCGTAGTTGGCTACAACGGTTATTTTCCCTGTCAGGTCGTAATGAACCCATTTGTCGTGGAGTTTGTTGTCCTTGAAGAACCCTACTTCTTTGATCATTCCATTCTCGTGGTAGTAGGTGGCCTTTACCAGGTCGTCCTGCTTTTCAAAGCTCGGTTCCTTATCCTGGGCATAGGAAAAGCTGATGGCTACAAGGCAAACAAGAAGTGTGGCGATTATCTTTTTCATGATCCTGATTTTTTCAGTTGTTAGTCCAAAGTTAACAATTTTACACAAAATAAACAATTTGGTAACATTAAATTAACATTGAAAAACTGTCTTTATTGCCCGGAAGCTCAATCGGCCTTGTTCAGCGTGAAGGAAAAGGTGGTGCCCTGGCCCGGTTCGCTTTCGACAAAAGTCTCCTGGTCATGGGCCTCCAGGATGTGTTTTACGATGGCCAGGCCCAGTCCGGAACCCCCGTGTTCGCGTGACCTGCTTTTGTCTGCACGGTAAAAGCGCTCAAAGATCCTGGGCAGGTCCTTTTCGTGAATGCCCACTCCGTCGTCCCTGATTTCTACCAGGACCTTGTGCGGGGAATGGGACCGGATGAACAATCGGGTGCTTCCCCCGATCTTGCCATAGTTGATCGAGTTCTGAATGAGGTTGATCAGGACCTGTTCGATCTTTTCCTTTTCCGCTCTGACCCGGATCGGGTAATCATAATTGTCACCGAATTCCAGGGAGATGTCTTTCTTTTCTGCCGAGAATTCCAGCATGTCCATGACCTCACGTGCGCACTGTACGATGTTGAAGGGTTCCTGGTTCAGTTTCAATCCCGATTCCAGTTTTGCGAGGGTGTCCAGGTCCTTTACGATAGAGCTCAGGCGGTCAAGGCTTTTTTTGGTTCTGAACAGGTACTTTTTTTCCAGCTCCTCGTCGTCCATTGACCCGTCAAGGACCGTCAGGAGATAGCCCTGTGCCGTGAACAAAGGAGTTTTCAATTCATGTGAGACGTCCCCCAGGAACTCTTTCCTGAAATCGTCCCGGTCGTGGAGCTGTTCGATCTCTTCGTGCTTGTTCTCGGCGAAGTTCCTCACTTTTTGCAAAAACTTCTCGAAGTCCAGCTCCTTGGATTCCCTTTTCAGGAAGGGTTGATTCTCAAAGAGAGAAGAATCATAGACCTTTTGCAATTGTTTTAGGATAAAGTGCTTCATGGAAGCCCTGAAGATCCAAAAGACGATTGCAAAGCTCGAGAACAGGAAAAATGAAAAGGAAATCCAGTTGTGGTCGAGAAAAAAGTAGAAAAACAAGCCCAGGACAGACAGGCTAAGCGCGCTGAGCGCAGAGGATTGCAGGACTTGTTTGTTCAGGTGATCTGATTTCACCCTCAAATATAAGGTTTCAGGAGCTTAAACCACAAATTTGTACCCGACTCCTTTAATGGTCTGGATAAAATCATTTCCGATCTTCTCACGAAGCTTTCTCACGTGCACGTCAATGGTTCGTCCCCCAACAATGACGTCCTGCCCCCAAACCGTTTTCAGGATGGTTTCCCGGTTGAAGACCTTGTTGGGAGAGCTCGCCAGCAAGGAAAGGAGCTCGAATTCCTTTCGGGGAAGGGTGATACGCTCACCGTCGATCTCCACGAAATACTGGTCTTTGTTGATTTTGATCCCATTGAAGTCCAAAACGTTGTCACTTCTCGCTTCACTGGTCTTAAGCCTTCTGAGCAGGCCCCTGACCTTGCTCACCAGCACCTTGGGTTTGACGGGCTTTGTGATGTAGTCGTCAGCCCCGGCATCGAACCCCGCCACCTGGGAATAATCTTCCCCCCGGGCGGTAAAGAAGGCGATCACAACGTTCTCCAGCCCTTCCAGTTTGCGAATTTTTTCACAGGCCTCGATCCCGTCCATTTCCGGCATCATGATGTCGAGCAGGATCAAATGAGGCTTGATCTTCTCCGACATGGCAACCGCCTCCGTTCCCTTGGAAGCAGTTGAGATCTGATACCCCTCTTTTTTCAGGTGATACCCCACGATCTCAAGTATATCCGGCTCATCGTCAACCAGTAAGATCTTGATCGATTCGTTGTCCATAGCAGGGGCTTTAAGGTTCTACTAACAAAAATAGACAAAAATTACGGCCTGGGCCTGAATTAACGATAACTTAATATAGTCTAAGCCAGCGACCTGAGAATTCATTCACTTTTAAAAAGGGATTAACAATTCCCTAACATCTGTTCTCCAATTTTGCAGCGTAAATTTTAATTAACTAAAACGAAAACAAATGAAACGAGTTATTTTATCAAGTTTAATACTGTTTTCCTTGACTTTGGCCTTTGTGAGCTGCTCTGACGACAATGGAAACAGCGGTAATGCTTCCTGCTTCAACGGCATCAAGGACGGAGATGAGACCGATGTTGATTGTGGAGGAAGTTGTGCCCCCTGTCCTACCTGTGATGATGGGATCAAGAACGGGAATGAAGAAGGAATCGATTGTGGGGGTGACTGTGCGCCTTGCCAGGGAATTATTCAGAAATCAGGCTTGATTTCAGCCAATGAGACCTGGACCAGCAACAATATCTACGTGTTGAATCAAAAGGTCGTGGTCGAAGATGGAGCAACTCTTACCATCGAGCCTGGTACGATCATCAAAGGCGCAAAGGGCCAGGGGTCACTTGCCTCTGCACTTATAATCGCGCGAGGGGCAAAGATCATGGCGATGGGTACTGCTGACAACCCAATCATCTTCACATCAATAGACGATAATATTGAAGTGGGTCAAAAGGCAGGCACTAACCTGAGCGAAAACAATCAGCAGCTTTGGGGTGGCGTATTGATCCTGGGCCGCGCGCCAGGTTCCTTCCGAGGAGACGTGGATGAAGTTCAGATCGAGGGGATTCCGGCGTCTGATGAATTTGGTCTTTACGGAGGAAATGATCCGGATGACAATTCAGGAGTATTCCAGTACGTCTCCATCCGTCACGGTGGTGAATTGATCGGAGAAGGCAACGAGATCAACGGCTTGACACTTGGGGCTGTTGGAAGAGGAACAGTCATAAACAACGTTGAAGTTGTGGCAAACGTAGATGACGGAGTTGAATTCTTCGGCGGAAACGTGGACGTGAGCAATATCCTGGTTTGGGCCCAGGGAGACGACGGACTGGACATCGACCAGGCCTATTCGGGCACGATCAGCAATTCAGTGGTGATCTTAGGTAACAACTCTGACCACGGCCTGGAGATCGACGGACCTGAAGGTGCCTTGAATGGCGAATTCACCCTGAACAACATTACCCTGATTGGAAACCCGGACACAAATAACGGGGAGTATGCCGACTTCAGGAGCCGGGCAATGGGTGCTGCCAATGGTATATATGCCTACGATTTCCCTGATGGCAAAGACGTGGAACTGGACAACAACGGCGTTTCACAAAATTTCCTCGATGGCATCCTGACCTTCGCGAACTGGGAAGTGGTCGGCTTCGACAACTCCATCTTCGTTGAAAAGGTGGCTACTGATGATCAGGGCAATCCGACAGAAGACAAGATCATCCTGAATCCTGACTTTACAACCAGAGCGGCCGACTGGACGACTCAAGTAAACAAAGGTGCGAACACAGTAGGAGCCAATCTTGGCGATTTCAACTGGACCTATGCAAAAGGAAAAGGAGCTTTCTAAAAAGGAGGGTCAGATAATCTAAATCAATGGACAATTGCTCATCTTGACAGAGATGGGCAATTGGTCTGTATCAGAACAAAACTTAAGATACAAACAGAAAATCGAATGAAAAGAGCAATTTTAATTTTAGCTGTGGCCCTGATTTGGACCACAGGGATGTTTGCACAGACTGGTGAGCTTTCTGGAAAGGTGATAGACAAGGAATACAATGACATTCTTCCTTTTGCCAACGTGGTAGTCCAGGGAACCTCTGCAGGTACCACCACGGACTTTGAAGGCAATTACTCCATTAAGCTTCAACCAGGAACCTATACCGTGGTGTTTTCATTTATCGGCTATGAAACGGCTGAGATCTCAGAGGTTGTGATCAAGGCGAATGAGAACACCGTTGTCAATGCCAGCATCGGACCATTGAGCAATGAATTGGAAGAAGTTGTGGTCAAGGCGACCACGGCTGAGAATACGGAAGCCTCAATACTGAACGTGCAGAAGAAGTCCATCAACCTTTTGGATGGTATTTCTGCGCAAACCTTCAGCAAAATCGGGGCAAGCAACTCTGCCAAAGCGGTCAAGAGTGTTCCGGGAGTGTCCGTACAGGGAGGAAAATATGTCTATGTGCGGGGATTGGGAGACCGGTATACAAAATCCATACTCAACGGGGTTGACATTCCAGGCCTGGACCCGGACCGCAATACCATCCAGATGGATATCTTTCCCACGAACGTCCTGGACAACATCCAGGTGGTCAAGTCCTTTACAGCGGATTATCCTGCGGATTTCACAGGGGGTACTGTAAACATCATCACGAGAGATTTCCCGAACCAGGAAGAATACAGCATCTCAGTCGGAGCCGAATACAACCCGAGCATGCACTTCAACGACAATTACCTGGGTTCCGAGCAGAGCAATTCCGAACTCCTAGGATTCGACAGCGGTCTTCGATCCAACCCGATACCCCAGGACATTAATATCCCGCCTCCATCCCAACAGAACAGGGCGACCTCTTACTGGACGTCACAGTTCAATCCGGAGATGAAGGCCAAGAGGCAAACAAGTTTCATGAACACCAATTTTGGACTTACAGCCGGGAATCTGTGGGATGTTGGAAAGGGTGGAAACAAGCTGGGATATCAGTTCGCGGGTGCCTATCGCAATGATTATATCTATTACGAAGGGTACCAAAACGGGAACTGGAGGAAGTTCGAGGACAAATCGATCACCGAGATGAACCCCGACAAGCTCCAGAACGGAGATCTGGCCAAGAATAACGTTCTTTGGAACGTTTTGGCCGGAATCACATTCAGGACGGATAAGAGCAAATACAAACTGTCGGGACTCCATATTCAGAACGGAGAGTCTACCGCAGGATACCTGAGGCAGGAAATCCTTTTCTCTGATGCGGTCACGATCTTCAAGGATAACATCGAGTACACCGAGAGCTCGATCACGAATGTCCTGCTGAATGGGAAGCATTCCAACGAGGATGGCTCCTGGAACATCGAGTGGAAGATCTCGCCCACCTTGTCCAGGATCAATGACAAGGACGTCAGGGTGGCTCCGTTTGAATTTGAAGACGGAGAGTATGTCATCAGACCGAGCTCTGCGGGAAGCCCGCTCCGAATCTGGAGGGACCTGGAAGAAGTGAACCTGGTTGGAAAGTTGGATTTCACCAAAAGACACGACCTGTTCGGCAGAAAGGCTCGTCTTCTTTTCGGGGGTCAATATACCTACAAGCAAAGGGATTACACGATCCAGCAGTTCCAGTTGAGGTATTTTGGAGGCGATGGCGTTGAATTTGGAGGAGACGCGGACGAGATACTGAATCCTGCGAACCTTTGGACCGTCAATAACCAGCGAGGCACGTATGCTCAGGGTAACTTTGAGCCTACCAATACCTTCGATGCGAGTCAGAACATTGCCGGGGCCTACGTATCGGAGGAGTTCCAGATCACGGATAAGCTGAAGTCGATCGTTGGATTGCGCTTTGAACAATTCCAGCTGTTCTACACCGGAACAAACAACCAGGGAGATGTGGTTCTTGACAATGAAAAGCTCCTGGACAAGCAGGACTTCTTCCCTTCGGCAAGTTTCATTTACTCGTTGAACGATGACTCCAACCTGAGGCTGGCATATGGTCGCACCACGGCGAGGCCTTCGTTCAAGGAGGCTTCGATCACCCAGATCTTTGACCCGATCTCGAGTACGACCTTCAACGGAAACATCGAACTCCAGCCTACCTATGTAAACAACATTGACCTCCGATGGGAACGATTCAGTGAAAAGGCCCAGATGTTCGCGGTAAGTGTATTCTATAAGGACTTTAAGGACCCGATTGAGCTCTCGTATTTCCTGTCAGCCTCTGACCAGTTCATCCCGGTCAACACGGGCAACGCCAAGGTTTATGGAGCGGAATTCGAAATTCGAAGAAACTTCGGATTCATTGGTGGTGACAACTGGGAGGATTTCGGATTCAATCTCAACTTCTCCTTGATAGAATCCCAGCTGGAAATGCCGGAGGCGGAATACGAAAGGAGAGTTTTGAACGCGAGAGATGGGGAGACCATCAGTGATACGCGCCAAATGCAGGGACAATCGCCATTCTTGGTGAACTTTGGCTTGAACTATGCCAATGACGACAACGGTTGGCAAACGAACCTGTATTACAACGTCCAGGGCAAGACCCTGCAGGTAGTGGGTACGGGAGACGTTCCCGATGCCTATACCATCCCCTTCCACAGCCTGGATCTTATCGTGAACAAGAGCTTTGGAAAGGACTTCAATTCTACTGTAAACCTGTCTGTCAAGAACATCCTCGACAGCCAGAGGGAGGTGAGGTACCAGTCTTTCGGGGCTGAGGACCAGATCTTCTCAAGCTTCAGCCCGGGAATAGGGATTTCCCTGGGATACTCGCACAGGTTCTGACAGAAAATGCGCTGACCCGATTGAGTCAAAGGTCAAACCGTAAAAAAACCCTCCGGGCCTTCAGGTTCGGAGGGTTTTTCTTTGGCCTTGAGTTCGGCTCTTCTTGTTAATCTCAGTTTGAACCTTCCATCTTCATCGACAGCTCCAGCCATCGCTCTTCTTTCTGTTCCAACTCTGCCAGGAGCTCCTGCAGTTCGACGGAATAGGCCTCGATATCTTCAGGGGCCAGGGTGTTATCCGCAAAAAGGCCTTCGATCTCGTCTTTTCTCTTTTCCAGGGCCTGTATCTGCTTTTCCAGCCTTTTGAACTCCTTCTTTTCAGCATGCGACAGCTCCCCTTCTGCGGGAGCCGCCTTGCGCGAATCGAGCTTGGGTGAAGCAGCCTGATCGGGCTCGGGAGGCCTGGAGTCCTCGTAAGCCCTGTAATCGGAGTAATTGCCGGGGAAGTCGCTGATGTTCCCGTCGCCTTCGAAGACAAAGAGGTGGTCTACGATCCGGTCCATGAAGTACCGGTCGTGAGAGACGACGATGAGGTTTCCGGGGAAGTCGAGAAGGAAATTCTCCAGCACCTGCAGGGTAACGATGTCCAGGTCATTGGTGGGTTCGTCGAGCAAGAGGAAATTCGGGTTCTGGATCAGCACGGTGCACAGAAAGAGTCGCTTGAGCTCTCCGCCTGAGAGCTTCTCAACATAATCGTACTGCTTCTTCCGGTCAAAGAGAAAGCGTTCGAGCAGCTGCGAGGCGCTGATGGTCCTTCCCTTCGCCAGGGGGATGTAATCCCCGTATTCCCGGATGACCTCGATCACCTTCTGCCCGGTCTTGACCTCTATTCCTTCCTGGGTGTAATAACCGAATTTGGTCGTCTCGCCGATCACGATCTTGCCCGAATCCACGGGAAGGGCACCCGTGATCAGGTTGAGGAAGGTCGATTTGCCGGTACCGTTCTTGCCGATGATGCCGATCCGCTCCCCCTTTTTGAACACGTAGTCGAATTTGTCCAGGAGTCGCAGGTCTCCAAATGACTTGCTGACGCGATGCAGCTCAAGGATCTTGCTTCCCTGGCGCTCCATCTGGATCTCGAGTTGCAGGGTGTGCTCCTTTCTCCTCTGGTGGGCCAGTTCCTTGATCTTGAAAAAATCGTCTATCCTGGATTTGGACTTGGTTGTTCTGGCCTTGGGCTGCCGGCGCATCCAGTCGAGCTCCTTTTTGAACAGGGAGCGCGCCTTTTGAAGCGTGCTTTGGTCCAGGGCCGTCCGCTCTTCCTTTTTTTCAAGAAAGTAGGAGTAGTTCCCCTTATATCGATACAGGGTGCGGTCATCCAGCTCGAGGATCTCATTGCAGACCCGGTCCAGAAAGTATCGGTCGTGGGTGACCATGAACAGGGTGAGTTTCTCGTCCCTCAGAAAGTGCTCCAGCCACTCGATCATTTCCAGGTCGAGGTGATTGGTCGGCTCATCAAGGATCAGGAGGTCGGGCTGCTGAAGCAGGATCAGTGCCAGGTCCAGCCTCTTCTTTTGCCCCCCGGAAAGCTGGGATACCCTTGCGTCGAGGTCGGTTAGCTTCAGTTTGAAAAGGATCTGCCTGTACTGGGTCTCAAAGTCCCAGGCCTGGTGCTGCTCCATCTTCTCGAAGGCCTTTTGCATGGACTCAGCGTCATCAGGATTTTCCAGGGCATGCTCGTAGGCGGAGATCACCTTGAGTACCGGGTTGTCGGATCGAGTGATGGCCTCTTCCACGGTCAGGCTCTCATCGAGTTCCGACCTCTGGGAGAGGTAGGCCAACCTGATCCCCTTCCTGCAGATGACCTCGCCGCTGTCCGGAGCGTCCTGGCCTGCGATGATGTTGAGCAGCGTGGTCTTTCCCGTGCCGTTCTTGGCCACGAAGCCGATCTTCTGATCCTGGTTGATCCCAAAGGAGATGTCCTCGAACAGGACGTTTTCCCCGTACGATTTGGAAATGCTCTCTACTGAAAGGTAATTCACAGGCTTCTGCTATGATGGATCTTTAAGGCCTTATCCCTTGAACTGGAAGACGAACTCTTTCTGATAGTTGTCCCAGTCCTCCTGGGAGCTGATCTTCTCGTGGTCGTTGTTGTAGAACAGCTTGAGGTAGAGCTCCAGCTGCGCAGGCGTCTTGTACCCGGGGATGGGAAGCAGGGTATCCCCGTTCTCGTTGAAGAAGACGATGGTGGGATAGGCGGTGATCCTGAGCGCCTGGGCCAGCTCGTGCTGTGCGTTCCTTCCCTGCCGGTTCGGGTCGAACTGGGGGTTGGTGAACTCCAGGTCCTTGTATTTCACCACTTCCTCTCCTTCCGCATTGAACTTGACGGCGTAGTAGTTCTGGTTGACGTAGCTCACCACATCGGCATTCTGAAAGGTGTTTTTGTCCAGCATCTTGCAGGGCCCGCACCAGGTGGTGTAAACGTCCATGATGATCTTCCTGGGCTCGTTCACCTGGGCCGCGAGGGCTTCTTCCAGGCTCATCCAATTGATCTTCTGCTTTTGCGCAAGAGCCGCTGACGTGGTGAGTACCACAAAAAGCAGCATTAAAACCTTCTTCATTCCCAATTAAATTTTAGTTCTCCCGGTTGCAAAGGTACAACACCTTGTGCAAAGGTTCATACACTCATGTCACACAACGAATTCTTTAACAGGATTTCAGGGGGATTATTTTACCCCGTGCATCAATTTTTTGATCACCGGCTGCATGATCACCGAAAAGACCCCCAAACCGATGGCGATCAGGGTCAGCATCCAGAAGAAATAGCTGATGCCGTTCTCGTTGGCGATCTTGTCAACGTTTTCTCCGAAAATACCTGCGAGCTTCATCCCAATGGCGATGGCCAGGTACCAGACCCCGAACATGAAGGCGATCATCCTGGCCGGAACCAGTTTGCTCACATAGGACAGGCCTACCGGGGATACGCAAAGTTCACCCAGGGTGTGGAACAGGTAGACCAGGATGAGCCAGATGATGCTCACCGAAGCCGTCTGAGCCCCCGGGGCGATGTTCCTGGAACCATAGGCGACCACGGCCATTCCCAGTCCGAGCAGGGTCATCCCGATCCCGAACTTGACATTGGCGCTTGGGTTGTATTTGCTTTCCCACCATTTGCTGAACAGGGGTGCGAAAGTGATGATGTACAGGGAGTTGAGAACTCCGAACCAGGAGGCCGGGATCTCTGCCACGTCCTTTTGGAACTCGGTGTTGAGCATCCAGATGGCGATGCCCCAGATGATCAGAAAGCTGAGTGCCAGGAAGAAGTTGGAGAAAGGAAATCTTTTGAAGGTCTGTTTGAACAGCAGGAAGAGCACCCAGGTGATGATGGCCAAGGGCACGAGCGTGATCAAAGAGTTCACGACCTTGAAAATGTTCCCCGCATCTCCTTCCAAAACCCTGTTGGTGTAATCCCTTGCGAAGATGGTCAGGGTTCCCGGGGCCTGCTCAAAGATGCCCCAGAAGAAGATGGTCAGAAAGGCAAAAAAGGCCACAGCGATCATTTTATCCCTGGTGATCTTGGAATAGAGCGTCAGGCGATAGACCAGCAGCACCAGGAACAGGGCCAGGGCAAAGAGTATGGTCGCGCTGTTTCCGTCCAGGCCGAAGACCTCGAAGTCGAGCAGGTTGAAGCTTCCCTCGGAGATCTTGGAGGCCGGCTGGTTCAGGATCCAGGTGAGTCCCAACACGGCGCAGATCACGATCACCAGGTTCTGCCAGGTGGTGAAATGCGCCCTTCGGTCACCGTCTTCGGTTTCGTCTTCCCGGGCATTCTTCTTATCGGCAACGGGTTTCTTCCCTACCTCTCCGAATATTCCCTGGGCGAACCAGAACTGAAGCATGCCGAAGAGCATGAAGATCCCGGCCAGGCCGAACCCCCAGCTCCACCCGACCTTCTCACCCAGGTAGCCGCAGAGGAGAATCCCGAGAAAGGCGCCCGCGTTGACGCCCATGTAGAAGATGGTGTAGGCCCCGTCCTTCTTTTCCGGGTGGTCCTTGTACATGACCGAGATGATGGAGGTCATGTTGGGTTTGAAAAATCCCGATCCCACGACCAGCAGGGTAAGCCCGAGGTAAACTGAAAAATGAGTTTCCAC
>CAZAZM010000003.1:57788-84095 GCA_964489625.1 uncultured Flavobacteriaceae bacterium
GAAGAGATGTCCATAACCAGTCATTCTACTCAACGCCGTGCATGAGCTTTTTTAGAGGTTTGTTGAAAAGTGCTATCACTATCGCAATTCCGATGAGAACATAGCCGATGTTGGCAAATACGGTGGTGTACTTGGCCAGGCCTTCTGCGGCGGAAAGTGTTTCCTCTCCCCCGTGGCCTCCCGTGAGGGTTGCGATCTTCCCTCCCAGGTAGTTCGCGATGGCAAAGCTCAGGAACCAGGCTCCCATGGCCGTACCGGCAATGTTTTTCGGAGAAAGCTTGGTCACCATGGACAAGCCGATGGGTGAAAGGAACAGCTCCCCGGTGGTATGCAGCAGGTAGAGGAAGAAAAGGGTGATCAGGGGCACCTGGTAGGCCTCATTGACGAACTGGAGGCCGATCTTGGTGACCAGGAATCCGAGTGCCAGCTGGAAGATCCCGAAGGCGAACTTCATCGGGATGCTTGGATTTTTGCCCATTTCAGAGAGTTTTACCCACATTACGGAGAAGATGGAGCCGAATACGATGATGAAGAAGGGGTTGAAGAACTGGGTCATCGAGGCCGGCATTTCCCAGCCCATGATGACTCTGTCGACGTTCCTGTCCGCAAACAGGGTCAAAGAGGTCCCGGCCTGCTCGAAACAGGCCCAGAAGGTCACGTTGATGAGCATGAAGATGAGCAGCACGATCATACGGTCTTTCCATATCTTCACCTGCCCTATGCGGTCTTCGGTCATACCGGCCTTGATCAGGACGATGGAGATGAAGATGAAGAGCCCAAGCAGGATGTAGTCCAGCCAGCCGTTGTGCTGGATCAGGTAATAGGCGACCGGGATCACCAACAGGGAAAGAATGGCCACAAGGTGGGCCTTGTTCAGCGGTCCGAACACCTTTTCCTTTCCGGCCTCAGTGATGTTGAGCCCCTGGGCCTTTGCGTAATTGCCTCTTCCGCTCCAGAAGATGAACAGGGCGAAGAGCATTCCGATGCCCGCCAGGGCGAAGCCGTATTTGAATCCGTAGGTCTCCCCGATATAGGCCACCACCGTGGTCGCCAGGAGCGCCCCGATGTTGATGCCGATGTAAAATATGGTAAAACCCGAATCTCGCCTTGGATCCCCGTCCTCGTACAACTTTCCGACCACCGTTGAGATGTTGGCCTTGAAATAACCGTTGCCCACGATTATGGCCCCCATCCCGATCAGCAGGAAGTGTTCCGTGCCTCCCAGGATCAGGAACTCTCCTATGGCCATCAGCACTGCCCCGAGCAGCACAGCGTACCTGTAACCGAGGTATTTGTCCGCCATCTTGCCCCCGAGGATGGGAGCGGCATAGACAAGACCGGTATAGGCCCCGTAGATCAATGCAGCTTCGGCGTCGCCCTTCATCAGGGATTTTACCAAATAAAGCGTGAGGAGAACGCGCATTCCATAGTAGCAGAAGCGTTCCCACATCTCCGAGAAGAAAAGCGTCATGAGCCCCTTCGGATGTGTCTTGGTGATGTTCAGGTTTATCATAGTTTGAGATTTAGAGCTTTACATTGCTGTCTGAAGCGGATTGATTTTCTTGGGTTCCCAGGTGCTCCTCGATGAACCGGGTCATCTTCGTGTAGAGGTGGAGCCGGGTCTTGTTTCCTTCCGAGATGCCGTGGGTGCGGTCCGGGTATTCGAAATAATCGAACTGCTTGTTGGCCTCCACCAGGGCGTCGATCATTCTCATCGAGTTCTGAACGTGGACGTTGTCATCTCCCGTTCCGTGGATGAGCAGGTAATCCCCCTTTAGCAGGTGGGCGAAATTGATCGGGGAATTGTCGTCATATCCTTCCGGGTTTTCCTGTGGGGTTCTCATGAACCGCTCCGTGTAGACCGTGTCGTAGAATCTCCAGGAAGTGACGGGAGCCACCGCAATGGCCATAGAGAAGACTTCGGCCCCTTTGGTGATGGCCAGGGAGCTCATGTGCCCCCCATAGCTCCATCCCCAGATCCCGATCCTCGACTCGTCGATATACGGGATCTTGCCCAGCTCTTTGGCCGACTCGATCTGGTCCTCGACCTCGTATTTGCCGAGCTGAAGATAGGTCACTTTCTTGAAGTCGCGTCCTTTGAACCCTGTGCCCCTTCCGTCCACGCAGGCGATGATGTAGCCCTTCTGTGCCATGAGCTGGTGCCAGTAGTCCTGTCTTCTCGGGTGCTTCCAGCGGTTCACGACGCTTTGGGAGCCCGGGCCGGAATACTGATACATCAGCAAGGGATATTTCTTGTTCGGGTCAAAATCCAGGGGCTTGATCATATACATGTTGAATTCCCCGTTCTTTGTCTTCAGGGTGGTGAACTCAATCGGGGAGATCCTGTAATCGACGAGCTTCTCTTCCAACTTTTCGTTGCTCTTTATCACCCGGATCTCTTTGCCGCTTTGGGCGTCCACCAGGAAGTAGGCCGTAGGTTGGGTGGCGCTGGAATGCGTGTTGACAAAATACCGGAAGCTCTTGCTGAAGGAGGCTTCGTTCTGTCCAAGCCTGTTGCTCAGGTTCTTCTTGTCCCTGCCCGACACACGGATCGAATAGACGCCCCGGTTGATGGACCCCGTCTCGCTGGACTGGTAGAAGATCCGTTTGGTTTTCGGGTCATAGCCGTAGACTTCGGTGACCTCCCAGGGGCCTGAGGTGAGCTGTTGCTTCAGCTTCCCTGCCCCGTCGTACAGGTACAGGTGGTTGAACCCGTCTCTTTCACTGGTCCAGATGAAACGGTTGTCTTCCAGGAATTCCAGGTTGTCGTGGATGTCCACGTAGGCCTCGTCCTTCTCGTTGAGCAGAAGTGCGGAGCTGTTTTCTTTGGCATTGACGGCTACCAGGTTGAGGTTGTTCTGGTGCCTGTTGAGGGTGATCGCAGAAAGGATGTAGGGATCCTTTGTCCATTGAATCCTCGGAAGGTAATGCTGGCCGTATTCTCCCAGGTTCACCAGGCTGGTGGAGCCTTCCGAGAGGTCATAGACCTGGAGGGTGACCTCGGAATTCTTCTCTCCCGCCTTGGGATACTTGAACACCTCCCTTTGCGGATACAGGGAAGTTCCGTAGATGTCCATGGAGAATTCGGGGACCTGGCTCTCGTCAAAGCGGAGATAGGCGATCATGTCTGAATTGCCGTTCCACTCAAAGGCACGCACAAAGGAGAATTCCTCCTCGTAAACCCAGTCCGCGATCCCGTTGATGATCTCGTTCTTCTTCCCGTCAAAGGTGACCTGCCTGGTTTCTCCAGTCTCAAGGTCCTTTACGTAGAGATTGTTCCCGAAGGCATAGGCCACTTTCTTTCCGTCAGGGGAAAAGGCAGGCTCCTGTATGTCCTCCTGTGATACCAGTTCCAATTCGCGGGTCGCGAGATCATAGACATAGTACTTTCCTTCTTTCGAATGCCTGTAGATGTCCTTGAGGCCTGTGGCCAGGAGCAGTTTTTTCTCCTGCGGATCGAAACTGTAATCGTCAAAATATGCAATGTCTTCGAGGTCTTTGCTGTGAACCAGGGTCTCGAGGCGCTCCCGGCTGGAGTAATCAAACTTGTCAATATAGGACCCGTAGCTGTTCCTGTTCAGTACGGTGTAGAAGTCCCCTGAGCTCATGGAGTGAAAGGATTCCAGGATTTCAGGTTCAAAGGTGCCGTTAAGCCAGATGTCTTCAAGGGTAAGATCCTTATTTTGTGCGTGCAGGGAAGGGATAAGAAGGAGGAGTGTCAAGAAAACAAATCTCATAAAAATCGTTTTTCTTCAAATGATTGTCCAAGTTTACGGAAAATATATGAATTCGATTCTGAATTGGCTCAGTTTCTTGCTTTGAGACCGCAGCGATTACCGCTCTTTTCCGGGACGCGTTTCAAATTGGGGCTAATCGCTATCTTTGTGCTCAAAACGAATTCGGGATGTCCAAAACGGTAAAAGGATTTTCAAAGTTTACCAAGGAACAGAAGATCGACTGGCTGGCTGATAATTTCTTCAAAAACAGGCAGGAGGGGATATCGGTTTTGAAGCAGTATCTCAATGATGATGCCCGGCTGCAGCAGTTGCACGACGAGTTCATAGAGAACACCATCAGCAATTTCTACGTGCCTTATGCCATAGCTCCCAATTTTGTGATCAACGGAAGGCATTACACCATCCCGATGGCCATAGAGGAGAGCTCCGTGGTTGCGGCCGCATCCCTTTCGGCGAAATTCTGGAGTGCACGAGGAGGTTTCAGGGCCACCGTGATCTCGACCATCAAGGTCGGCCAGGTCCATTTCATGTTTCATGGCACGGAGCGGGAGATCCGGGAACATTTTGAAAAGGTTAAAGGGAAGCTTATCAGCGGAACGGACGACCTGACGGCCAACATGAGAAAGCGTGGCGGGGGCATAGTGGACATTGAGCTCAGGAACAAAACGGATCGGCTGGAAGGGTACTATCAGCTTCACGTGACCTTTGAGACGGGGGACAGCATGGGAGCCAACTTCATCAATTCCTGCCTGGAGTCCATCGCAAGGGACTTTTCAAGGGAGGGAGTGGAGATCGTCATGAGCATCCTTTCCAACTACGTTCCGAAGTGCCTGGTAAGGGCGGAGGTTTCCTGCCCGGTGGAGGACTTTGCCACGGAAAGGCCTGAATTCTTTGCCCGCAAGTTCGTGCAGGCTGTTGACATCGCCAACGCGGAGCCCTATCGAGCCGTGACGCACAACAAGGGAATCATGAACGGAATCGACGCGGTGGTGCTCGCAACTGGCAATGACTTCAGGGCCGTGGCTGCAGGGGCCCACGCCTATGCCTCCAGGAGCGGGAGCTACAAAAGCCTGACCCAGGCCCGCGTAGCGGATGGGCAATTCCATTTCTCCATTGAGATCCCGCTGTCGCTCGGAACCGTGGGAGGGCTGACGCGGCTGCACCCGCTGGCAAGGCTGTCGCTCGAAATACTCCAGATGCCAACGGCCAGGGAGCTGATGGAGATCGTCGCCGTAGCCGGCCTGGCCCAGAATTTTGCCGCGATCCGGGCCCTGACCACCACGGGAATCCAGCAGGGACACATGAAGATGCACCTGATGAACATACTCAATCAGCTGGAAGCGAACATTCATGAGAAGGAGCTGATCACCAAGGCTTTCCAGGGGAAGACGGTGTCGCACAGCGCGGTTGCCGAGGCCCTTCACAAGATCCGGACCGGGCATTGACCATTGCGGCCTCTTATCAGAGGATAAAAATTTTCTATGTTTTTCGATTGACTTGAGCATGCATTTATGCGTATCTTTGGGATAAAGTAAAATAACCTAAAACTAAAGATTATGTCATTTCAGTTACCCAATTTACCCTACGCCTACGACGCGCTGGAGCCTCATATAGACGCCCTGACCATGGAGATACACCACTCCAAGCACCATAACGGCTATACGACCAACCTCAATAACGCCATTGCCGGAACAGACCTTGAGAACAAGGACATCCTGGACATACTCAGCAACATGGACATGAACAACGGAGCGGTCCGAAACAATGGAGGAGGCTTTTACAACCACGACCTGTTCTGGAAGGTCATGTCCCCGAACGGAGGAGGAGCCCCGACGGGAGCCCTGGCCAAGGCCATCGACGAGGCCTTTGGATCCCTGGAAGGATTCAAGGATGCCTTTTCCAAGGCCGCTGCCACTCGTTTTGGATCGGGTTGGGCCTGGTTGTGTGTGCACAAGGGCGGCAAGGTAGAGGTTTGCTCCTCAGCGAACCAGGACAACCCCATCATGCCGGGAATCGGATGCGGAGGATTCCCCATTCTTGGCATAGACGTTTGGGAACACGCCTATTACCTCAAGTATCAGAACAGGAGACCGGATTACATCAAGGCTTTTTTCAATGTGATCAACTGGGATGAGGTGAGCAGAAGATACGAAGAGAACAAATAGTCTCGGAAAACCGCAATCAGTATAAAGCCACGGAACCGGATTTCCGTGGCTTGTTTTTTTAAACGATCAAACCGTGAATTCGAGAGCACTGGCCCTGGTATTTGCCTTTTCGGCAACCCTGATCTACGGGGTGAGCTTTACCGTGGCCAAGGAGGTCATGCCCCAGTACGTGAGGCCCTTTGGCTTCATCTTTCTCCGGGCGTCGGGGGCAACCCTCTTGTTCTGGTCCCTGAGCCTGTTCCTGAGGAAGGAGCGAATCGAATACAACGACTATCCCAGGCTGTTGTTGGGCGCGATCTTCGGGATCGCGCTGAACCAGCTGACCTTTTTCAAGGGCTTGAGCATGACGACCCCGATCAGCGCCTCGGTGATCATGGTATCCTCGCCCATACTCGTGTTGTCCTTGTCGGCAATGATCCTCAGGGAAAAGGTGACGCGGAGAAAGCTGAGCGGGATCTTCATCGGCATGTTCGGCGCGGTGGTGCTGATCGCCTTCGGCAAGGAGATGGGGACGGCTCCCAACGCCACCCTGGGCAACCTGCTGGTCTTTGTCAACGCAGCCTCCTATTCGCTCTACCTGATCCTGATCAAGAGCCTCACCCAAAGATACCACCCGGTCACCCTGGCCAAGTGGCTGTACCTCCTGGGCTTTGTCATGGTGATCCCCTTCGGCATTGGAGAGTTCAACATGATCGAATGGCAAAGCATGCCCCGGGGAATACTGTTGAGAATAGGCTTTATCGTGGTGTTCACCTCCTTTATGACCTATATGCTCAACCTGTTTGCCATACGCAGGCTGTTGCCCACCACCCTGAGCATATTCATCTATTTGCAGCCCGTCATCGCCACCCTTTATGCCCTCTTCGCGGGAAGCGACCAGCTGAACCTGGTCAAGATCATTTCCACGCTCTTGATTTTCACGGGTGTCTTCCTGGTGACGCACAGGCCAAAAGCTTCAGAATGACGAGCTTTGACGGCAAGATTTAGTACATTTGCCTGAAATAGGTTTCAGCATCATGATACAATCGATGACCGGCTTCGGAAAATCCGAGGTGCAGACAGAGAACAGGAAGATCACCATTGAGATAAAGTCTCTGAACAGCAAGAATTTAGACTTGAATGCAAGGTTCCCGACCCTGTACAAGGAAAAGGAAATGGAGGTCCGGAAATGGATCGCCAGGGAACTGCTCAGGGGGAAGATCGACGTGGTCCTTTTTGCCGAGACCACCGGGGAAGAGACTTCCACAAGGATCAACAAGAGCATAGTGGAAGGATACCTGAGCCAGCTCGAGGGGATCAGGAAGGAGGCCGACATCCTCTCGATCGCGATGAGGCTCCCCGACGTCCTCAAGACCGAGCGCGAGGAGCTGGACGAGGAGGAATGGCAGAAGATTGAGGCAGGCATTTCCAGGGCCATAGACCAGTTGAACGAGTTCAGGAGCTCGGAGGGGATGGAGCTGAAAAGGGATTTTGAAATGAGAATAGCCCTCCTGGAGGACAAGCTGAAGAAGGTCATGGAGATCGACCCCGAGCGGTTGGAGGCCGTCAGGTCCAGGCTGGACAAGTCCATCGAGGAGATCCGTGCAAGTGTCGACCAGAACCGCTTCGAGCAGGAGCTGATCTACTACCTCGAGAAACTGGACATCACCGAAGAGAAGGTCCGACTGAACAAGCACCTGTCCTATTTCCTGTATTCCCTCAACGAGGAGGTTTCCAACGGAAAGAAGCTGGGATTCATCACCCAGGAGATCGGGAGGGAGATCAACACCATCGGCTCCAAGGCGAACTACGCTCCCATGCAGAAGGTCGTGGTCGAAATGAAGGACGAGCTGGAGAAGATCAAGGAACAACTCCTGAACGTACTTTGAAATGGGATTGGATCAAGGCAGATTAATCGTGTTTTCGGCGCCCTCAGGATCGGGGAAGACGACCATAGTGCACCACTTGCTGGACCAGGAGGAGCTCAACCTGGACTTTTCCATATCCGCCACTTCCCGCGAAAGGAGAGGGAAGGAGGTTGACGGAAAGGACTATTATTTCATCAGTCCCGAGCAGTTCAAAGCCCATATCGAGCAGGACGATTTCGTCGAATGGGAAGAGGTGTACACTGACAACTTTTACGGGACCCTCAAATCCGAGCTCCGAAGGATATGGGAGGAGGGGAAGCACGCCATTTTTGACATCGACGTGGTCGGAGGAATGAGGATCAAGAAGAAATATCCGGAAAGGACCCTGTCGGTATTCGTCAAGGCTCCTTCGTTGGAAGAGATGGAGCGCAGGCTGAGAGCCAGGCAAACGGACAGCGAAGAAAAGATCCGGGAGAGGATCGCCAAGGCGGAGCGGGAGATGGAATTCGCCAGTCAATTCGACGTGGTCCTGGTCAATGACGACCTGGAAAAGGCGAAAAGGGAAGCCGTCGGGCTGGTGAGAGAATTCATCCATTCGAAATAGGCTAAAATTCAAGGCAGGATCATGAAGATTGGACTGTTTTTCGGAACCTTCAACCCGATTCACGTGGGTCATCTGATCATCGGAAATCACATGGCGGAATTCACAGACCTGGACGAGGTCTGGTTCGTGGTCACCCCGCACAACCCCTTCAAGGTCAAGAGCAGTTTGCTTGCCAATCACCACAGGTACCAGCTGGTGCAGGAGGCCACGGAGGACTATCCCAGGCTCAAGCCATCGAACATCGAATTCGGACTGCCCCAGCCCAACTATACCGTGAACACCCTGGCCCACCTCTACGAGAAGCATCCGGGACAGGAATTCAGCCTGATCATGGGCCTGGACAACCTGGATTCCTTCCACAAGTGGAAGAACCATGAAGTGATCCTGCAGAACCATGAGCTGTACGTGTATCCCAGGGTCAGGGAAGGAAAAAAGAGTTCCGGGTTCCTGGAGCATGAAAAGGTTCACCTGATCGATGCCCCAATCGTCGAGATCTCATCCACCTTCATCAGAAAGGCCATAAGGGACGGGAAGAACATCCGGGCCCTGATGCCGGACAGGGCGTGGAAGTACATGGACGAGATGAATTTCTACAGGTAGATAGCGCACCGAAGCTCAGAATTTGATCGTAAAGGTTTTATATTTGCGGGTAAGGGTTTAAGAATGAAACAGAAGAAACAGAGTAAGCTCAAGGAGAAACTGACCTTCAAGTACAGGTTTGTCGTCTTGAACGAGGACACGTTCGAGGAGCGTTTCTCATTCAAGCTGAACCGGCTGAATGCCTTTGTTTTCGGGGGTCTTTTCTCGATCTTGCTGATCACGCTGACCATCCTGCTCATCGCCTTCACCCCGCTCAAGGAATACATCCAGGGCTACTCTTCGACCGAGCTCAAGAAGGAGGCCACCGACCTGGTCTACAAGGTGGATTCGCTGAACCAGGTCCTGTCGGTCAATGACCTGTACATCCAGAACATACAGCAGGTGCTGAAGGGCGAGATCAAAAGGGTTTCCTTCAACAAGGATTCGGTGTTGAGCCAGTTAAGGATCGATGAGATCGACTTCGCCCCGTCTTCGGTCGATTCTGCATTCAGGGCCGAGGTGGAACAGCAGGACCGTTACAGCGTGTTCCAGGAGGCCACCCGGAATTCGGACATCGTCTTCACGGCCCCGATCAAGGGAGAGGTCACCGAGAACTACAACGACAGGGAGAAGCACTTTGCCATAGACATTGCCGTGGACAAGGACACGCCCGTCAAGGCGGTGGCGGACGGAACCGTGATCTTCAGGGGCTTTACGGCTGACACCGGCTATGTGATCGTCCTGGAGCACAACCAGGGCTTCATTTCGGTGTACAAGCACAACTCAACCATCTACAAGGAACAGGGAGACCTGGTCAAATCGGGGGAGGTGATCGCCACGGCAGGTTCGACGGGAAGTTTTTCCACGGGCTCTCACCTGCACTTTGAGCTCTGGAACGAAGGATACCCGGTGAACCCGGTGAATTATATCAATTTTGATTGAGGGCCGGGCAATGGCGAGACAAGAATCAGGCTATTTAACAGGATCTTCTAAAATGGATTTGGGTGATTAAGACATTTTTTGCGGGATTGTATGCCAGGATCGTGGCCAAAAGGGTATATGCCTGGGCGGCCAGGCCCCATGAGGCACAGGAGAAGGTCTTTTCCCAGCTCCTTGCCGGGGCAAGGGACACCGCTTTCGGGAGGGACCATGGCTTTGACCGGATCAGGACCTACGAGGACTTCAGGTCCCGGGTGCCGGTGAGAGACTATGAGGCCTTGAGAAGCTACGTCGACCGGATCCGGAAGGGGGAGGAAAATGTTCTCTGGAAAGGAAAGCCGCTGTATTTTGCCAAGACGTCCGGAACCACTTCAGGAGCCAAGTACATTCCCATCTCAAAGGAATCCATGCCCTATCACATCGAAGCCGCCAAGGAGGCACTCCTGCTGTACATTGCGAATACCGGGAAGGCGGATTTTGTCGGCGGAAAGATGATCTTCCTCCAGGGGTCCCCGGAGATCGAGGAACAATACGGGGTGAAGACGGGCAGGCTCTCGGGTATCGTGGCGCATTACGTCCCTAACTACCTGCAGAAGAACAGGATGCCCACCTGGGAGACGAACTGCATCGACGACTGGGAGACCAAGGTGGACCGCATCGTGGAGGAAACCGTGGTGGAGGACATGCGGCTGATCAGCGGAATACCTTCCTGGGTTCAGATGTATTTTGAGAAGCTTGTCAGGAAGGAAGGCAAGAAAGTGGGAGAGATCTTCCCCAATTTCAGCCTTTTCGTCTACGGAGGAGTGAATTACGAGCCCTACAGGCGGCACATGGAGGACCTTATCGGGCGCCCGGTCGATTCGATAGAGCTGTTCCCCGCTTCAGAAGGATTCTTCGCCTACCAGGACCTTCAGTTCAGGCCTGGGGAAAGGTACCCGGGCATGCTGCTTCTGCTCAACAGCGGGATCTTCTACGAGTTCATCGAGGCTGACAGGTTCTTCGATGAGCAGCCGGAACGCCTCAGGCTCAGAGACGTCAGGAAGGGGGTGAATTACGTCATGATCATCTCCACGAATGCCGGCCTATGGGGCTATAACATCGGTGACACCATCGAATTCACGGACCTCGACCCCTATCGCATCATCGTCACCGGAAGGATCAAGCACTATATCTCGGCCTTCGGGGAGCACGTGATCGGGAAGGAAGTGGAACAGGCCCTGCAGCAGGCGATCGAAGGGACGGGGATCAGGATTAGGGAGTTTACCGTGGCTCCCCAGGTAAACCCGGAGGGGGACAGCCTTCCTTACCACGAATGGTTCATCGAGTTCCAGGAAACCCCACAGGAAATGGATGCCCTGGCTGAGAGGATCGACCTTGAAATGCAGAAGCAGAACACCTATTACGACGATCTGATACAGGGAAAGATCCTCAGAAGGCTGGTGATCACCCAGGTCAGTCCGGGCGGCTTCGACGATTATATGAGGTCGGCTGGAAAATTGGGTGGCCAGAACAAGATACCCCGTTTATCAAACGACCGGAAGATCGCGGACAAGCTGAAAACCTTGAATTGAAGAGCATAAAAAAGCGGATTCGACGAAAACCATCAAATCCGCTTTAGTTTCTTGCTTTGGCAAGGGGGTACGCTCTATTTCTTGGCCAAAAGATCCCTGATCTCTGCAAGCAGCTCTTCCTGGCTGGGTCCGCTTGGAGCCGGGGCTTCTTCTTCCTCTTTTCTCTTGAACTGGTTCACGGCCTTGACGATCATGAACATGACGAAGGCGACGATCAGGAAGTCGATGACGTTGGTCAGGAAATCCCCGTACAGCACGGCGATCTCACCCTCGACAACTCCCTCTGCGTTGGCCACGCCTTCATTTATGACCCATTTCAATTCCTTGAAATCCGTTTTCAGCACCAATCCGATAAGGGGGGAAACGATGCCTCCGGTAAAGGAGGTCACCACGCTCTTGAATGCGGCACCCATGACAAAACCGACGGCGATGTCAAGCAGGTTCCCTTTCAGCGCAAATTCTTTGAATTCTTTTAACATGATTTAATTTTTTGATTAGCAGTCCTAAAAATAGTAAAAAAAGCTAAACGAGAACCCTTCGTATCCTGGGCCCCAGGGCCGTGAGTATCTCATAGGGGATCGTCTTCGCCTGCCGGGCGATTTCCAGGATGTCCTCCCTGCTGTCGAAGAGCACCACCTCGTCCCCTTCCTCGCATTCTATGCCCGTGACATCCGCCATGATCATGTCCATGCAGATGTTTCCGATTACGGGAGC
Organism: uncultured Flavobacteriaceae bacterium; assembly: GCA_964489625.1. Taxonomy (GTDB): domain Bacteria; phylum Bacteroidota; class Bacteroidia; order Flavobacteriales; family Flavobacteriaceae; genus Lutimonas. The sequence continues at coordinate 69,945 of CAZAZM010000003.1, forward strand.
CTTGCTGCCCCTGACCCTAACCGAGATCTTACCCTGGCCGAGGGACCTGAAGATGCCATCGGCATGGCCGATCGGGATGGTTGCGGTCCTGCACAGGTGTCCTGCGGTAAAACCGAAGTTGTAACCTACGTTCTCTCCCGCCTCGATCCTGTGGATCTGGGAAATGACGCTTTTGAGGCTCAGCGCATTCTCCAGGCGCGGGTCAAGCTTTTCGTCGTTGGCGAATCCATAGAGTCCTATACCCACGCGGATCATGTCGAAATGTGCCTCAGGGAAATTCATAGCCCCCGAGGTATTGGTCATGTGCCTGATCGGCAGAAAGCCCCAAAGACGCTCAAAATCCTCAGTGATCCTCCTGAATTCATCGATCTGCTTCAGGGTGAAGGACCGAAAGGATTCGTCCTCCGAGGCGACCAGATGAGAGAACAGGGATTTGACGCGAATGCTCTTTTCCTCTTTCAAGGCGGCATGAAGCTCCTCCAGGTCCTTGCGCGTGAAGCCCAGTCGGTTCAGGCCGGTGTTGAATTTGAGGTGCACCGGGTATCCGTGGAGCCCCATTCTTCCGGCGATCTCCAAAAAGGACGTGAGTACTTTTTTGCTGTACAGGTTGGGCTCGAGCTCGTATTCTATGAGCAGCTCCAGGTTCTGAAGCTGGGGATGCAGTACCAGGATGGGAGTTTTTATGCCCGCCTGGCGCAGGGAGATTCCCTCGTCCGCATAGGCTACCGCAAAATAATCCACCCCCTGGTCTTCAAGCAGTTTGGCCACCACCGCAGCGTCGGAACCGTAACCCGAGGCCTTGACAACGCCAAGGATCATGGTGTCGGCACTGATCAGTGATCTGAAATGACTGAGATTGTGGATGACAGCGCCAGCGCTGATCTCCAACACAGTGGGGCTATGATTCATCTGGCTGATCCGAGATTTTTCTTTCTGCCTTCTTTTTCTCCTCCTTTTCCTTCTGCATCTCCTTGAAGTAAGCGGCGCGGCTCAAGGGCTCGTATTCGGTGACTTCGCCCAGAAGCACCAGCCTGTCGTCGGGGATGATCCTGTGGCTGTAATGCGCGAGGTTTCCGGTTTTGGTGCAGACCGCATGTACCTTGGTGACGTATTCGGCCGTGGCCATGAGAGCGGGCATGGGTCCGAAGGGGAGTCCTTTGAAATCCATGTCCAGACCTGCAACGATGACCCGGACCCCTTTGTTGGCGAGGTCATTGCAAACATTTACGATCTCCTCATCGAAGAACTGGGCCTCGTCGATTCCTACGACGTCGATGTCGCTGGCCAGCAGACGAATGTTCGAGGAGGAGGGAACCGGGGTGCACCGGATCTCGTTCTCGTCATGCGACACCACAAGCTCCTCAGCATAGCGGGTGTCCACCGCGGGTTTGAAGATCTCCACCCTCTGCTTGGCGAACTGGGCTCGTTTCAGCCTGCGGATGAGCTCTTCCGTCTTTCCCGAGAACATGGAACCACAGATCACTTCGATCCATCCGAATTTTTCCTCCTGGCTGAACGTGTTTTCCAAGAACATTCTCTATGTGTTTAGGAACTGTTGTTTAAGACGTCGTTGCCACAAAAGTAATGAAATTCTAAGGAGGAATTTTCTTTTGAAAAGGTTAATTTTGTATTTTGAGCTCTTAGCAATCAGGTCCCTATTTATGCAGAAAGACAGAGAATACCTCAGTGAAGAATTGAAAAGGCTTGCCGACAGAATCCGGGAGGCCGAGACGCTTTCGGAGCTCAAGAACCTGAAGGCTGATTTGCTCAGGGTCTACGAGGAACTGGTCCTGATCACCCATGAGGACGAAAGGACCCCGACGAAAGAACCCGCCCCGGCGACTGCACCCGAGGAAGAGCCTACCAGGTCAGAGGAGGTGGCAGAGGAGCAGGAGTACCCCACCCTTTCCGATCTGTTTGTTCCCACCTTCAACGACATCAAGGAGGACATGAGCCAGAAGGAGGAGTTCAAGGACACCGTGTCGCTGGACGAGACGGAAAAACTGTTCGAAACCAAAAAGGAAGAGATCCGGCAACTCTCACTGAATGACAAATTGGTGGGCAGCAGCATACAGGTTGGCCTGAACGACAGGATCGCCTTCGTGAACAAGTTGTTCAATTTCAGCCAGTCAGACTTCAATAAGGTGCTCACCCGGCTCAATTCCTGCACGACGCGGGAAGAAGCCCTGCATTACGTTCAGTACGAGGTCAAGACCAACTACAACTGGAAAGGGAAAGAAGACCTGGAAGAAAGGTTCATCGGCCTGATCGAGCGCAAGTTCATGAGCTAGATTGCCCATGAACCCTGTCAGGATTTTCGTTTGAAGTAGCGCTCAAGGGCTTCAAGGTTCTTTTTGCCGCTGCCGACAAAGATCTCATCGCCAGCCACGATCACGGGCCGCTGGAGAAAGGTGTAGTCCTCCAGGATGTAATGCCTGTAGTCCTCTTCGGTGAGCTCCTGGTCCTTCAAACCCATCTCCTTGTACTTTTTTGCCCTTCTGCTGAACAGTGCTTCATAGGAACCGGCTCTCGCTCTCAATTGATTCAGCTGCTCCTCTGTGATCGGCTCCGTTTTTATCTCCTGGAACCGGAAGTCATCGACGGGCAGGGATCTCAGTATCCTTTTACAGGTGTCGCAGGTTTTCAAATAGTAAATTTTCTTCATGTGAAGGGGATTCAATTAATTTGGTCAAAAGGGGAAAACATAGCTTAAAGTTACCTATTTTTAAAGAATTTTTGAAAGCATGGAAAAATTTTTCGAAACGGCGATCTTTACGAGATCAGCCCTTTTGGGGATCCTGGACAAGCTGACTTTAGATCAGCTCGCAGCCATCCCCGAAGGCCATAGGAACAACATTTTCTGGAACGTTGCCCACCTGATGGTGACCCAGCAGCTATTGTTGTATGGACTTTCAGGTTTGCCACTGTCGCTCGAGGAGGACTTTGTCAAAAGGTTTGGCAAGGGCAGCTTCGCAGCTCCGGAGGTGGCCCAACAGGACCTGGAGATTGTCAGAGCCAATCTTCTGCCCCTGTGCTCGAAAGCGCAAGAGGACTACAAAAAAGGTATTTTCAAGGAGTACAGGCCGTATATGACGAGCACGGGGATCGAACTAAGGTCTATCGATGACGGAATCAGCTTCAGCTCCTATCACGACGGTATCCACCTTGGGGTGGTATTGTCTCTCAAAAAACTGGTTTGAACACCTAAGCATGGAAATATGGATTTCAACACGAAGGTAATTCACGGGGGTCAGCAACACGATCCGAGCACAGGGGCGGTCATGCCGCCGATCTATCAGACCTCGACCTACGCCCAGTCCTCTCCGGGCAAGCACAAGGGATACGAATATTCCAGGACCGGGAACCCTACCCGCAAAGCCCTTGAGAACGCCCTGGCGAGCATAGAGAGCGGGACCTACGGGCTTGCCTTTGCCTCAGGTCTGGCTTCCATCGATGCGATCCTCAAGCTTTTGAGCCCGGGGGACGAGGTGATCTCAACGAATGATCTTTACGGAGGAACGTTCAGGCTTTTCAATACCATTTTCAAGAAGTTCGGCATTGACTTCAAGTTCATCGGAATGGAGAATGCCGCAGACCTCGAGGAAGCGATCTCCGGCAGAACCCGCCTGATCTGGGTGGAGACGCCTACCAATCCCATGTTGAACATAATCGACATCCGTAAATGCGCGGAGATCTCCAAGAAGCACGGTATTCTGCTTGTGGTCGACAATACCTTTGCAACTCCCTATCTGCAAAGGCCCCTTGAGTTGGGTGCCGACATCGTCATGCATTCGGCCACCAAATACCTGGGAGGCCATTCTGACGTGGTGATGGGAGCGCTGGTGCTCAATGACCCGGACCTGGCAGACAAACTCTATTACATTCAGAATGCCAGTGGAGCCGTATGCGGCCCCATGGACAGTTTTCTGGTGCTTCGGGGAATCAAGACCCTTCACCTCAGGATGCAGAGACATTGTGAGAACGGAAAGGCCGTAGCTCGTTATCTTAGAGAACACCCAAAGATCGAAAGGGTTTACTGGCCCGGATTCGAGGATCACCCGAATCATGAAATAGCAAAGAGCCAGATGAAGGATTTTGGAGGCATGCTTTCCTTCAAAATAAAGGGGAACAAGTACGAGGACGCCATAACGGTACTGGAAAACCTAAGGATATTCACTCTTGCAGAATCACTGGGAGGGGTTGAATCCCTTTCCGGGCACCCGGCCAGCATGACCCATGCCTCGATTCCGAAGGCAGAACGTGAGAAAACGGGTGTCAGCGATTCATTGATTCGCCTCAGCGTGGGAGTAGAAAGTGAAAGAGACCTTATCGAAGACCTGGGAAATGCCCTGAAACTGGTTTAGTACTTGCCGAAGACGTAGACAATCCCAAGGTTGATGAACACCATGGTGTCGTTGTTCTTGTTACCCGGGTCGTTCGGAGCGTCAAGTCCTTCTAGCTTGTCTGAGAAAAAATACTGGTACCGGGCTTCCGCAACAAAGTCCACCACGTCGAGGCCAAACCGAACACCTGCTGACGCCGAAGCGGAGAAAATGTTCTGATTGTCGAGGAAGATCGCGCCTTCCTGCCATTTTGGGATCAGGTCCAAATAGGGTTCCTCCTGTCCCTTGAGCGATACCCCGTCGACAAAGATGTCGGGTTGTGAATGGGTGTAGTGCAGTCCGAGGCTGACAAAGGGGTTGACCGATCCGGAGCTTCTGAAAAATGAAGAATAGTCCTCCAATTCAATGAAATAGTATTCCAGGTTCACCCCTGCATTATACATCTTGACGCTGCCCGTCATTCGCTCCATGGTTTCACGGATCCTGTCACCAACCTGGTCCAGGTTCTTGTGCTCGATCTTGGAGTTGTTGATATAGGACAATTCAGCCTTCAGCTTGAAATGCTCCGAAAAATAGGTCGAACCGCTCCTCCAGTTGTACTGGCTGCCAAAGAATTTCAGGTAGTAGGAAAGGCCGAAGCCCATGGTTGCCTGGTTGGCGCTTTCAAAATAGCCGCTGATGCCAAAGTCAGTCTGCAGGGAGGCAATTCCAAAGAATGCACCAGCCTCGTGGCTGACATTCATTTGGGCGCTAGTTTTTCCAGAAAATGAAACGAAGAAAATAACGGCAAGTAGCTTAAGTAAATGTTTCTTCATGGTTCAGTCACTGTTTTTTTAGGGCATTTGAATCACAAATATAAAAAAAAGATGATGCCAAAAATGAAATCTCGATTCAAAAAACTAAAAAATACCCTATTTATTGTGCATCCAACTCCAAACTCGGGTCCCAGAATTTGTCTTTGAAGTTCTGAACCTCGTTGTTCAGAACGTGGATCCCTTCGCTTTCGAGCAGCTGCTCCATCAGGTGGGTGCCCTTGAAATGGTGTTTTCCGGTCAGTAGGCCTTTGCGATTGACTACCCGGTGCGCCGGGATGGAATCGTCCAGGTGAGAGGCGTTCAGGGCCCAGCCGACCATTCTTGCAGAGCGGGGAGTTCCCAGGAAACGCGCAATGGCCCCGTAGGTGGTGACCCTTCCGTAGGGCACCAGTTTGGTCACCTCGTAGACCTGGTCAAAAAAACCCTGATCATTTTTCATCGAGATATCGGGTTCTGAAATGCACGTAGGTGATGGGTTTGTTCTCACCCAGGTACTGTTTTTCATAGAAGGTCTGGATCGAGGTGGCTTCAACAGGGGGGCTGCTGCTGTTGTAGATGTCGTGATGGGCGTAGATCACCTCGTGCTGCCCTTCGTGGAGCAGTCCCAGGAGATAGCCGTGCAGAAACTCGCTGTCTGTTTTCAAATGGATGCTTCCGGATCTCTTCAGGATGGTTTCGTATTTCTCCAGGAAAGCCCTCGTAACCAATCTGTGCTTGGTTCTCTTGTATTTGATCTGCGGGTCGGGGAAGGTGATCCAGATCTCTGAGACTTCACCGGGCGCAAAACACCTGTCGATCAGTTCGATCTGGGTCCTGAGGAACGCGACGTTGGACAGGCCTTCCTCCAAGGCGGTTTTCGCACCCCGCCAGAACCGGGCGCCCTTGATGTCCACTCCGATGAAATTCTTTTCGGGATTCCGTCTTCCCAGGGCCACCGAATACTCTCCCTTTCCACAACCCAGTTCCAGCACGATCGGATTGCTGTTCTCAAAGAAGGAGTTCCAGTTGCCGGCAAGCTCGAAACCTGATAGCACCTGCTCCCGGGAAGGCTGGATCACGTTGTCAAAAGTCTCGTTCTCCTTGAACCTTTTCAATTTGTTCTTGCTTCCCAAAACCGTTGAATGTTAGGTTGAAGTACCCGCGATGGATTGCTATTCGGTACCTGCCTTTTTGAATTTCTGCAATTGGACGAGCCAGTAGATGAAGAGCAAAGAAGTGATGCTGAACAGGATCCAGTTGAAAAAATTGGTCACCCACCAGCCTTCGGTGAATCTCAGAGCGTCATAAGGCGTGAATAGCACTTCGGTAAAGAAACTAGCCAGGGCTCTGAAGAAATTTGTCGCGATCATAGAGTATTCTTTAAAATAAACACAAACCTCTTGGGCTTATGTTTCAAAGTTTTTACATTAGCTCAGCTCGGTGGAAAAACGTTGTCCTTTATCCACTTGAACGGCAAAAATAGAAAATATCCGGATGATAGCCAATTTTTTCAACCAGACCAAGCCGATCAATTTCCTGGTAATGACCATACTGGTCACAGTGGTGTTCTTGTCTGCCGTGGTCAGGGGATTTGAGGGTGACCTTTCCCTGTTTTTCTTTGTCAAGAACGGCATCTTTCTTGTTGCCGCGATCCTAACGGTCTTTATCCTGAATTTTATTATCAGGAAGAACGGGCTCTGCGAGGACAATTCCTATGCCATTCTGTTCTACATACTGTTCTGGGGCATTTTTCCCGAGTCCCTGCTAAACGGAGGGATCTTTGCGTCCAACTTCATTTTGCTCTTTGCGTTCAGGAGGCTCTACAGCCTTCGCAGCGCACTGAGGATCAAGGAAAAGATCTTTGACAGCTCGTTCTGGATCGGGATCGCCAGCCTGTTCTACCTCTGGGCGGGCCTCTACCTGATCCTGGTCTATGCGGCGATCCTGCTGTTCAGGAAGATGGACTGGAAGAACGTTTGGATCCCGATCGTGGGTTACCTGACCCCGGTCTTCCTGGCCTATACCTATCTGCTGGCTTTCGACGACCTGGAGAGGTTCAACGCCCTCTGGACCTTCAACCTGGCCTTCGACCTGGGCAATTACCTGAGTTTCCGTTTTTTGCTGCCGATCATTCTGATCGGTCTGTTGTTCATCTTCTCCATCTACCCGACTACCCGAAAATCCCTTCTGGCAAAGATCGACTTCAAATCCACCTGGCAGTTGTTGATCCTCCACACTGGACTTTCGCTGGTCCTTTTCTTTATCGCTCCTGAAAAGAACGGATCTGAATTCTCATTCCTGTTCTTTCCGCTCAGCATAATCTTCGCCAATTTCATACAGATCCTTGAAAAATACTGGATACAGGAAGGCATCTTCTACCTGCTGCTGCTCACGCTGATTCTGGTAAATGTCTGATTCCCGGGTAGGAATCACAGTTTCACCCCAAAAGACAGGTCGCCCGCATCGCCAAGCCCGGGTACGATATAGCCCTGCGCGTTAAGCTTGGGGTCTACGGTGGCCACCCACAGATGCGTGTTCTCCGGAAAGTTGGAGCTGACGTTCTCGATGCCCTCTTCAGAAGCGATCACCGAGACCAGGTGCACCTGCTTCACCTTGCCCAGGCCTTTGAGGGTCTCGTAAACCGCAACAAGTGAGCTCCCGGTAGCCAGCATGGGATCCGCCAGGATGAGGATCTTGTCATTCAGGGACGGGGCCGCCAGGTATTCCACCTTGATCTCAAAAACCTCTGGCGTGGTGTGATGCCGGTAGGCCGAGACAAAGGCGTTGTCAATGTGGTCAAAGTAGTTCAGGATCCCCTGGTGCAGGGGAAGCCCGGCCCTCAATATGGAGCACAGGACCAGTTGATCCGAGATCACCGGAACCTGCTTTTCTCCCAGCGGGGTGACAACGGTCTTCTCTGAATACTGAAGGGTTTTGCTCATCTCGTAACTGAGGATCTCACCGATTCTCTCGATGTTCCTCCTGAAACGCATGGCGTCCTTTTGGATTTCGATGTCCCTGATCTCTGCGATGAAGTGATCCAGGACGGAAGTTTCTGATTCCAGGTTGTGTAAAATCATGCCCTGAGGTTTTATTTCCAGTAATCGGCCACCCAGGGAGCGGCCCTGACGTAACGATACCATTTTCCCCAGCCTCCTTTGATCGCCTTGTGCGGGTTGATCTCCCCGTGGAAGATGATGATCTTGGAGCCTTCGGGGATAAAGGGTTTCTTCCAAAAATTGAAGGGGATCTTCGAATGGCAGTGATATTTGAAGCTCGGGCACCATTCCTTGGGCCAGTATTGCAGCAAGCCCTTTTCGTAAATGGCCCAGGTCAGGTATTCCTGCTCGTTGCGATGCTGCTTCCTGATCGCGTCGAAGTTGGCCACGAAATTGTCAAAAACATAGCCGTGTTTTCCCACCTCGAATCGGTAAACGGACGAGTTCCCCGTGATCCTCCAGTATTTCATGTCCGGGTCCTTGATGATCCTGAACTCCCCATCGATCTCAAAGAAGCAGTCGATATTGTCCACGATCACGATGTCCAGGTCCAGGAACAGCGCCGTTCCTTTGAGCCCGTAGAGGTCCTCCTTGAGCGTAGTGAGCTTTTTCCACATGCGTTCGGGCAGATTTCCCGGGATGTCGACTTCCGGGATGGGATAACACTCCACTTCCTCCCGGATTCCCGAATCATCATCCGTGAAACAGACCATCTTGAAGTCCAGGGTGAGATTTCGTTTCACCATGGAATACAGGGTATTCACGTATTCAGGACCATAGAGGGTGCCCCATTTCATGCAAAAGATCAGATTGTCGCTCATATTTGTTCAGCTTGTCCTCAACAAATATAGCAATACCTGTCCACAAAGCGAAAGGAAGTCTGTACCTCTTAGCCGTTGATGATCTTTTCCTGGTGTGCGATGGATTCCTGGTGAATTGCCTTGAAGATGCGTTCGATGAACAGGTCGGACAGGCCATTGACCTGGCCCTTTTCGGTGACCTTGCTCAGGATCTCCTGCCAGCGGGCATGTTGGAGCACGGCTACGTTGCCTTCCTTTTTGGCCTTGCCGATGTTGTCGACGATCTGCATCCGCTCTGACAGGATCTCCAGGAGCTGGTCGTCCTTGGCATTGATCTCCTTTCTGAGGGCCTCGAGGTTGGACAGCGAGTCCTCGTGCTCAAAGGTGGTCTTCCTCACCCTCAGGTCACGCATGATCTCCACCAGGCGATCGGGTACGATCTGCTGCTTGGCGTCACTCCATGCATTGTCCGGATCACAGTGCGTTTCGATCATGAGGCCATCCATCTTGAGGTCGAGCGCCGTCTGGGACACCTCGAAGATTCCTGTTCGGTTTCCGCAGATGTGCGAAGGGTCGTTGATGATCGGCAGACTGGGGAACCTGCTTTTGAGATCGATGGGGATCTGCCAGCTGGGCACATTCCTGTAGTTCGACTTTCTGAACGAGGAGAAACCCCTGTGTATGGCGCCCAGGTTCTTGACATTCATCTTGTGCAAGCGCTCGATGGCCCCGATCCAGAGCTCCAGGTCCGGGTTGATGGGGTTCTTCACCAGGACGATCTTGTCGGTTCCCTGTATGGCCTCTGCGACTTCCTGCACGGCGAAAGGATTCACCGTGGTCCTGGCCCCGATCCAGAGGATGTCGATGTCGAACTCCATGGCCAGTTTCGCGTGATGGGCATTTGCGATCTCGACCGCGGTGAGCATCCCGGTCTCCTCTTTGACCTTCTGCAGCCAGGGCAGTGCTTTCACCCCGTTTCCTTCAAAGGTTCCCGGCCTTGTCCTGGGCTTCCACACGCCCGCCCTGAAAACGGTGGCGTCTGTTTCTTTAAGGGCATGTGCTACCTTTAGGACCTGTTCCTCGGTTTCTGCGCTGCATGGGCCCGCGATCACCAGGGGGTGATCCAGGTTCATCTCGTCAAGCCAGGTTCTGAAATTCTTGTTCTCCATTTGTTCCTAATTTTTAATGCCGGCCAGGACGTCTTTTATCCTGTTGGTGTCTTGCATGATCCGCAAGACCTCATCGGCCGATTCATTTGTTAATATATCTTTGAATTCATTCAGGTTCTTGATGTACTCGTCCAGCGATTTGAGCAGGAACTCCCTGTTCTGCAAGAGGATCGGCGTCCAGGTCTCCGGGTTGCTCTTGGCCAGCCGCACGGTGGAGGCGAACCCGCTTCCCGCCATGTTGAAGATGTTCTTCTCATCCTTCTCTATCTCCAGCACGGTCTTGCCCAGCATGAAAGAGCTTATATGGGACAGGTGGGAAACATAGGCAATGTGCATGTCGTGCTGCACCGGGGAATCCATGAAGACGTTCTTCATTTCCAAACCTTCAAACAGGGCGGACACCTTCTCTATCGAGCTTTCGCTGCTGAGCCCCCTTTCGCAGATGATGTTCACCTTGCCCCTGAAGAGGTCGTAAATGGCCGCTTCAGGACCCGAGTACTCCGTTCCGGCGATCGGGTGAAGGGCAACGAAGTTCCTTCTCTTCGGGTGATTTCGGATCGCATCGCAGACGGCAGCCTTGGTGGATCCCACGTCAAAGACCAGGGCGTCTTCCCGTATTCTGTCCAATACCTCCAGGGCCACCTCGGGGATCACGTCAACCGGAACTGAAATGATCACCAGGTCGACCTGCGGGATGATGTCAAAGCCGGCCTTTTCGTAGATGATCCCTCTGTCGAGCGCCTTTTGGAGGTGCCCCGGGTTCTTGTCGATGCCGTAGATCGTGGCCCAGCTGTTCTTCTTCAGCTCGAGGGCCAGGGAGCCGCCGATCAGCCCGAGACCTATGACTGCAATGGTTTTCATATCATTTTCCTTAATCGGTTCTGTACTTCCAGGATCTCTTCATCGGGCACGCAGAGAGAGAACCTCACATAGCCCTCGCCCTGCCTCCCGAACACGGTGCCGGGCGTCACGAAGACGTCATGATCGTAGAGGATCTCGTCGCAAAACTCCTCGGATTCCCTGTCAGAGGGTATTCGGGCCCATACGAACAGTCCCGAGCTGTTCCTGTCGAACCTGAGCCCCAGCATCTCGCAGATGTCCCACACGATCTTCCGGCGCTCCTCGTAAATGGCATTGGTGTTCTCAAACCAGGACTTTGGAAGCCGCATGGCATTGGCAGCCCCAAGCTGAATTCCGTAGAACATGCCTGAATCCATGTTGCTCTTTACCTGCAGCACGGCTGTCAGGAATTCCTCTTTTCCCACCAGCATTCCCACTCTCCAGCCGGCCATGTTGAAGGTCTTGCTCAGGGAGTTCAGTTCCAAGGCGACTTCTTTCGCTCCGGGAACCGACAAGATGCTCATCGGATCCTCGTTGAGGATGAAGCTGTAAGGGTTGTCGTTGACAATCAGAATATTGTGCTTGACTCCGAAATCGATCAGTTTTTGGAAGAGTTCCCTCGATCCGTTGCTCCCGGTGGGCATATGCGGGTAGTTCACCCACATGAGCTTGACATTTTCCAGGTCCGCTCTTTCCAATTCCTCGAAGTCGGGCCACCAATTGTTCTCTTCGCGTAAAGCGTAAGTCACAGGAATCGCTTCCACCAGGTGGGTCACCGACGCATAGGTGGGGTAGCCCGGATCCGGGAGAAGGACCTTGTCTCCCGGGTTCAGAAAGGCCATGGATATGTGGAGGATCCCTTCTTTGGAGCCCATCAGGGGCAATACCTGGCCCTCGGGATCGAGATCGACCCCATAATGGGACATGTAGAATTCCGAAACGGCCTGCCTCAGTTCCGGGATGCCCTGGTAGCTCTGGTAGCTGTGTACATCCGCATCCTTCATTGCCCGGATGACCTCGTCAGGAGGGTTCAGGTCAGGACTGCCTATGCCCAGGTTGATGATTGGCTTGCCCTGTTGGGCCAGGGCCCTGACTTCTCTCAATTTGGTTGAGAAGTAATATTCTTTGACCGAATTCAGTCTGTTTGCTTTGGATATCATGATCAACCGTTATTTTGATGGTACTCTCCCAGGATCTTAAGGTGGTTCACTTTCTTCTCCAGCAGGTGTAAGGCATTCTTGTACAGCACAAAGTCATCTATGACCAGGTCGATGAAGAATGCATAGCTCCAGGGTCTGTCGATGATGGGCAGGGACTGGATCTTGGTCAGATTGATGTCGTGCTTCGCGAAAATGTCAAGCACTTCAGCCAGGCTCCCCTTGTTGTGCTTGGTGACGAACTTGATCGATGCCTTGTCCTTGATGTTCTCCACCTTACTCGGATGATAAGGGGCATTCCTGCTTTTTTTCAGGATGAAGAAGCGGGTCGAATTGTTCTTGATCGTCTGGATGTCACTGGAGATGATGTCCAGGTCAAACAGTTCTGAGGCCATTTGGCTGGCAACGGCTGCCACTCCTCGGATATTCTGCTGCCTGATCCTTCTTGCGACCTCAGCCGTGTCCTTCTCCTCGATCAGTTTGATGCCCGGATGCTCCCGGAAGAACTTACGGCATTGCAGCAGGGCCATGGGATGCGACCAGACTTCACGAATGTCAGACAGATCCTGACCTTTGAGGGCCATCAGGTGATGGTGTATGTTGATGTAGACCTCCCCCTCTATGTACAGGTCGTATTCGTCGATCAGGGCGTAATTGGGCAGAATGGCTCCTGCGATCGAGTTCTCGATCGCCATGACGGCACTCTCGACCTCGTCATTCTTGAGCAGTTTCGGGATCTCCGTGAACGACATGCATTCGGCCAGCTCTATTCCCTTGCCGAAGAAGCGCTCAGCCACGATATGGTGGAAAGAGCCCTGTATTCCCTGTATTGCGATCTTCATTCGCCTGTTGATTAAAAAAAAAGTCTCGTTAAAACGAGACTTCAGATGTTATCCTAATAAATTCTATACACATACAGTCTCGCCCTTCATTTTCTAAAAAAATAAAAGTAAAACCAGTTAAATATGTGCACAGATATTGTCATATCAATCAAAAATAGGCAGCAAAAGTATAAATTTATTTTTCAAAATCAAGGGAAAAATCAAAAAGTTTGGATATTCTGCAATGAAATTCGATTCCTGAGGACGGGCAATGTGGGATTGCACGACATTTGTCATGTATTGTTTCTTAAAAAATTGCGTTATTTGCAGCGCCAATCACGGAGTTTATGTCTATTGAAGTTCAAGGGCTTAGTAAATTTTATGGAAGCCAAAAGGCACTGAGCGATGTCAGCTTTTCAATAGGGCTGGGTGAAGTCGTGGGCTTTTTGGGGCCAAACGGTGCAGGCAAATCCACCCTTATGCGGATCCTGACGACCTATCTCGCTCCAAGCGAAGGGAAGGCCCTGGTGAATGGATTCGACGTCACGGCCGAACCGATGTCTGTCAAGTCATCGGTGGGATACCTTCCGGAGAACAACCCTCTTTATTCCGATCTTTATGTCAAGGAATACCTTTCCTTTCAATGCATGCTTCACAAGATCGGGACCGACCGGGTATCGGAGGTGATCGAGTTGGTCGGCCTGGGAGATCACCAGAGCAAGAAGATCTCGGAGCTCTCCAAAGGTTACAAGCAACGGGTAGGCCTGGCCGCAGCCCTGATCCACGATCCGGAGGTACTGGTTCTGGATGAGCCCACGACTGGACTGGACCCCAATCAACTTGCCGAGATCAGGCAGCTCATCCGTTCCATAGGGAGGGAAAAGACCATCCTGCTCTCCACCCATATCATGCAGGAGGTAGAGGCCATGTGCGACAGGGTGATCATCATCAACAAGGGGCAACTGGTCACAGACAGGAACCTGGGAGAGATGATCGATTCGGAGGAACAGCTCATCGAGGTGGAGTTCGACCTGTCCGTGGAGGAACAGCTCTTCAAGCAGCTCCCTAACCTGGAAAAAGCAGAGAATATTTTTGACAATACCTGGAAGCTCACTTTCAGGACCCGAGAGGATATGCGTTCCGCATTGTTCGACTTTGCCAACAAGAACGGGTTGAAGGCATTGCAGATCAATAAGAAGATACAGGACCTGGAAAGCATGTTCAGAGA
>CAZAZM010000003.1:84195-103904 GCA_964489625.1 uncultured Flavobacteriaceae bacterium
TTTGGAGGATATGTAGGCGAACGTGCTTACAATTTTTACCTGGAACAGGACGTGAGAGGGGGCAACCTGCTGGATTTCAGGGCGCAGATCGAAAAACTGCCCTACCTGAAGTTCAGGGTGGGCCAGTGGAAGGCCAGGTACTCCAGGGAAAGGGTCATATCATCCGGTCAGCAGACGGGGCTCGAACGATCCCTGATCAACAGGATATTCACCATTGACCGGCAGCAGGGAGCCTCTATCTATGGAAACATTGACGGTGGAGGAGCAGCGAATTTCAACTATTGGGCGGAAGTGCTGGCCGGTAGCGGGCGCGGTGGTTCCCTGGGTGATGATGAGGACCTCATGTACATGCTCAGGCTGCAGTGGAATCCCAATGGGGAGGAACTGGGATTCTCCGGATCCGACCTCGACTATCACGAGAAGTTCGTCTCCTCGGTGGCCATAGCCGGGGTGACAAACACTTCGCGCTTTACGCGCTTCTCCACAAGCGGCGGCGGCCAGCTCTACGGCTTTGAAGCAGGTGTTGAAGGACAGTACAAGGTGAATCAGCTGTTGTTTGAAACCGCTTTCAAATACAAGGGTCTGAGCTTTGACCAGGAACTGCACTACAAGAACATCGACGACCGGGTGAATCTGACGGAGACCACCCTGATCGGGAACTACTTCCAGGTGGGCTATTTCTTTCACTACCTGTTCCCGAAGTTCCCGGAGCCTCTTGAGGTCTTTGCCCGCCAGGCCTTCTACGATCCCGACACAGACGTATCGGGTAACAACAACTATGAGTTTTCCTGCGGTGTGAACTGGTTCTTCAAAGGCCACAAGAACAAGCTCACCCTGGATTATTCCTATTTGAAGTTCAACCAGTTCACCATAGAGGACAATGTGGACCACATGGTGAGGATACAGTGGGATATTTCGGTCTTTTAATGCAGAAGCGAAAATCGTATCTTTGAAAAAAGAA
This sequence comes from uncultured Flavobacteriaceae bacterium, assembly GCA_964489625.1. Lineage (GTDB taxonomy): Bacteria > Bacteroidota > Bacteroidia > Flavobacteriales > Flavobacteriaceae > Lutimonas. Next base: position 85,157 of record CAZAZM010000003.1, read on the forward strand.
CAAGCATGAAACTCAACCAGATCCCCCGCATTCGGCATATTGATTCCGGCAATTTCTTTTTGCTGGCGGGTCCCTGTGCCATCGAAGGCGAAGACATGGCGCTCAGGATCGCTGAAAAGGTCGCCGGCATTGCAGATCGACTCGAGATTCCCTATGTGTTCAAGGGCAGCTTCAAAAAGGCGAATCGCTCGAGGATCGACAGCTTTACAGGGATCGGAGACGAGAAGGCCCTGAAGATCCTTCAAAAAGTGGGTAAGACCTTTGACCTGCCGGTTGTCACGGACATACATGACGTCAATGACGCCAGGTTAGCTGCCGAATTCGTGGATGTGCTTCAGATCCCGGCCTTTTTGGTTAGGCAGACAGACCTGGTTGTCGCAGCTGCCAAAACGGGAAAGGTGGTCAATCTGAAGAAGGGCCAGTTCATGAGCCCGGAGTCGATGAGTCACGCGGTGCGCAAAGTCCATGATTCGGGAAATGACAAGGCCCTGATCACGGATAGGGGAACCATGTTCGGATACCAGGACATGATCGTAGATTTCAGGGGGATTCCCACGATGCAGCAATATGCTCCTACCGTGCTCGACGTCACGCACTCCCTGCAGCAGCCCAATCAGAGCAGCGGGGTCACGGGGGGAAGGCCTGAATTGATCGAGACGATCGCAAGGGCGGGGATTGCGGTTGGTGTGGATGGAATCTTCCTGGAAACCCACCACGATCCTTCGATCGCCAAATCGGACGGCGCCAATATGCTCAAACTGGATTACCTGGAAGGCCTGCTCACCAGGCTGGTGGCGATACGCAAAACGGTGAAAGGGTTCTGATCCGAGCCCAAGCGGGCTTCATCGACGAAGCTCACTTAGACAGATTGCGGCAGCCATGGCCACGTTCAGGCTCTCCGTGTTGTGTCTTTTACCGAACTGAGGAATGCTGACCTCTTTGGAAACCAGGCCCCTGACCTGGTCTGAGATTCCGTTTGCCTCGTTGCCCATGACCAGGATGCCGTCCTCTGCAAAAGAGGTCGAGTAGAGACTTTCACCTTCCATAAAGGTTCCATAAACCGTTCGCTCCGTTTCTTTCAGGTACTCGACCAGGTCCAGGTAGATCACCTCTACCCTGGAGAGGGATCCCATGCTCGCCTGAATCACTTTGGGATTGTAGCAATCCACGGTGCTCTCGGTGCAGAGGATCTGGGGAACGTCGAACCAGTCGCAAAGTCGAATGATGGTTCCCAGGTTGCCGGGGTCGCTTATGTCATCCAGAGCCAGGGAAAACCCCTTCTCACGCACCGCCACATCTCGTGGGATCTTAAAAATGCCAAGCACCTTGTTCGGAGTGGTCAGGGAGCTCAATGCCTTCAATTCCTTTTCGCTCACCTCCTGGGAATCAACCGCGTGGAGAGGTTCAAAATCCGGGGTGTGGTACAATTTGTAAAGCTGAAAATCAGAATTCAGGAATTCATCGACCACCTTGATTCCCTCTGCGAGGAAAAGCCCTTCTGCCTTCCGGTTCTTTTTTGTTCTCAGGCGATTGATAAATCGAATTTGATTTTTGCTTAACATGTAAATAGTGTTACTTTTGAGAGTACATTAAAACTGTTGCCAGTTGCCGTCACTTTTCACAAAAATACTGTTGATTCTCCTAATGGTGATTCAGTTGGTGTCTTGCAATAGTATTAAATATGTGCAAGATAACGAAAGGATGATCAAGGAAAATCAGATCTTGATCGACGACGAGAAGAGCAAGGACTCCGAACTGGACAAATACCTCGTTCAGAAGCCGAACCGCAGCACCTTTGGAATACCACTCCCGCTTCATCTCTACAATTTCGGCAATACGGATTTCGAGCCCACCTTCGAGGAGTGGGCGGCCAATCACCCCAGGAAGTACAGGAATTACGAGAGTGTCTTCTCCAAGAAGCAGGCCTTTGTCATCTACAAGAGCAAAAGAGGTGTGAACAACTGGTTCCTTACCAAGGGAGAGGCTCCTGTGATCTATGATCCCGTAAAGGCGTCAAGATCTGCAAATACGCTGAGGGATTACTACATCTCCCAGGGCTTTTTCGAGGCTGAGGTCACCCATGACCTGGATTCGGTAAAGGAAAAACAGGTGCGGGTGAATTACAGGATCACGCCCAGGGAGCAGTACTATATCGATTCGGTGAGCACTGAGATCGAATCCGTGACGCTTGACTCGATCTACAACAGCCACAGGGAGGAGTCCTTCCTGAAAAAGGGAAATCCCTTCGTATTTGAGGATTTTGAAAGGGAGGAGGCCCGTCTTGTCAGCCTCTTCAGGAACAACGGGATCTACCAGTTCAGGAACAACAGCATGGGATTCTGGACGGATTCCATAAGGGGTCAGTTCAGAAAGGACGTCGAGCTCAAGATCCCCGATCGCGTGGTGAGAGAGAATGACAGCCTGGTCAGCAAGCCCTACAAGATGCAATCGGTCAACCGCATCAACGTCTATACCGACTTCACCATCGAAAACAGGGTAAGGCAACCCAGTGACTCTGCGCAGTACGGAGGCTATCATTTCTACAGCTTTGACAAGATGAAGTTCAGGCCCAAGCACCTGGTCAACTCGCTGTTCATGACACCCGGCGGACTGTACAAGGATTCGGAGCGAACCCAGACACAGAGCTACATCCGGAACCTGGGGACCTTCTCCTCCAACGTGGAGATCGATTACACGGAGCTTGACGATGGGTCCCTTGAGGCAGACGTGTACCTGACCCCTCTCAAGAAGTATGCGGTAACGGTGGACCTGGATGCCACAACCTCGAACATCAAGCCATTTGGTATCCTGGGCAAATTCTCCTTCCTCGGGCGCAACATGTTCAAGGGGTCCGAGATCATGGAACTTTCCTTCCAGGGCTCCTTCTTCAACGTGGCCAATGACGCCTCTCAGAGCGACAATTTCTTCAATGCCTGGGAGGTGCTGTCAAGTGCCTCCATACGCTTTCCGAGAATTCTGTTCCCGTTCAACACCTCGAGGATCATACCGAAATACATGGCGCCCATGACCAATTTCGACGCCAGCGTAAGCTTTCAGAAGAATGTGGGGCTGGACCGGCAGACCACGACTGCTGGCGTGGCCTATTCCTGGAAAAGCTCCAGGAAGGTGGGACACAGGCTCGATCTGTTCAATTTGCAGTACATCAAGAACCAGAACATCGACAACTACTTCAATATCTACGATTCGGAATACCAGAAGCTGAACGACGTGACCGAGGAGGTCTTTGGGGAGACCCTTCCCAACAACAACCAGGACATACTGGATTTCATGACTTTCTTTCTGGATCCCGCGAATGGATATGATCAATCGAACCCCGAGGAGTTCGACACGGTCTCCGATGTGGCAGAAAGGCGGGAGATCCTGATCGAGGACTCCTTTGTCCCGGTGATCTCCTATTCCTTTGTCTATAACACGCGGGAGAACGTCGACGACAATGACTTCTCCTACTTTACCGCGAGGTTCGTTTCCTCGGGGACCTTCTCGGAGCTCGTCTTTCCGAACAAGAACGAGATCGGCCAAAGGACCATGTTCGACGTTCCCATCGCACAGTACGTCAAGGCTGAGTTCGAGTACAAGAAATACTGGGAATTACAAAGTCAGAACATACTGGTTTTCAGAACTTTTGTAGGTGCAGCCTTTCCTTATGGCAATTCCGAGAACGTGCCCTTCAGCCGCAGCTACAGTGCAGGGGGAAGCAACGAGATGAGGGCATGGAGGACCTTTGACCTGGGTCCGGGAGCCGATCTGAACAACCTGGAGTACAATGTTGCGACCTTCAAGCTGGTGGCCAACCTCGAGTATCGATTTCGGCTGACTCAAAAGTTCTACAGCGCCTTGTTCGTGGACGCGGGCAACATTTGGGACATCACCGATTCCAATCTGTATGCGGAAGAGGGAAAGCTCAAAAGCTTCAGTGACCTGAAGAACACGGCTGTAGGCTCGGGACTGGGGCTCAGGTACGATTTCAGCTTTCTGGTCTTCAGGTTTGACGTGGGATTCAAAACCTACGAACCCTACCTGCCCAATGCCAACAAGTGGTTTGTCAACTACAACTTCGGAAATGCCGTCTACAATATCGGGATAAATTATCCCTTCTAATGGGGATATTTTCGTATTTTTGAGCTTCAGTAATTTTCAATAAAATCAAATAAAAATGGTACAGACAATCAAATCAGGCGTAGCCACCGGCGATACGGTTCAGGAAATCTTCAAACTCGCGAAGGAGAAGAGCTTTGCGCTACCTGCGGCAAATGTTATAAGTTCAAGCACCATCAATGCGGTACTGGAAACGGCCAAGGAGCTCAATGCGCCCGTAATCATACAGTTCTCCAATGGAGGTGCGCATTTCAACGCCGGAAAGGGACTCTCGAACGAGGGGCAGAAGGCTGCGATCGCGGGAGCCATTGCCGGAGCCAAGCACGTTCATGAAATGGCGAAGGCCTATGACGTGCCCGTTATACTGCATACGGACCACTGCGCCAAGAAGCTGCTTCCCTGGATTGACGGTCTGTTGGATGCCGGTGAGGCCTTTTACAAGGAGCACGGGGTACCCCTTTTCAGCTCGCACATGATCGACCTGTCCGAGGAGCCCATTGAAGAGAACATCGAGATCTCCAAGAAGTACCTCGAGAGGATGTCGAAGATCGGCATGACCCTCGAGATCGAGCTCGGCATCACCGGAGGTGAGGAAGACGGCGTCGACAACACCGACGTGGACTCTTCCAAGCTGTACACGCAGCCCGAAGAGGTCGCCTATGCCTACGAGGAATTGCTGAAGGTCAGTCCGAGGTTCACGGTGGCTGCCTCCTTCGGAAACGTGCACGGGGTATACAAGCCCGGAAATGTGAAGCTCACGCCGAAGATCCTTGACAATTCCCAGAAATACATAGAGGAGAAATACAACACCTCCAAGAACCCGGTCGACTTCGTGTTCCACGGGGGATCGGGATCCTCGCTCGAGGAGATCAGGGAAGCCATCGGATATGGGGTGATCAAGATGAACATCGACACGGACCTCCAGTATGCGTACATGGCGGGCGTTAGAGATTATATGGCCGAAAAGACAGATTACCTGCAGGGCCAGATCGGAAACCCGGAAGGGGATGACGTTCCGAACAAGAAGTACTACGATCCGCGCGTATGGGTGCGAAAGGGAGAAACTTCGTTCAAGGACCGGTTGAAGCAGGCCTTCGAGGACCTGAACAACGTGAACACCCTTTAGATTGACAGACATGGAAATGGAGCACCATGAACGTGGTGCTCCATTTTTTTTATAACTTGCGCCAAATTTCGGAATTTCACGAATTAAACCTTCTTGATGAAAGAAGCAAACGATAGAGATATGAGTTCTTGGTTCAAACGCAAAATGAAGGGGATCCAGACCCCTACAGATGAGAAGAAGGACACGCCGAAGGGCCTCTGGTACAAGACCCCCAGCGGCAAGATCATCGATTCTGACGACCTGAAGGCGAATCTGTATGTGAGTCCCGAAGACGGATATCACGTGCGAATCGGCAGTGCGGAGTACTTTGAGATCTTCTTCGACGACAACAAGTTCAAGGAGCTCAACCCCAAGTTATCGGCCAAGGACCCCCTGGGTTTTGTCGACACGAAGAAATACACCGAAAGGATCAAGGAGGCCCAGAAGAAGACGGGGCTGCAGGATGCCGTCAGGACCGCAGTCGGGAAATCCATGGGCAAGGACCTGGTCATCGCGGCCATGGACTTTGCCTTCATCGGGGGTTCCATGGGAAGCGTGGTGGGAGAGAAGATCGCCCGGGCCATCGACTATTCCATCAAGAAGAAGATTCCGTTCCTGATGATATCCAAATCGGGAGGGGCGCGGATGCAGGAGGCATCGCTGTCCCTGATGCAGCTGGTCAAGACCTCTGCCAAGCTGGCTCAGCTCGCCGAGGCGAAGATCCCGTATATCTCTCTTTGCACGGACCCCACGACCGGGGGTACCACGGCATCCTACGCAATGCTTGGTGACATCAACATCGCCGAGCCCAATGCGCTTGTGGCCTTTGCAGGCCCCAGGGTGGTGAAGGACACCACGGGCAAAGAGCTCCCTGAGGGCTTTCAGCGCTCGGAGTTCCTTTTGGAGCACGGCTTCATGGACAAGATCGTCGAGAGAAAGGACCTGAAGGCGCAGGTGAACCTCTTCATAGATCTCATCGAGAATAATCCCATAAGAGAATAGGCAAAGCGCTCCTGTCAAAATATCTTGGCCGTATTACATGGTCAATCGAAATATTAATAGTATCTTTGCCGCTCATTTATAAGGTAGTACATAAAAATTATTAATTAAACTTAATGTTAGCATGTATTTGACTAAAGAAAAGAAAGCAGAAATTTTCAAGAAGCACGGTAAGTCAGAGACAGACACCGGCTCCACTGAAGGGCAGATCGCCCTGTTCACCTACCGCATCAACCACCTGACCGGGCACCTGAAGAACAACCGAAAGGACTTCAACACGCAGCGTTCATTGGTGAAACTGGTAGGAAAGAGAAGGGATCTTCTGAACTATCTGGTCAAGACGGACATCGAAAGATATCGTGCGATCGTCAAAGAACTTGGATTGAGAAAATAACAAAAGAGAGGCTTCTGCCTCTCTTTTTTATTATTCTTTTCCATTTTGCCTAGGTAATGGAATAAAAGTTGCCTAATTTCGTTGAAAAATTCCGCAGTCCTGCTAGAGACAAGAATCGAGCAGGTCAACTTAAGTAATTCATTGGCCGACTATCCTTTGCACAAAGGGAAACAACACAACTACTAAAAGGTTTAAATGAATTAAAATTACTGCTTTGTGGCAGTATCTAAAATCAAATTATGATTCCAAAAGTTTTTAGAGAGGTCATCGACCTCGGCGATGGAAGGGAGATTTCCATCGAAACAGGTAAATTGGCCAAGCAGGCACATGGATCTGTGGTGGTTCAAATGGACAATGCCATGCTGCTTTGCACCGTGGTTTCCAATTACGAGGCATCGGATGTGGACTTTTTGCCACTTACCGTTGATTACAGGGAGAAATTCGCGGCCGCGGGCCGTTACCCGGGTGGGTTCTTCAAAAGGGAAGCCCGACCCAGCAACGACGAGATCCTGACCATGAGACTGGTTGACAGGGTGCTCAGGCCACTTTTCCCAAAGGATTACCATTCAGAGACCCAGGTGATGATCCAGCTGATGTCACACGATGAGAACGTCATGCCCGATGCTTTGGCAGGGCTTGCCGCCTCAGCAGCCATCCAGCTGAGCGACATTCCGTTTGAGACTCCGATCTCGGAGGTCCGGGTAGCCCGGATCGACGGAGAGTTCATCATCAACCCAAGCAGGGCCCAGCTTGAGGAGGCTGACCTTGACATTATGGTGGGAGCCTCTGCAGACTCTGTCATGATGGTGGAAGGAGAGATGGATGAGATCTCCGAGGAGGATATGGTCGAAGCCATCAAATTCGCCCACGAGGCCATAAAGGTTCAGTGCGAGGCACAGGTAAGACTGGCCGAGGCATTCGGAAAGAAAGAGACACGTGAGTACGAAGAGGAGCTTATCGATGAGGAGCTCGAAGCCAAGATCCACGATCTGGCCTATGACAAATGCTATGAGATCGCCAAAAAGGGTACCTCCAAGCAGGAAAGAACAGAAGCCTTCGCGGCTGTTAAAGAGGAGATCCTCGCAGGATATACCGAAGAAGAGCTGGCAGAGATCGGAGGGTTGATCAGCAAATACTACAACAAGGCTCAAAAGAATGCGGTCAGGGACCTTACGCTCAAGGAAGGCCTCAGGCTTGACGGACGCAAGACCACGGACATTCGTCCGATCTGGTGCGAGGTGGACTATCTGCCCTCTACCCATGGATCTGCCATCTTTACCCGTGGGGAAACACAGGCACTGGCCACGGTGACCCTGGGAACCTCAAGGGAGTCCAGCACCATAGACCTGCCCAGCTATCAGGGAGAGGAAACCTTCTACCTGCACTATAACTTCCCTCCGTTCAGCACGGGAGAGGCAAGACCGCTTCGCGGAACTTCCAGAAGGGAAGTGGGTCACGGAAACCTGGCGCAAAGGGCTTTGAAAGGCATGGTACCCGAGGACTGCCCGTACACCGTACGCGTGGTGAGCGAGGTCCTGGAGAGCAACGGCTCGTCTTCCATGGCAACCGTATGCTCCGGAACCATGGCGCTCATGGATGCCGGTATTCAGCTTAAAAAACCGGTTTCGGGAATCGCCATGGGACTGATCTCAGAAGGAGATGATTACGCCGTCCTCAGCGATATTTTGGGTGATGAGGACCACCTCGGAGACATGGACTTCAAGGTCACGGGTACCGAGGACGGAATAACGGCCTGTCAAATGGACATCAAGGTGAAGGGACTCTCCTACGAGATCCTGGTCAAGGCGCTCAAGCAGGCCAGGGAAGGCAGATTGCACATCCTGGAGAAGCTGGTCGAGACCATTGCCGCTCCGAACCCGGATGTGAAGGCCCACGCTCCGAAGATGGTGACCACCACCATTCCTGGTGATTTCATCGGCGCCCTTATCGGACCCGGTGGAAAAGTGATCCAGGAGCTTCAGAAGGAGACCAAAACCACCATCGTGATCAATGAGGTCGAAGAAGTGGGAGTGGTCGAGATCCTTGGAACCGATCAGGAAGGCATTGACAAGGTGCTTGACAAGATCAGGGCGATCACTTTTACCCCGGAAAAAGACAGTGTTTATGAAGTGAAGGTCATCAAGATCCTCGATTTCGGTGCCGTGGTCGAATACACCGAGGCTCCGGGCAACGAGGTGCTCCTGCACATTTCGGAACTTGCCTGGGAACGAACCAACAGTGTGACCGACGTGGTCAAAATGGGAGACATCATCGATGTCAAGTACATGGGAATCGATCCGAAGACGCGCAAGGAAAAGGTTTCGCGAAGGGCACTTTTGAAAAGACCAGAGCGAAGCGAAGGAGACAGGGACCGATCAGACAGACCGCACAGGTCTGACAGGCCCCATCGTTCAGACAGATCGGACAGATCGGACAGAAGGGACAGGCCGGACAGGCGTGACCGACGAGACAGGCCCGAAAGAAGGGACAGATCAGAGAACAGGGACTAGCCTTCTGATTTGCCAATAACAACAACCAATGAACCCCGGAATTTTTTCCGGGGTTTTTTCATTTTGTAACATTTACACATTTAATTACGTATAACATAGTACACGACAAAACTTTTAAACTAAAATTCACATTTTTTAATGAGACAACTTAAAATCACCAAGCAGGTTACAAATCGCGAAACTGCTTCTTTGGACAAGTATTTGCAAGAAATAGGTAAAGTCGATTTGATAACAGCTGACATGGAGGTGGAGTTGGCCCAGCGCATCAAAGCCGGCGACCAGGCCGCTTTGGAAAAGCTTACGAAGGCGAACCTTCGATTCGTGGTTTCCGTGGCAAAGCAGTACCAGAACCAGGGCCTCACGCTTCCTGATCTGATCAATGAGGGCAACCTCGGACTGATCAAGGCAGCGAAGCGATTTGATGAGACGAGAGGTTTCAAGTTCATTTCCTATGCGGTTTGGTGGATCCGTCAATCCATTTTGCAGGCGCTGGCCGAGCAATCGAGGATCGTTAGGCTTCCGCTGAACAAGATCGGCTCGATCAACAAGATCAACAAGACCTTCGCAAGGTTGGAGCAGGAAAATGAAAGGCCTCCTTCAGCAGAGGAGATCGCCAAGGAGCTGGACATGACGGTCAGCGACGTGAAGGAATCGATGAAGAACTCGGGAAGACACGTCTCGATGGACGCTCCCCTGATCGAAGGAGAAGATTCCAACCTGTATGACGTACTGAACTCGGGAGAATCGCCAAATCCGGACAAAAGCCTCCTGCACGAATCCCTGAAAGTGGAGATCCTGCGTGCGCTTGAGACTTTGACGCCTCGCGAAGCGGACGTGGTCAAGCTCTATTTCGGGCTGGGAGACGCTCATCCGATGACCCTGGAGGAGATCGGAGAGACCTTCGACCTGACCAGGGAGCGGGTGCGACAGATCAAGGAAAAGGCCATCAGAAGGCTGAAGCACACCTCGAGGAGCAAGATCCTCAGAACCTACCTCGGCTAAGCCGGGTCGAACAAAAGAACACAAAAAGCCTGAGAATGTCTCAGGCTTTTTTATTTTTGCAGAAATCCATTAAACTACTGCCCATGCAACCACTCATTGCCCCATCCATGCTAGCCTGCGACTTTGCCAATTTGCAAAAGGAGATCGAAATGGTCAATGAGAGCGAGGCGGACTGGTTTCACATCGACGTCATGGACGGAGTCTTCGTCCCGAACATCTCTTTTGGCATGCCGGTGATCAAGGCGATGAAGGCCCATACCCGCAAGACCATGGACGTTCACCTGATGATCGTTGATCCGGACAGGTACATCAAGGACTTCAGGAATTGCGGCGCGGACGTGCTCACCGTGCATTACGAGGCCTGCAATCACCTGCACAGGACGGTCCAGGCCATCAAAGACGAAGGCATGAAGGCCGGGGTTTCGTTAAATCCGCACACTCCCGTCTCCGTATTGGAGGACATCATCGCGGACCTTGACCTGGTCCTGATCATGAGCGTCAACCCGGGATTTGGCGGGCAGAGCTTCATCGAGAACGCCTACAAGAAGATCACCCAGCTCAGGCAACTGATCGAGCGCACGGGCTCCAATGCCCTGATCGAGGTCGACGGGGGGGTGAACAGCAAAAATGCGGAACAGCTGGTTGCAAGCGGGGCCAATGTGCTGGTCGCCGGAAGCTTCGTGTTCAGAAGCGAAGATCCCCTGGCCACCATCAGCGACCTGAAGCACCTTCGCTATTGAGATGCCATCAAAGGTCAGGCTTGAGGTCCTTGACGTTCAGCTGAAGCCTTGAATGCCCGTTCCACTCATTGGATTCCACTGTAAAAGCTGCCTGCAGCGGCTGACCCTCTTTGATCAGGTCATATTTTTCACCCAGGCCGAAGCCTATTGCGTCCAGGGTAACCAGATCCTTGGCGCTGATCAGGCTCATCTTGAGGTGGTCGCCGTTTTGGCCTACCGTTTTGCCATAACCATTGTCCCTGAGGCCCCGTGATAGGAACACGGGCTTCATGTTGCCCGGGCCGAAGGGTCCGAATTGCTTCAGGACCCTGTAGAATTTGGGCGTGATCTCGGAAAGCTCGATCTCGCAGTCCACCTTCAGCTTTGGGGTCATGGCCTCTTCGCTGATGCTCTTCCTGACCACCTCTTCGAATCTTTTTTTGAAAAGGGGATAGTTTTCCGGTTCCAAGGTAAGACCGGCAGCGTATTTGTGCCCACCGAACTGAACGATCAGGTCCTGGCACTCCTGCAAGGCATTGTACACGTCAAAACCCCTGACCGAACGGGCAGATCCTGCCAGTTTCCCGCCGCTTTTGGTGAAGACCAGCGTGGGGCGATGGAATTTTTCGATCAGGCGCGAGGCAACGATGCCAATGACCCCTTTGTGCCAGCCCTCGTCATAGACCACCGTTGTGAAATTCTCTGTCTCCTGGTTCAGTGAGATCTGTTCCAGGGCCTCTTCCGCAATGGACCGGTCGAGCTCCTTTCGCTCCGAGTTGTAGCGGTCGATGTCAGCCGCGATCCTCAGGGCCTCGTCCAGGTTTCGCTCCGTGAGCAGATCCACTGCGAATTGCCCGTGCTCCATGCGTCCCGCTGCATTTATTCTCGGGGCGATGATGAAGACCACGTCGGTGATGTCAAGCGACTTTTTCTTGAGATTGTCCACCAGGGCCCGGATGCCGGCTCTGGGCCTCTCATTGATGACCTTGAGTCCAAAATGGGCGAGGATCCGGTTTTCCCCGGTGATCGGAACGATATCGGCGGCGATCGCCGTAGCCACCAGGTCCAGGTAGGGATGGATATCTGTCTCGGGCAGGTTCTTTCGGCTTGAGAGGGCCTGGATCAGCTTGAAGCCGATGCCGCAACCACAGAGCTCTTTGTAGGGATACCCGCAGTCTTCCCGCTTCGGGTCAAGGACGGCGATGGCTTCGGGGATCTCGCTGCCAGGGCGGTGGTGGTCACAGATGATGAAATCGATTCCCTTGTCGCGGGCATAGGCGATCTTGTCGATGGCCTTGATCCCGCAGTCCAGGGCAATGATAAGGGTCACGTCGTTGTCAGAGGCAAAATCGATCCCCGCATAGGAGATGCCATAGCCTTCGGTATAGCGATCCGGGATGTAGGTGCCCACCTGCTCGTGAAAACCCCTGAGGTAGGAATAGAGCAGGGAAACAGCCGTGGTGCCGTCCACGTCGTAGTCTCCGTAGACCAGGATGTTCTCTTCGCGCTCAATGGCCTGGAGGATGCGATCCACCGCGAGATCCATGTCCTTCATGAGAAAAGGATCGTGCAGCTGCTCCAATTGGGGCCTGAAAAAGTCTCTGGCCTTTTCGAAGGAATCGACACCCCTTTGAACCAGCAGCCTGGCCAGCACAGGACTGATGCCCAGCTGTTCCGCCAGGGAGCTCGTCCTTTCCGCAGGAGGGTCCGGCAATAGTATCCATTCCATAAAAGTGGCTCGAAGTTCTTTTTCAGCAGTGAGACTTCCTGGTTTCGACACCAGTTCATGCGGTAGTAAAAGTAAGGTAAACAAGGCGGGCAAACCACATAACCGTCCAAAAGAATTCAACAATCGGGAATTGAACACCTTCCCTGACAGCCTTGTTAAGGTACGTGAAAAACGAGTTAAAGTTTTTATAAAGTGCCTGTTTCCACCAGTTTTCCTGGAGCGTTTTGATTAATTTGCTGTTGAATTTTAGTCTATGAGACGTCTGATATGGCCTATTTTTTTTCTGCTCCTGCTGTCGTGTAAAAGGGAGCCGGGAGATTCCCCAAAGCCAGAAAGCAGGGAAGTGGCATCGGTCAATTTTCCTGAGCTTCAGGCCCTGCTTGAAGGGAAGAAGGAAAAAGTGGTCGTGGTGAACTTTTGGGCTACCTGGTGCAAGCCCTGCATAGAGGAATTGCCTTTCTTCGAGGAGTTGAATGATTCCCTGGGTGGCGATGACCTGGAAGTTCTGCTGGTGAGCCTGGATTTCCCGGACAGGCTGGAGACCCAGTTGCTTCCCTTCGTCCGGGAGCAACAGATAGATTCCCAGGTGATCCTGCTCGACGATCCCCATGAGAATGAATGGATTCCCAAGGTCGATCCTTCCTGGTCCGGAGCCATTCCCGCGACCTGGATGATCAGGGGAGATGAGAAAAGTTTCTTTGAGAAGTCGTTCAGCAGGGCCTCCCTGTTCAGGGAGGTGTCGGAATTCATAAAACCCGAATGAGAACAAATTGAGTAAAAAGTAAATCAGATAGAAACGAAATTGTCAGTCATGAAAAACAGAATCTATTTCGCTGCCCTAGTTGCACTTGCCTTTTCCACCATCATTTCGATCTTCGCCTTTACGGGAGTCGACAGCACCCTGGATCGCTTTGTCCTGGGCTACACCATAGGAGACAAGGCCGAGGACTTTTCACTGAAGAACATTGACGGAAACAGGGTTTCCCTCTCCGATTTCAAGGAGGCCAAAGGCTTTATCCTGGTCTTCACCTGCAACTCCTGCCCGGTGTCCGTGGCCAACGAAGACAGGATCATCGCACTGGACAAAAAATACAAGTCCAGGGGATTTCCGGTCATCGCCATCAATCCAAACAATCCCGAGGCCTCTCCCGGAGACAGCTATGAAAAGATGAAGGTCAGGGCCAAAGAAAAGGGCTTTACCTTCCCCTATCTCCTGGACGAGGGACAGGCCGTCTATCCCAAATACGGGGCCTCCAGTACGCCTCACGTCTTTGTGCTGCAAAAGGAGAAAGACGACCTGATCGTGCGGTACATCGGGTCGATTGACAACAGCGCCCGAAGCCCGGAGGCGGTGACGGAGCGATACGTCGAGAATGCGGTTGACGCCCTTCTCGAAGGGAAAGTCGTGGAGCCAGCCAGCACCAGGGCCATCGGCTGCAGCATCAAGAACTGAGGCTGCGGATCATACAGGGAGCCCGTCAAGGAGCTCGTCATCCACCAGCTCGGGCAAGGTGACTTCCAGCCCCGGGCTTCTTTCCATTTCCCGTTTGATGGCAAAGAGGGCCTCCTTGTTGCGTGCCCATCCCCGTCTTGCGATCCCGTTGTTGACATCGTAGAACAGCATGGACCGGAGCTGCGACTCGGCCAGCTCGGTGCCGTCGAGCACCATCCCGAAACCGCCGTTGATCACTTCCCCCCATCCGACGCCGCCACCGTTGTGGATCGACACCCAGGTGGCTCCCCTGAAGCTGTCGCCTATCACGTTGTGGATGGCCATGTCGGCCGTGTATCGGCTACCGTCATAGATATTGCTGGTTTCCCTGTAGGGGGAGTCCGTACCGCTGACGTCATGGTGGTCCCTGCCCAGGACGATCGGAGCCTTGATCTCTCCCCTGGCGATGGCCTCGTTGAAGGCGGACGCGATCTTTACGCGTCCTTCGGCGTCCGCATAGAGGATCCGGGCCTGGGAGCCCACCACCAGTTTGTTCTTCTTGGCGTTTTGGATCCAGTGGATGTTGTCCTGGTTCTGGAGCTCGGTCTCGGCGGGGGCTTCCTCGCGTATCTGTGTTAGGATACGGGCCGCGATCTCATCCGACCGGTCGAGGTCCTTGGGATCCCCCGAGGTGCAGACCCAACGGAAGGGGCCAAAGCCATAGTCGAAGCACATGGGCCCCAGGATGTCCTGCACGTAGGAGGGATACCTGAAATCCATCCCATTGTCGCTCATGATGTCGGCACCGGCTCTCGAGGCCTCCAACAGGAAGGCATTGCCGTAATCGAAGAAATAGGTTCCTCTTTCGGCGTGTTTGTTGATCGCTTCGGCCTGCCTTCTCAGGGACTCCTGAACTCGCTTTTTGAATTCTTCCGGGTCTGAGCTGATCATCTCATTGGCTTCCTCGAAACTGAGGCCCTGGGGATAATAACCACCCGACCAGGGGTTGTGCAGCGAGGTCTGGTCTGAGCCGACGTGTACGAAAATGTCCTCCTCGTAGAAGCTTTCCCATACGTCGACTATGTTCCCGTGGAAGGCGATGCTTAGCACCTCCCTGTTCTCCTGCGCCTCCCTGACCCTTTTCACCAGGTTGGGCATGTTGTCGATCAGGAGGTCCGCCCATCCCTGGCTGTGTCTCTTCTCAGCGGCTTTCAGGTTCACCTCTGCGCAGACGGTGATGCAGCCGGTGATGTTCCCGGCTTTGGGTTGGGCTCCGCTCATGCCCCCCAGGCCCGAGGTCAGAAATACCTTGCCTTCAGGGCCTTCTTCCCGGCCCAGGATCTTTCTGAAGGCGTTCATCAGGGTGATCGTGGTTCCGTGCACGATGCCCTGCGGGCCGATGTACATGTAGGACCCGGCTGTCATCTGCCCGTATTGGGTGACTCCAAGTGCGTTGTAACGTTCCCAATCATCCTGCTTCGAGTAGTTGGGGATCATCATTCCGTTGGTCACGATAACCCTCGGGGCCTCCTTGGAAGAAGGGAAAAGCCCCATGGGGTGGCCGGAATACATGTGCAGGGTCTGCTCGTCTGTCATTTTCGACAGGTATTGCATGGTCAGCAGGTACTGGGCCCAGTTCTGGAACACTGCGCCATTTCCCCCATAGGTGATCAGTTCCTCCGGGTGCTGGGCGACCGCAGGGTCCAGGTTGTTCTGTATCATAAGCATGATGGCTGCCGCCTTTCTGCTCTTTGCGGGATATTCGCCAATGGGCCGGGCATAGAATTCGTAGTCGGGCTTGAAGCGGTACATGTAGATTCTGCCATAGGCCTTCAGCTCCTCAAGGAATTCCCCGGCCAGCTCGTTGTGCCAGGATTTCGGAAAATACCTCAGGGCATTTCTCAGGGCCAGCCTTTTCTCCTCAGGCGAGAGTATATCCTTCCTTTTTGGGGCCCTGTTGACCCCGGGAGCAGGCTCTCTTCGGGGCGGAAGCCTGTCCGGTATTCCCTGTTGAATCGCTTTCCTGAATTCTGTTTTGCTTACTGAAGCCATATGTTGGTTATGTTTTGGGTGTCTGGGAAAATTCTAATAGATTTCGAAAAGGTCGTCATAGTCCCCGTACGAGGTATGCGAGGCCCGGGACAGTTCGAGCAGGCTCCTGTCGAGAATGATCCGGTGCGCCTTTTCCACGTCTTTGCTGAAGATGCGGTCTTCCCCGGCGAAGTCGATTCGCTTCCTGATGAGCTCGTGGGTTCGATCGAGGAACTCGCTTGATCTGAGCGGTTTTCTGAAATCAAAAGCCTGGGCCGCACACAAAAGCTCAATGGCCAGGATGCGCTCCAGGTTTCGTATCACCCTGAGGGCCTTCCTGCCCCCAATTGAGCCCATGCTCACATGGTCTTCCTGCCCGAGCGAGGTGGGTATGCTGTCGGCGCTGGCCGGGAAGCAGAGTCCCTTGTTCTCGCTGACGAGTGCCGCCGAGGTGTACTGCAGGATCATGAAACCCGAGTTGAGCCCGGTGTCCTTCATCAGCAACCTGGGTGTGCCCTCGTATTTTCCTTCCAGGGAGAGATAGATCCTCCTGTCGGAGATGCTTCCCAGTTCCGCCGCCGCAAGGCAGGCATAGTCTATTGGAAGTGCCAGGGGCTGCCCGTGAAAGCTGCCTCCGCTGATGATGAGCTCATCCGAGATGATCACGGGGTTGTCGGTCACCGAGTTGAGCTCTGTCTCCACGCTGTCTTTCAGGTGGAGCCAGGCGCTTCTCGAGCTGCCGTGCACCTGGGGCATGCACCTCAGGGAATAAGGATCCTGCACTTTTCCGCAGAACTCGTGCGACTTCCCGATCTCGGAGTCCTTGAGAAACTGCCTGATCCTGTTGGCCACATGACAGTTTCCGGGGAAAGGCCGGGTGTCGTGCAAAGATTCGTGAAAGGGCATCTGCGAACCCATTAGCCCTTCGATCATGAGGCTTCCGATGATGTCCGCATGCGAGAGGCAGTTGTAAAGGCTGTCCACGGCCATGACCGCATGGGCCAGGATGAACTGGGTCCCGTTGATCAGCGCAAGGCCGGCTTTGGGGTGGAGTTGCAAAGGCTCGAGGCCTTTTTCCTTCAGCACCGTGGAGGTATCTGTGACCTGCCCTTTGTAAAACACCTGCCCTTCTCCGATCAGGGGCAGAAAAAGGTGCGCCAGCGGAGCCAGGTCCCCTGAGGCTCCCACCGAACCCTGTTCGGGGACCAGGGGGATCACGTCCTGCTCGATGTGCCATAGGATGCGTTCGAGAACCTTCATGGAAATTCCCGAGTAGCCCTGTGACAGGGAGTGGACCTTCAGGATCAGCATGAGCTTGGAGAGATCCCGGTCTATGGGATCCCCTACGCCAACCGCGTGGCTCAGTAGGATCTTCCGCTGAAGCTCCGAGGTGTGATGCTTGGAAATGATGGTGTCACACAAAGGGCCAAAGCCCGTGTTGACCCCATAAACCGCCTGGTCGCCTTTGGCCGTTCTTAGAACGATCTGGTGAGAGGATTCTATCCGGGCTGTGGCTTCCGGGTTGATGGAGGCTTTGAGCTCTCCCTTGAGGATGGAAAGAGCCTTCCCGCAGCTGAGCCGGTCAATACCGTAGTTGAACATTTTGATTTATTTGGAGACATCAAATTTACAATAAGTTGCACATCTGACAAGGCATCCTGCGTGAACAGATCGGGACAATTGCTTTGAAACCTTATATTTGCTTCGCTCAACAGTTCGATATGCCCATGACCCGTGAATGGAGTAGAATAAGCCTGTTTTTTCTTTTTGTCGTAGCCCTGATCGGGACGCTGCTTCGTTCGGTTGCCTTCGTGCAGGTCCCCTTTGAATATGTCAACCTCCTGCACGCGCACTCCCATGTTGCCTTCCAGGGCTGGGTCTATACCGCCATGATCCTTTTGTTGACAAAGACCTATTTGAGTGACGAGCAGGTGAAGAGGGGCAGATATGATCTGCAGTTCGTGCTCACAGTCATCGTGGTCGTCGGGATTTTGATCTCCTTTGCCCTTCAGGGCTACGCCTTCTATTCGATCTTGTTCTCCACCTTGTTCCAGCTCCTGAACTACTGGTTTATCTTCAGGTTTTTCAAGGACGTGAAAAAAACGGACCTTCACGCCAATGGCGACCTTTCATTGAGGTTCGTGAAAGCGGGGCTGTGGTTTGGACTGCTTTCGACCTTGCTGCCCGTGGGCATAGGGCTGTTGTCCGCCCGGGGAGAGGGAGGCTCAGAGGCCTACCGGTCCCTGGTCTATACCTTTCTGCACCTTCAGTACAACGGCTGGTTCCTCTTTGTCGTGTTGGGCCTGTTCTACCGGTTCCTGGACCTGAACTCCTGGAGCTATGACAAAAGACATGCTTCCCGATTTTATTACCTCCTTGCATTCGCCGTCATTCCTTCCATATCGCTTTCCCTGCTCGGAATGGAATTCTCGGGATACCTCATGCCCGTAGCCTATGCCTCCTCTGCCTTGCTCGGCGGTGCGTTCGTATTTTTCATTCGAGGGCTGCCCAAACAGTGGTATTCTGCTTTGAGGCAGAAAAACTTCTGGTTCAGGGTCTATCTCTTAGCGTTTATTCTGTCTTTTGTGATCAAGATGATCTTGCAGACCCTGTCCGTTCTTCCTCCTTTTCAATCCTATGCCTCCTACAACAAGTTTATCATCATAGCCTATTTGCACCTCAGCCTGATCGGCTCGATTTCCTTCCTGCTC
>CAZAZM010000004.1:0-8500 GCA_964489625.1 uncultured Flavobacteriaceae bacterium
CAGTCCTGCAAATCGAATCTGTAAATTGCTTGGCAGCAATTCTGCGTCTTCTCACTAAAAAAGACGCTCAAGCGAGGCTTGGCGTCTTTATTTTGTTCGAATCCGTATTTTTCAGATTCTATTTGATCGTGGAGATGGAGGGACTCGAACCCTCGTCCAAACAAGCAACCTGGATACTTTCTACATGCTTAGTTTTTATTTGATTTTCGTCAGGAAGCCGACTAAAAACGATCTACTTCAAGCTTAGTTTCTTAAATTTCGAGAGACCGCCGAAACTTCGGTTTCTCTAGGTCTACTTTTACGATGCCTCTGTACGGAACGCCATAAACCAGGGCTTTCCAGAGACATTTAGCTTTTCCGCCTTGCGGAACGAGGCTCGATCCTACTGTGATTCGGATTAAGCAGCTAAAGCGTAGTTATCTTCGCCGTTTATAGTTTGAAATCGATTTTTACGAGTGCAATTTCGTGGCTCGGCATGCTTATATGCAGACTGATCTCGCTGTCAAAACCAGTCATCCCCATATTGTAAAGAACGTACCCCGCAAAGGTATAAAATTCGGGGGATTTCTTGTGCATTTCTTGAAATCGGAATACCTTAGCGCAAATACCGTACCAAATGAAATTCGCCCTGATCCGAGAACGCAAGAACCCGCCCGACCGAAGGGTGGTTCTGACCCCTGACGCCTGTGCCCAATTGCTCAAAACCTTCCCCGGGATGGAGATCCTGGCGGAGTCGAGTCCGAACCGGACCTTCACCGACGAGGAGTATCGGGCCAAAGGTATCGAGGTCAGCGAGGACATCTCCTCTGCGGACGTGATGCTGGGGGTGAAGGAGGTGCCGGTCGAGGCGCTCATCCCGAACAAGAAGTACTTCTTCTTCTCCCATACGATCAAGAAGCAGCCCTACAACCGGAAGTTGCTGAGGGCCATACTCGAGAAGAACATCGAGCTCTATGACCACGAGGTGATCACCGATCCCAAGGAGATCCGGCTGGTGGCCTTCGGGCGCTATGCGGGGATCGTGGGGGCCTACAACGGCATCCGGGCCTTCGGGCTCAAGACCGGGGAGTTCGATCTGCCCAAGGCGGAGACCCTGCACGACCAGCAGGAGCTCATCGAGGAGCTGAAGAAGGTGGACCTGCCGGGCATTCGCATCGTGCTGACAGGTAAGGGCCGGGTGAGCAACGGGGCCAAGGAGATGCTCGATGGCATGGGGATCCGGGAGGTGAGCTACCGGGACTACCTGGACAAAGAGTTCGACGAGCCGGTCTACACCCAGATCGACGTGCTGGAATACAATCGCCGCAAGGACGGGAAGGTGATCGACATGTACGACTTCTTCGACCACCCGGAGGAGTACGAAAGCGACTTCTTCCGCTTTGCAAGGGTGAGCGACCTCTACATCGCAGGCCACTTCTATGCCTCGGGAGCGCCTTATATCTTCACCCGCGAGGACGCGAAATCAGAGGACTTTCGGATCAGCGTCGTCGCCGACGTCAGCTGCGACATCGACGGTCCGGTGGCCTCCACGCTGAGGGCCTCCACCATCGCCGACCCGGTCTATGGCTATGACCCGGAGAGCGAATCGGAGGCTTCCTTTACGGATGCAAGCGCGATCGCCGTGATGGCGGTGGACAACCTGCCCAACGAATTGCCGCGCGATGCCTCCAAGGGCTTCAGCGACAGCTTCGTCAGGCACGTGATCCCCTCCTTCTTCAATGGGGACAAGGACGGGATCCTGCAGCGGGCCCGGATGACCCAGGGCGGCAAGCTCACCCCCAGGTATGCCTACCTGCAGGACTACGTGGACGGGGCATAGGATTTCTTCAGAAGCACAAGCCCGAAGAGAATGGGCAGCGCTCCAAAGCCCAGGACCAGGAAGGTCCAGGGAGCGCCGGGGAAGAACAGGGCGACCAGGCCCAAAAGGATGAGCAGCGAGGCGAAGTACACCAGGCGGCTGGTCACGAAGCGATTCATGTTGAACAGGATCAGCCCATAGAGGATCAGGGCCACGGGCACCAGCAGTTCGATATAGTCCCTGTCAAGCAGCAGGAACAGGATGATCCATCCCACGAATCCCGGGATCAGGAAATTGAATCTCTTTTTGAAGGGCAGTGCCGTCTTGCTCTTTTTGATCAGCACATAGGCCGTCAAAGCGGAAACCAGGAAGACCAGGAAGGCCAGGGCGAACAGCAGGATCCCGAAGAGGTCGATGGGAAGCAGGTTGACCCCCATCTCGGCATACCGGTACTGGTGCACGAGCCCGCGTGCGAGCAGGATCCCCAGCAGGGCATGGATGCCGCTGTAGATGAATATTTTCGAACGGAAGTTCACCCCATGGATTTGTGTCAAAAAAGTACTAAAAAATTTTCAAAGCAAGGGCCCGAAAAAAAATATTTCAAGAAAGAACAGGCGCCAAATACGATGAAACCAAGGGATGGGAAAACGTGAAAAAAATGTTAACGGGGCATTGTTAATAAATTACAAATGTGAAAAAAGAAAGCAAGCTGTTTTATACTAATTTTAAGTCGCCAAACAAATCCAAAAAATTTCAAAATTATCATGGTGGAGGAAACTGCAATTAAAGAGGGTTATACCTATGAGGAAGTTCTAAGTGATTCATTATCATACTTTAAGGGTGATGAATTGGCGGCAACCACCTGGATCAACAAGTATGCTCTTAAGACCAGCAAGGGGAAGTTTCTCGAGAAGACCCCGGATGACATGCACAAGAGAATGGCCAGGGAATTTGCAAGGATCGAAGCAAGGTACAATCCGGAAAAGAAGAAGCTCGAAGGCCTGTCGGAATATGGGGACCGTAGGCCTGCGCTGAGCGAGAAGAAGATCTATGACCTGTTCAGGAACTTCAGGTATGTCATTCCCCAGGGGAGTGTCATGTACGGCCTGGGGAACAAGGGGGTCATCGCCTCCCTCTCGAACTGCGTCGTGATCCCGCCGGTGATGGATTCCTACGGAGGGATCTTCTACACCGACCAGCAGATGGCACAGCTCTTCAAGCGCCGCTGCGGGGTAGGGGTCGACCTGTCCGGCCTGAGGCCCAAGAACGCCAAGGTGTCGAACGCGGCAGGAACCACCACGGGAGCCGTTACCTTCATGAACCGGTTCTCGGCCACCACACGCGAAGTGGCCCAGAACGGAAGGAGGGGAGCGCTAATGATGACCATGGACATCGCCCACCCCGACATCGAGGACTTCGTGACCATCAAGCAGGACCTGACCAAGGTGACCGGGGCGAACATCTCCGTGCGGCTTTCGGATGAGTTCATGGAAGCCGTCGAAAAAGGGGATAAGTTCACGCTCCGCTGGCCCATCGACTCCAAGGAGCCCAAATACACGCGCGAAATCGACGCCAAGACGCTTTGGGACACCATCATCAAAAGCGCGAGAAACACGGCGGAGCCCGGATTGATCTTCTGGGACAGGCAGCACTACTATTCGACCTCTTCCCTGTACCCGGGATTCAAGAATTCCTCCACGAACCCCTGCTCGGAGATCGCCATGCAGGGAGGGGACAGCTGCAGGCTGATCGCCATCAACCTCTACAGCTTCGTGGACCATCCCTTCACCGAGAAGGCCAAGTTCAACTACAAGAAGTTCTACGAGGTGGTCTACGAGACCCAGCGCCTCATGGATGACCTGGTCGACCTGGAGCTTGAGGCCGTCGATCGAATCCTGTCCAAGATCGACGAGGATCCGGAACCAGACAACATCAAGCAGAACGAGATCGAGACCTGGAAGCTCCTGCAGGAGACCGGTCGCAAGGGAAGAAGGACGGGACTCGGCTTCACGGCACTTGCCGATGCCATCGCGGCACTGGGGCTCAAGTTCGACACCCCGGAGGCCATCGAGAAAGTCGACACGATCATGCGAACCAAGCTGTCGGGCGAGTTTGACTCCAGCATCGACATGGCCATAGAGCGCGGGCAGTTCGAGGTCTTCAACCGTAACATAGAGGACAAGTCGGAGTTCGTGCAGATGCTCAGGGAGGAATTCCCGGAGCTCTACGAGCGAATGATGGTGCACGGGCGCAGGAACATCTCCATCAGCACGGTGGCCCCCACGGGCTCGCTGAGCATGCTGGCGCAGGTGTCCTCGGGCATCGAGCCGGTCTTCCTCACCTCCTACAAGAGAAGGAGAAAGATCAACGCGCACGACAAGAACGCCAAGGTGGACTTTATCGACGACCTGGGAGACGCC
The DNA here is from genome assembly GCA_964489625.1 of uncultured Flavobacteriaceae bacterium. Taxonomy (GTDB): domain Bacteria; phylum Bacteroidota; class Bacteroidia; order Flavobacteriales; family Flavobacteriaceae; genus Lutimonas. The sequence continues at coordinate 4,219 of CAZAZM010000004.1, forward strand.
TTCGAGGAGTTCACCGTCTATCACAAGAAGCTGGAAGAGTGGATGAAGATCACCGGGGAGACCGACGAGTCGAAGAGCCCCTATGCGGGTGCAACGGCTCCGGAGATCGACTGGGAGCAGCGCGTTGCCCTGCAGTCACTGGTGCAGAAATACACCACACATTCCATCAGCTCGACCATCAACCTGCCTTCAGACGTGACCGAGGAGCTGGTCGGGGGAATCTACATGGAATCCTGGAAAAAGGGTCTGAAAGGCATAACCGTGTACCGTGACGGGTCGCGAAGTGGGATTTTAATTGCTGACGACAAAAAAGAGAAAGAGAAAGAGAAAAAGCAGAGAAAGACTGCCTACAAGAGGCGTCCGAAGAAGATCGAGGCCGACGTTGTCCGATTCCACAACGAATCGGAGAAATGGCTGGCCGTGGTGGGGCTGATCGACGATCAACCCTACGAGATCTTCACCGGTAAGATGAAGGACGCCTTCAACCTGCCCCAGTGGCTGGAGAAGGGTTGGGTGATCAAGAACCGCGACGAGAACGGGGAAGCACGCTATGACTTCCAGTATGTCGACAAGGAAGGGTACAAGACCACCATTGAGGGTCTGTCGAGGTCCTTTGACAAGGAATACTGGAACTACGCGAAGCTGATCTCCGGGATCCTGCGTCATGACATGCCCATGCCCTACGTGGTAAACCTGATCCAGAACCTCAACATGTACGATGATCACATCAACACATGGAAGAACGGGGTGGCGAGAGCCCTGAAGCGATACGTTCCCGACGGAACCGCTGCTGCCGACAAGAAGTGCGGCGAATGCGGCGACCCGGAAGGGCTTATCTATTCGGAAGGCTGTCTGAAGTGCAAGAGCTGCGGACACACCAAATGCGGTTGATCCGCGGACCATTGTATTCGTGAGTTAAGTAAGCTAGTGAAAAAGCGGCGCCCCAGAGGCGCCGCTTTTTTTTATTCGAAGGTCAGGTTCAGGTAGATGCCCCGGGTTCCCATGAAGTCGATCGGACCCGTCCAGGGGCTCGAGTACTGGGGATAGTCCACCGGGTTGAAATCCTCCACCAGCTCGTTGTTGATTGCAAAGACCCCGCGGATCGAGGGCGAGAACTTGAAGAAGTACATGTAGAAATCCACCCCGATGCCCACCTCGTACATGAAGTTGCTCCGGGTCATCCGGAACTCGCCTTCAAAGTTGTCCTTGCCGTTGTTCTCGTTGCTCGAGAAGTTGAAGTCATAGGACACCCCGCCGATGAAATAGGGCCTTAAGTTGTTCAGTCGGTTCGTGCTCAGCTTGAGGAGCAGGGGCAGGTGGAGGTAGGTGCCGGCCACCTCCCTTTCCAGGTTGCTGGTCGAGTTCGAATAGATGGGAATCCCGTCTACGGTGGCGTTCAGGTTCGGGTCGACGAAGGTCAAAGTCTTGGAATTGCTCACCAGCCCGGGCTCAAAGCGCAGGTTTATGTTCTGGTGCAGCCGGTAGTCGATCACAAAGCCGATGTTGAAGCCCATGGAGGCGTCCACGGAGACGAACATGTCTCGCGGAGGGATCGGATTGACCGGTGAGCTGTCGTCAAACCCGCTCTGGTCGTGGTAGTTGATCTCAAAGCTGTTACGGTTGATCCCGAGGTAGTATCCGAAGTGCAGCTTCCTCTTGTCGAAGTTCGGGAGGTACTCGATGCGCTCCTTCTGGCTGTACACAGCCTCCAGGCTCAGCAGCAGAACAACGATAAGCAGTATAATCTTCTTGGCCATGGTCTTATTTGATCGCTTGGTAAATGGTCGCTGCCCCGAAGGTCTGCGGATAGACCTTTGAGGTATTAAACCCCGATTTCAGTAAAATATTGTTGAAGGTCTCCCCGTAGGGAAAAGCCGCCGCGGATTCGGGCAGGTAGTCATAGGCCTGCTTGTCCTTTGACAGCATCTTGCCCACATTGGGAATGACGTATTTCGAGTAGAAGCGGAACAGGGGTTTCACCAGGGCCCCCTCGGGCTGGGAGGTCTCCAGCACCACAAGCATCCCGCCGGGCCTGAGTACCCTCAGGATCTCCCGAAGGCCCTGCTCCAGGTCCTCGAAGTTGCGCACCCCGAAGGCCACGGTCACTGCGTCAAAATAGCCGTCTTCAAAATCCATTTCTTCCGAGTCCCCGATGATCATCTTCACCTTCTCTTCCAGGCTTTCGCCTGCCACCTTGTTCCTGCCGACTTCCAGCATTCCCGGGGAAATGTCCAGGCCGACCACCTCCTCGGTCTCTTCCCTGCCGAACATGATGGCCAGGTCACCTGTCCCGGTGGCCACGTCCAGAACTTTCTTCGCTCCGGCGTCCATCACCATCCTCACCACCTTCTTTCTCCATCCCACGTCAATTCCGAAGGTCAGTATCCGGTTCAGGGTGTCGTAATTGGAGGAAACCTTGTCAAACATCTGCGTCACCTGCTCCTTCTTTCCCAGGTCGGAATCCTTGTATGGCGTGACTTTTGTCGACATTTGAAAATTTTGGGTAAAGATAGGCATTCCTCCGACATCGTGCATCATCAGGGGGAAAATCCAATTTAATTGGCAAAACACTTGACAAGGCCCTCGATGAGGTTGTATATTTGCACGCATTTAAATCAAAGACCCAAAAAATTATGAAGTTATCCCATTTCAATTACAATCTGCCCGATGGCCTGCTGGCTGAATATCCTTCGGAACACCGCGACGAGGCCCGACTCATGGTCCTGAATCGCGAAAAGGGGACCATCGAGCACCGGACCTTCAAGGACCTGGTGGATTACTTCGACGAGGGAGACATCCTGGTGTTCAACAACACCAAGGTATTCCCGGCGCGCCTCTATGGAAACAAGGAGAAGACAGGTGCGCGCATCGAGGTCTTTCTGCTCAGGGAGCTCAATGCCGAAAGCCGCCTGTGGGACGTCCTGGTCGACCCGGCGAGGAAGATCAGGATCGGCAACAAGCTTTTCTTCGGTGAAGACAGCGGACTGGTCGCCGAGGTGATCGACAACACCACCTCGAGGGGCAGGACCTTGCGTTTCCTCTACGACGGCACCTATGAGGAGTTCAGGAAGAAGCTCAACGAGATGGGCGAGACCCCGCTTCCGAAATACATCAAGCGGGACGTGGAGCCGGAGGACGAGGAAAGGTACCAGACGATCTACGCCAAGCACGAAGGCGCCGTAGCAGCCCCCACCGCGGGCCTGCACTTTTCCAAGCATTTGCTCAAGCGATTGGAGATCAAAGGAGTGGACCTCAAGGAACTCACCCTGCACGTGGGCCTGGGAACCTTCAACCCGGTGGAGGTGGAAGACCTTTCCAAGCACCGAATGGATTCGGAAGAAGTGATCATCCCGGCCTCTACTGCGGACTCCGTGAACCGGGCCATAGACGCGAATAAGAAGGTATGCGCAGTCGGGACCACCGTGATGCGCTCCATGGAGAGCTCGGTATCAGCCGACGCGCACCTGAAGCCTTTCGAGGGCTGGACCAACAAGTTCATCTTCCCTCCCTACGACTTCAGCATCGCGAACTGCATGATCACCAACTTCCACACGCCGAAATCAACGCTGATGATGATGACCTCAGCCTTTGCCGGGCACGACCTGCTTAAAAAGGCCTACGAAGAGGCGATCAAGGAGGGCTACAAGTTCTATTCCTACGGGGACGCAATGCTGATCCTTTAAAAAAAGCTGAAGCGCCCTGCAAAAGGGCGCTTTTTTTATATCCGCAACGGTATGAGCACCAGGACCGACATACGATCGCTGACCCGAGAGGAGCTGAGAGACTTCTTCACGGAGCACGGCATGCAAGCCTTCCGGGGCAACCAGGTCTATGAATGGCTCTGGAGCAAGGGGGCCCATGACTTCCAGGGCATGACCAACCTCTCGAAGGAGACCCGCGATTTCCTGGAGGAGCACTTCGTGATCAACCACATCCGGGTTGACACCATGCAACAGTCCTCCGACGGGACCATCAAGAACGCCATACGGCTGCACGACGGCCTGGTGGTCGAATCGGTGTTCATCCCCACGTCGACACGCACCACGGCCTGCGTTTCGAGCCAGGTGGGCTGTAGCCTGGACTGCAGCTTCTGCGCCACGGCCCGACTGAAGAAGATGCGCAACCTGAACCCGGACGAGATCTACGACCAGGTGGTGGCCATCGACCAGCAGAGCCGGGCCTACAAGAACCACAAGCTCAGCAACATCGTCTTCATGGGAATGGGGGAGCCTTTGCTCAACTACAAGAACGTGCTCAAGGCCATCGAGATGATCACCTCCGA
>CAZAZM010000004.1:8600-103185 GCA_964489625.1 uncultured Flavobacteriaceae bacterium
TCCAAGGTGAACCTGATCGAATACAACCCCATCGAGGAGGATGGCTTCGAGCAGGCCGATGAGAAGGTGATCGAGAAGTACCGCAGCGACCTGGAGAAGGCCGGGATCACGGTGAACGTAAGGCGAAGCCGGGGCAAGGACATAGACGCCGCCTGCGGGCAACTCGCCAACAAGACCGGCTAAACCGGTATTCCAAAAGACTTAGAATTCAAGCTCGACGCCCACGGGGCAATGATCGCTGTGTTTGGCCTCGGGCAGGATGAAGGCCCTTTTCAGGTTGGGTTCCAGGGGCTTGCTCGCCATGCAATAGTCGATCCTCCAGCCTTTGTTGTTGTTCCGTGCATTTGCCCGGTAGCTCCACCAGGAGTAGTTGTGGGGCTCCTTGTTGAAATGCCTGAAGGTGTCTATGAAGCCGCTGTCAATGAAGTTTCCGATCCATTCCCGCTCCACGGGCAGAAAGCCCGAGGTGTTCTTGTTCTGCACCGGGTTGTGGATGTCTATGGCCTCGTGGCAGATGTTGTAATCCCCGCAGATCACCAGCTTGGGCACCTCCTTTTTCAATTCGTTTACGTAGTCCTGGAACTGGTCCATGTACCTCAGCTTGAAATCGAGGCGGTCGTCGTTGGTCCCCGAGGGCAGGTAGAGGCTCATTACGGAGAAGTCGTCAAAGTCCAGCCTCAGGTTGCGACCCTCGATGTCCATGCTCTCGATGTCGGTCCCGTAGACCACGTTTCGGGGCTCGTGCTTGGAGAGCACCGCCACCCCGCTGTAGCCCTTCTTTTCGGCGGAGAACCAGAACTGGTGGTCATAGCCGGCCTCGCCAAACATCTCGTGCTCGAGCTGCTCCTTGTGGGCCTTGGTCTCCTGTATGCAGAGCACGTCGGGGTCGGCTGCCTTCAGCCAGTCCATGAAGCCCTTTTTCAGGGCGGCCCTGATTCCGTTCACGTTGTATGAGATGATCTTCATTTCTCGTCTTTTCTGTTTTGATATTCTTTGCGCAATTCCCTTCTCATCACTTTCCCCGATGCCGTCCTGGGGAGCTGCCCGACTTCGACCAGGTCCTGGACCTTGAACAGGGGGTTGAGCCGGGTTCGAAGTATGGATCGGGCCCGGGCCAGCCGGGATTCAGTGTCCTCTCCAGAAGGCAGGCATACGGCATAGACCACCAGCTCGCTGGGGCCGCCTCCTTCCGGGGAAACCGCAATGGCCGCCGATTCCTTGACGAAGTCCAGTTGGTTGATGACCTCCTCGATCTGCACGGAGCTCACCTTGATCCCGCCCAGGTTCATGGAGTCGTCCGACCTTCCCTGGGCCCTGTAGTAGCCGTTCTCAAGCCGGATGAGCTCGTCTCCGTGCCTCCTGAGGCCAATGCCTCTCAAGACCGGCGCGTCCTTGTAATAGACCTCGTGGTGATCCCGGTTCAGCAGGCGGGAGGAGAGTCCCGGGATAGGAGGGATGAGAAACATCTCTCCCCGGTCCCCGACTTCCCCTTCTTCGTCGATCAGCACGAATTCCCCGCCCAGGGCCTGGGACGAGAAGGTGCTGGGGTAATTGGCCTGCACCACCGTGCTGGTCACGTAGCCTCCCCCGACCTCGGTTCCCCCGCAGTATTCGATAACGGGCTTGTTCCCGCCAAGCCCCATGAGATAGGACATCTCCTCGGGGTTGGAGGCCTCCCCGGTCGAGCTGAAGCAGTTGATCCGGCTCCAGTCAAATCCTTCGTTGCAGCCGCTGAGCTTCCACTGCCTAACGATGCTGGGCACCACGCCGAGCATGTTCACCCGGGCCTGCTCGACGAATGCGCCGAAGCCCTCGCCCAGCGGTGCCCCATAGTAAAGGGCAATGCAGGCCTTGTTGATCAGCGATGCGAAGATCAGCCAGGGTCCCATCATCCAGCCCAGGTTGGTGGGCCAGCAGACCACGTCATTGGGGTGGATGTCATGGTGGTAGTAGCCGTCCGAGGCGCCCTTTATGGGAGTGACATGATCCCAGGGGATGGCCTTGGGCTCCCCGGTGGTTCCCGAGGAGAAGAGCACGGTGATCTCCTGTTCGGGATCCGTGGTATGACTTTCAAAATCGGTTTTGTCGGAAAGGAAACCCGAGTATTCCAGGTCGCCCTGACGCAGTTCGAACCCCTGCCCGGAAGAACGGACCACGACGACTCTTGGAGGGTCTGCCTCCAGCACTTTGCCGTACATGGGCAGGGTCTTGCCGGCCCGTTGCAGCACGTCCTGGGTAAAGACCAGTCGGGGTTTGGTGATGCGCAGCCTGACCGCGATCTCGTTGGCCGAAAAGCTGTCGGCGATGGTGACCACCCCGATCCCGGCACGGATCGCGCCCAGGTAGACGCAAACCGCCTCGAGGGTCATGGGCATGTCTATGGCGATCCTCTCCCCGGGCCCAATTCCTTGTTGGGCCAGGCCGTTGGCCACCCGGTTCACGAGCTTCTCGAGTTCTTTCTGACTTAGTTTCCTGAGCGATCCTCCCTCTTCCTGCCACACGAGCACCGTGGCCTCGTCCTCGTTCTGAAAGCAGGAATCCACGATGTTCAGCCGGGCGCCGGGGATCCAGCGCGCCTCCTCCTCGCCCTGAGATAGGTCCAGGATGTTGTCAGGCTGCTTTTCAAATCGTATCCCGAGGTTCTCAATCGTCTGCCCCCAGAACTCCACCTTGCGCTCCACCGACCATTTCCAAAACTCCCCGTAGTCATTGAAGCCGTTGCGCAGCATCATCCTGTGGATATTGCTGCTTTCGATCACTTCTCTGTCCGGCTGCCAGGAAATCGGTGCGGTCATCAGAATTCTATTTCTTCATTCAGGTTTGCTTTCTTTTTGAGCAGTTCCTCTTCTTCCGAATCGACCTCCTTGTCGCAGTCCACGTTGATGGTAAGGTCTTCGGGCCTTTCAAATTCCTCCTTGCTGATGCCGAGGGATTCGTCGGCGTAGTTCTTTTTCATGTACAGGGCCCAGATGGGCAGCGCCATGGAGGCTCCCTGTCCCCGTGTGAGGTCGACGAAATGCACTGAACGGTCTTCGGCTCCCACCCAAACCCCTGTGGACAGGTTGGGCACCATTCCGATGAACCAGCCGTCGGACTGGTTCTGGGTCGTTCCCGTCTTTCCTGCGATCGGATTGTCGAACTTGTAGGGATAGCCCGTGACGACGTTGTCGACGTACTTGCCTCCCGAGGTTCTCAGGCGGATCCCCGAACCGTACTTGACCACGCCTTCCATCAGGTTGACCGTGGCGTAGGCGATGCTCTCGCTGAGGACCTCCCGTGTCTCCGGGCTGAACTCCTGGAGGATGGTTCCGTTCTTGTCCTCGATCCTGAGGATCATCATCGGCTTGACGTACATTCCCTTGTTGGCAAAGGTGTTCAGGGCGCCCACCATCTCGTAGAGGCTGAGGTCGATCGTTCCAAGGGCGATGGAGGGCACGGGCAGGAGCTCGGCTTCTATTCCCAGGTTTTGCGCCATCCTGACCACGTTCTGCGGGGTGGTCTGGTCGATGAGGTTGGCGGAGATCACGTTAACGGAATTGGCAAGGGCCTGCTTCAGGGACAGGAGCCCGCCGTATTTGTCATTGGAGTTCTTCGGGGTCCAGTCCTCCTCCAGGTGGTATTTGCCTGCCGGGATGGTATAGGGCGTGTTCGGGTACTCGTCGCAGGGAGAAAGCCCCAGCTGGTTGATGGCCGTAGCATAGACAAAGGGCTTGAAGGTGGAACCCACCTGTCTGCGACCCTGCTTCACGTGGTCGTACTGGAAGTGCTTGTAGTTGATGCCCCCCACCCAGGCCTTCACATGGCCCGTGGTCGGATCCGTGGAAAGCAGCCCGGACTGCAGGATGAACTTGTTGTACCGGATCGAGTCGTAAGGCGTCATGACCGTGTCGATCTCTCCTTTCCAGGAGAAGAGGCGCATGGGCGTCTCCACGAAGAAGGAGTCCGAGATCTCCTTTTCGGAGGCCCCGTTCTGCTTCATCTTTCGCCAGCGGTCGCTTCGCCTCATCGCCGCCCTCATGGTGGATTCGATCTGCTCTTTCTCCAGGTCGTAGAAGGGAGCGGTTGGGTTCTTCTTCTGCTGCTTCTCAAAGACCCGTTGAAGGTTGGCCATGTGCTCGGCCATCGCCTCCTCCGCGTTCTTCTGCATCCTCGAGTCCAGGGTCACGTAGATCTTGAGCCCGTCCCGGTAGATGTTGTAGGTCTCGCCGGTGGGCTTGGGGTTCTTTTCGATCCAGCCCTTCATGAAGTCCCTGACGTATTCCCTGAAGTAGGTGGCGGTTCCGTCACTGTGACCTTCCAGGTTGATGTCGAGCTCCAGGGGCAGCTGTTGCAGGGAGTCCTTGGCCTCTTCGCTGATGAACTCGTTGCGCTCCATCTGCTTGAAGACGACGTTGCGGCGTTCCTGCACCATCTCGGGCCTTCTCATCGGGTTATAGAGCGAGGAGTTCTTGAGCATTCCCACAAGCATGGCCGACTCCTCGATATTGAGATCGATGGGCTCCTTCCCAAAGTGGATCCGCGCGGCTGAGCGTATCCCCACCGCGTTGTGACCGAAATCGTATTTGTTCAGGTACATGGTCAGGATCTCGTTCTTGGTGTACTGCTTCTCCAGGCGGATCGAAATGACCCACTCCTTGACCTTTTGCACCAGTCTTTTGACCATGTTGCTCGAGGCCTGCTTGGTGAAGAGCATCTTGGCCAGCTGCTGGGTGATGGTGCTCGCGCCCCCATCCCTGCCGAGCTTGACCGCAGCCCTTGCCGTTCCCCTGAAATCGATGCCCGAGTGCTCGTAGAAACGCTCATCTTCGGTGGCTACCAGGGCCTGTATGAGATTTTCGGGCAGCTCGCTGAACTTCACCGGGGTGCGGTTCTCGCGGTAGTATTTGCCCAGGGTCTCCCCGTCTATGGAGATCACCTCCGTTGCCAGGTTGTTCTCGGGGTTCTCCAGCTCCTCGAAGGTGGGAAGCTTCCCGAACACGCCAAGGGCCGCAAGCGAGAACACGAGGATCCCGAACAGGAGCCCTCCGAAGAATACTCTCCAGATCCACACGGTGTAACGGCTCGTGCTACTTTTCTCTTTTCCTTTTTTCTTTTCAGTCATCAATCCGCTTTTTCAATTTGAACGCCAACGTCGGTAATGCCATTGAGATACTCCAGGCCTTCTATGTCCCGGGTCTTTCGCATCGCCTGCTGTATGGAGAGGTCGTAGTCTCCGACAAGCGAAAAAGTGACATTGGTCTTGTACTCCAGCTTGTTTTCCTTCACGTCCGACATCCCGGTCCCGAGGAATCGTCCTTCAGGGGTCGTCATCTCGTATTCCAGCGTGTCCACGATCTGGTAATTGTTCGGAAACCGGATCCCCACGATCAGGAACAGGTTGCTGAACTCGTAGTCCTTGTTGTTCCTCAGGGTCAGGTAAATGTTGTTCTTCTGGATCGTGTCGCTTGAGGGGATGGTGAAGCTGATCACGGAGTCCTTGTGCCAGCGGTTGCCCTCGAGGGGCTTGAACTGGTTGTACACGACCCCGCGGTTGCAGGAGGCCAGCATCAGTGCGGCAAGTGCCAACATGCCCGTAACGAGCCTCTTCAGGTTCTTATCTGAGCTCAATTTCTCTTTCAATTGTTATTGGGTTTGGGTTTCCGGCCGGAATTCTTGAACCTTCCTTTTCCCTTGCCCCTTCCTTTCTTTCTTCTTCTTCCTCCCTTGGGCTTGTCGAAACGGGTGAGGCTGTCCTGTCCAACCACGTCGGTGAAGACCGACTCAACTTCTTTCTCATAGTCGTGCTCGACGGAAAAATCCTCCAGGCTCTTGGCTTTGTTGTTGTTCTTGTTCATCTCGATGACCTGGTTGGCCTGTTCGAGGGAAAGCTTGTGCCAGATGACCGGGTTGTCCTTGTAGGCGTACCAGATCCAGCCCTTGAAGATGTCCATTTTCTGGAATACCGCAGTTCCCTTCTGGGTATGCAGCCAGAGGTTGGTCTTCGGGAAGTCCTTCAGCGCGTCCAGGTAGGAGTCGAGCTCGTAGTTCAGGCAGCATTTCAACTTGCCGCATTGTCCCGCGAGCTTCTGCGGATTGAGCGAAAGCTGCTGGTACCTCGCCGCAGAGGTGCTTACCGACCTGAAGTCGGTCAGCCAGGTGGAGCAGCAGAGCTCCCTGCCGCAGGAACCGATCCCGCCCAGGCGGGAGGCTTCCTGCCTCAGTCCGACCTGCTTCATCTCGACGCGGATCCCGAAGGTGCCCGCCAACTCGCGGATCAGCTGCCTGAAATCGACCCGGTCGTCGGCCGTGTAGTAGAAGGTGGCCTTGTTGCCGTCTCCCTGGAACTCCACATCGGAAAGCTTCATCTTTAGCCGGAGCCTTGAGATGATCAACCTCGACTTGCGCTGCACCTCGATTTCCTTGCTTCGGGCCGAGGTCCAAACGTCAATGTCCCTTTGGCTCGCCTTGCGATAGATCTGCTGGAGGTCTCCGCGCTTCGGCGTCGACCGTTTTTTCTTCATCTGTATCCTGACCAGTTCCCCGGTCAGGGAGACCACGCCGATGTCATGGCCCGGGGAGGTCTCCACCGCAACCACGTCTCCCATGCTGAGCGGGATCTCCTTGGTGTTCTGGTAAAAGCTCTTCCTTCCGTTCTTGAATCGGACCTCGACCACGTCAAAGGGCTTCTGGTTCGCGGGAAGCTCCATGTTGGCCAGCCAGTCGAAGACGTTCAGCTTGTCGCAACTGCCGGAGGCACAGGCCCCGTTGCTTTTGCATCCCAGGGGGATGCCCTTTATTGAAGATGAGCAACTGCTACAGCTCATAGAAATATCGTGTTACAGGCGTTCGGCGACCCTCACGGAAATCCATCCTCATCCTCAGCCGCCAAGCGAAAAATTTAGGGTAAATATACTGAATAATGCCTAATTAAAAAGGGTCAGCTCCGTTTCACGCTGATGATCTTGACCGGACAGGCTTCCCTGGCCTTGTCCGCATTTTCAAAGATGCTGTCATCCGGGGACTTGATGGTGTAAAAGCCCTTTTTCTCCTCCGCGTGCAGCAGGACCGACTTCCCGTCCTTCTTGGACATTTGGAAATGGCCGGGATCGAGCTCGACGCAGTAGTTGCAACCGATGCATTTTTTTCTCTGAAGCGTGATGATCACCATGTGTGGCACTTCTGAATTTGGGGCAAAAATAGCTATTTTCGGAAGCTTCCCCCCGAGGTTGGTCAAATTTTGTTTTCTTTGCAGGGAAAGACCTTGGCATGCTTTTTTCGGAGATCATCGGACAGGAGAACATCAAGAGCCATCTGATCCGCAGCGCGGACAACGGCAGGATCCCCCATGCACAGCTTTTCGTGGCACCCATTGGGAGCGGGGCCCTTCCGATGGCCATCGCCTATGCCCGTTACATCCTTTGCTCGAATTCGGGAGGGGAGAACAACACCGGAGACCCAGCCTGCAACCGGAAATTCGAAAAGCTCTCTCACCCCGACCTGCACTTCGCCTTCCCGGTGACGACCACCGAGAAGGTCAAGAAACACCCGGTGAGCAACGATTTCCTCGAGGAATGGAGGCGTTTTGTTTCCGATCACCCCTATGGAAGCCTGTTCAACTGGTACCAGAGCCTGGGCATCGAGAACAAGCAGGGCCAGATCGGGGTCGACGAGGCCGAGGAGATCGTCAAGAAGCTGGCCCTGAAATCCTATGAGGGGGGCTACAAGGTGATGATCATCTGGATGGCTGAAAAGCTGAACATCCCCGCCTCGAACAAACTGCTCAAGCTGATCGAGGAGCCTCCTCCAAAAACCGTGCTCATCCTGATCGCGGAGAACGAGGAGCAGATCCTCAAGACCATCACCTCGAGATGCCAGATACTGCACTTCAAGGCCCTGGCCGAGCAGGACATCGCCGGCAAGCTGGTCAGGGATCACGGCCTGGACGATAACCAGGCGGTGAGGATCGCGCACCAGTCGCACGGAAGTTGGAACAAGGCCCTTCACATGCTGCAGCACGACGACAACGAGCTGGCATTCGAGAAGTGGTTCATCACCTGGGTGCGCACGGCATTCAAGGCCAAAGGGGACGCCTCGGTGGTTCACGACCTGATCACCTGGAGCGAGGAGATCGCCAAGACCGGGCGGGAGACCCAGAAGAGGTTCCTGAACTACTGCTCCCAGTTCTTCCGGCAGGCCATGCTGGCAAACTACGGGGCCGGCTCACTTGTGTACCTGGAGACCGACACCCGGAACTTTGAGCTGGAGAAGTTCGCTCCCTTCGTGCACGGGGCCAATATCGAGGACATTCACAAGGCCATAGAGGAGGCCAGCTATCACATCGAACGAAACGGGAACGCCCGCATCATCCTTCTCGACCTGTCCATGCAATTGACCCGTTTCCTGCATAAGAAGGAAGCCTGAGTCCAGATTGCCCGCTGTTGAGGGCCTTTCAATTACCTTTCGGGAAGCACGTAGAAGAAGACCGCCATGAAGTGGCAAAAGCTCCCCAGCAGCACGAACACATGAAAGAGGGCGTGGTTGAACCGAAGCTTTTTGAAGCTGTAGAGCAGGGCCCCGAAGCTGTAGGCCAGGCCGCCGCCGAAGAGCCACAGGAGGCCCTTAAGGGGCAATTCGTCGATCAGGGGCTTGATGGCGAAGATGATCACCCAACCCATAAGCACGTAGGCGATGGTCGAGATCCGGTCGTATCTTCCGAAGTAGAACACCTTGAAGATGATCCCGATCAGGGCCAGGCCCCAGGAGACCCCGAAGATGGTCCAGCCCACCCAGCCCTTGAGGACCACCAGGGTGAAGGGGGTATAGGTCCCTGCGATCAGCACGTAGATGGCAGCGTGGTCAAGGATGTTCAGCTTGATCCGCAGATCCGGGTTTTTGGCGTAGTGATAGAAGGTGGAGGCCGCGTAGAGCACGATCAGGCTCGCCCCGAAGATGGCGAAGCTCGTGATGTGCCTGGCCGTGCCGTACCGGGCCGCGTTGACCACGAGCAGCACCAGGGCCACGATGCTCAGCAGGAAGCCGATCCCGTGGGTGATGATGTTGAGCCGCTCCTCTTTCGAGTTGTAATAGGTGAGCTTGTCTTTCATGGGGCCAAAATTAGGAAAAAGACGTGCAATTTGTTACTTTTAATCCATTCTAACCACTAAATCCTAATAAAGATGAATTTCCTTATTTACCTTATTATCGGAGCCCTCGCGGGCTGGGGTGCCGGCAAGATCATGCAGGGCGGCGGATTCGGCGTACTGATGAACATCGTTCTCGGTATCGTGGGCGGAGTCATCGGCGGATGGGTCTTCAGCCTCCTGGGAATCAGCACCGGTGAAGGCAACTTCGGGTCCTTCCTGACGGCCCTGGTCGGAGCGGTCCTCCTGCTCTATGTCGCCAGGCTGATCAAGAAATAGCTTTTCGGGAAGTCGTTCTCTAGCCGGGTTGCACAAGTCAGGCCTAATTGCGTATTTTTGCCTTTAAATTTTTTAAAGGTATGTCAAGAATCCTAACGGGAGTCCAAAGTACGGGAACGCCACACCTGGGCAATCTGCTCGGGGCGATCATTCCGGCCATTGAAATGGCCAAAGTCTCCGAGGAGGAGTCCTTTCTGTTCATTGCGGACATGCACTCCCTCACCCAGATCAAGGACGCTTCCGAACTGCGCAACAACACCTACAGCACGGCTGCGACCTGGCTCGCTTTTGGGGTGGATACCGACAAGACCGTGTTTTACAGGCAGAGCGACGTGCCCCAGGTCACGGAGCTGGCCTGGTACCTGAGCTGCTTCTTTCCATACCAGAGACTTACCCTGGCGCACAGCTTCAAGGACAAGGCAGACCGCCTGGAAGACGTGAATTCGGGCCTGTTCTTCTACCCGATGCTCATGGCGGCTGACATCCTGCTCTACGACGCTGACATCGTGCCCGTGGGCAAGGACCAGCTGCAGCACCTCGAGATGTCGCGCGACGTCGCCAACCGCTTCAACCACCAGATGGGAGAGACCCTGGTCCCTCCCCAGGCCAAGTTGCAGGAGAGCACCATGTACGTCCCCGGAACGGATGGGGAGAAGATGAGCAAGTCCAAGGGGAACATCATTGACATATTCCTTCCGGACAAGCAGCTGCGCAAGCAGATCATGAAGATCAAGACCGATTCCACGCCGCTGGAGGACCCCAAGGATCCCGAGAGCTGCAACCTCTTCGCCCTCTACAGGCTGATCGCCGACCCTGCCCAGGTCGAGGAGATGCGTCAGAACTATCTCGGTGGAAACTACGGCTATGGACAGGCCAAGCAGGCTTTCTACGAGTTGATCCTGGAAAAGTTCGGGCCGCAGCGGGAGAAGTACCACTACTACATGGATCACCTCGAGGAGGTCGATGCCGTTTTGCAGGAAGGGGCCAAAAAGGCACACAAAGTTGCGGACGCCGTGCTTGAGAGAGTGAGAACCAAACTGGGGTATTGATCTCGTGCCGCGTCCGAAAAGATAAGATCATCCAAATAATATGGACAGAAAGAGAATAAGCTCAGGCTCGCAATTCGAGAAGGAGATCGGATATTCAAGGTCCTTCGTGGTGAAGGACATGATCTTCGTTTCGGGAACGACGGGCTTTGACTATTCGAACATGAGCATTTCAGAGGACCCGGCCAAACAGACCGAGCAGTGCATCAGGAACATCGAGAGCGCCCTGCGTGAAGCGGATTCCTCCCTCAAGGATGTCGTCAAGGTGACCTATATCCTCCCGAATGTCGGGGACCTTGAGGCTTGCAAGCCTGTGCTGCGCAAACACTTTGGGAGCATTTTGCCCGCGGCCACGATGATCTCCGCCGGGCTTGCAGACCCGAGAATGAAGATCGAGATCGAGGTCATTGCCGTAAAACCAGGGTGATGATGGTGTCGATCTCCTCCCTTTCCTCCTCGGGAATCCTGAAGGTCAGCCCGAATTCGCTTACCCTGTAATCCACCTTCTTGCCGCTGGATTCAAAGGTCATGCTCCTGACCCGTCCCGCAAAGCCTTCCAGCAGGTAGGCGCTTCTGCTTTCGTCCAGGACGTGGAGGTAGACCGTATCCCCTTTTTGGGTTGAGACCATCTCCTCGCTCGGCGGCACAGGGCCCTGGCGTGTTCCGTAGATCGTGTGGCCATGGGCTTTCAGCCATTTCCCCATGTTTCTCAACGATTCCGCGTGTTCCGGCTGGATCTCCCCATTCGGCATGGGACCCACGTTGAGCAGCAGGTTGCTTCCGTATCCCGCCGCGCTGATCAGGTAGCGCAGCAGCTCCTTGTCGCTCTTGTGCTTCTCGTCCTGCAGGTTGAAGCCCCAGGAACCGTTGATGGTCTCGCAGACTTCCTTGGGCAGGGTGCCGATGTCGTCCCGGCTCGTGCCCCAACCCGTGGTGTTCTTTCCGGGAAGGTCCCTTTCAAACATCTGGAAGTCCTCGCCGGCAATGGGGGCAAGGTGGTGGTTGTTCCCGATCAGGCACTGGGGCTGCAGCTCATGGATCAGGGCATAGAGCTCGTCATAATGCCAGTCCACCTTCAGCTCGCCGTACTTCTTTCCGTCCCAGCCCACCTGGTCCCAATGCCCGTCCAGCCAGATTCCCCCGATCTCCCCGTACTGGGTCAGGAGCTCCGTGAGCTGCTGCTTCATGAAGGCGATATAGGCATTCCAGTCACCGGTCTCCGCCCTTCCCCGGATTCCCTTGCCCGTCCTTCCCCTGGGGAAGTAGTCGTCGTGGCGCCAGTCGAGCAGCGAATAGTAGAAGAACAGCTTGATCCCCTCCCTGTGGCAGGCTTCCGCAAGGGGTTTGAGAATATCCTTTCCGTAGGGGCTTGACCGGACGATGTTGTAGTCATTGGCCTTCGTGTCGAACATGGAGAACCCGTCGTGGTGCCGGCTGGTGATGGTGATGTAGCGCATTCCCGCTTCCTTGGCGAGTCTGACCCAGGCTTCTGGATCGTATTGCTGCGGATTGAAGAAGCCCGGGAGCTTCTCATAGGCGCTGATGGGGATGTTCTGGTTGTTCATAACCCATTCGCCGTCCCCCAGCAGGCTGTAGACCCCCCAGTGGATGAACATGCCGAACCGGGCCTCCTCGAACCAGTTCCTGGCCCTGAGGTTCTCCTCGGAAGGCCTGTATTCCTGCTGCGCCCGGACATCCGGCAGGAGCAGGAGCAGGAAGATGAGAAGGAATAATTTTTTCATGTGTCGCGTGGATCAGGGAGCCGGATTGGGCTGGAGCGCCTGTATCTCGTCGATCTCCCTGAGCATCTCCTCGCTCAGGGTCACTTCTATGCTGGAGATGTTCTCCTTAAGCTGCTCCATGGTCGTCGCCCCGATGATGTTGCTCGTTACGAAGGGGCGCTGGTTGACGAAGGCCAGGCTCAGGTGGGTCAGGCTCATCCCGTGCCGGTCTGCCATTTCCTTGTATTTTTCGGTCAGGGCAAGCGCCTGTGGATTGCTGTACCGGGAATAGTTCGGGAACAGCTTGATCCTGCTTTTCTCCGGAAGCTTACCGCCCAGGTATTTGCCCGAAAGCACCCCGAAGGCCAGGGGAGAGTAGGCCAACAGGCCCACGTTCTCTCTCAGGGATACCTCGGCCAGGTTGATCTCGAAGGTCCGGTTCAGCAGGGAATACGGGTTCTGTATGGTCTTGCACCGGGTCAGCCCTGTGTTCCGGCTTTCCTCCAACTGTCTCATGACTCCCCAGGAGGTCTCGTTCGAAACCCCGTAATGCCTGATCTTCCCTTCTTTGACAAGTCCGTCCAGGGTTTCGATGACCTCCCTGAAATTGTCGGTCCAAGGCTCGTTCTCCTTGTGGGTGTAGTTGCGCTGACCGAAGAAATTGACGTTCCTTTCGGGCCAGTGCAGCTGGTACAGGTCCACGTAATCCGTCTGCAGCCGCTTCAGGCTCTGTTCCAGGGCAGAATGGATCACTTCTCTTGAAAAGCCCAGGTTGTCGCGGATGTAATTGAAATAGGGCATGGGGCCGGTGATCTTGGTGGCCACAACGAGGTCTTCCCTTTTTTGGTCCTTCAGCCAACTGCCGATGTACCTTTCAGTGCTTCCCTGGGTCTCCTTCCTGCCGGGGATGGAATACATCTCGGCCGTGTCCAGGAAGTTGATCCCCTGGTCGATGGCGTAATCCAGCTGTTCATGGGCCTCTGCCTCTGTATTCTGCTGCCCGTAGGTCATCGTTCCCAGGCAGATCTTGCTCACTTTGATGTCCGTGTTCGGGAGGTAGGTATATTTCATGAAAGTTGTGTAAAAGCAGGAATCCCGCCTTGGCGGGATTCCGGGATTCTTGATTCTATTTCAAAATGGCGGCGATGCCCGGCAGGGTCTTGCCCTCAAGCATCTCCAGCATGGCCCCTCCGCCTGTGGACACGTAGCTCACCTTGTCGGCGAAACCGAATTGCTTCACTGCGGCAACAGAGTCCCCGCCACCGACCAATGAGAAGGCTCCTTCCTCTGTGGCATCGGCCACTGCGTTGCCTATCTCTATGGTTCCCTTGGCGAACTTGGGCATCTCGAAGACGCCCACCGGCCCGTTCCAGAGGATGGTCTTTGACTGGGCGATGACGAAAGAGAAGCCGACATTGGTCTTGGGTCCGGCATCCAGGCCTTCCCAACCGTCGGGGATGTCCTTGATGTCCACGACCTGGGTGTTTGCGTCATTGCTGAAGGAATCCGCGCAGACCACATCCACAGGCAGGTGCACCTTGACCCCTTTTTCCTCTGCCTTTTTCAGGATGTCGAGGGCCAGGTCGAGCTTGTCGTCCTCGCAGATCGAATTCCCGACCTTTCCGCCCAGGGCCTTGATGAAGGTGAAGCTCATACCGCCACCGATGATCAGGTGGTCGATCTTGTCCAGGATGTTCTCGATCACGGTGATCTTTGAAGATACCTTGGAGCCTCCCAGGATTGCCGTAACGGGCTTTTCGCTATTCCCCAGCACACGCTCCAGGCTTTCGATCTCCTTGGCCAGGAGATAGCCAAAGCACTTGGCATCAGGGAAGAAATCCGCGATGATCGCAGTGGAGGCGTGCGCGCGGTGGGCGCTTCCGAAGGCGTCGTTCACGTAGATGTCACCGTTCTTGGCCAGTTCGGCGGCAAAGTCCCTGTCACCTGCCTTCTCCTCCTTGTGGAACCTGAGGTTCTCCAGCAGGAGCACTTCCCCGTTCTGCAGACCGGCAACTGCCTCCTGCACTTCTTCGCCCACGCAGTCGCCCACGAATTTCACCTGCACGCCGATCACTTCGCTGACCGCGTCCACGATGTTCTTGAGCGAGGATTTCTCATCCGGGCCCGAAGGACGTCCCAGGTGAGACATGAGCACGGCGCTTCCGCCGTCTTCCAGCACCTTCAGGATTGTGGGTTTCGCCGCCTCGATACGGGTCAGGTCCGTCACCTGCAGGTCCTCGTTCAGGGGCACATTGAAATCGACTCGAATAAGAGCCTTTTTATCGTCAAAATTAAAATCGTCTATAGTTTTCATATGCGTTGTAAATGGAAGACAAATATACTAAAAAAGATAGGCTTGATCGTCCTTGGAAGTGCAATAATTCAGTGCTTTTAGCACTTTTGTTACTTATCGGAAACCGAGCTCCCGCAGGTTCAGGATCGCGTCATTGACGATGAAGGGTTTTTCCATCAGGTGACCGGGACGCATCACAAGCCCCGGCAGGATCCTCCTGATCTCAGGATGCCTGAGCAGGTCATAGGAAATCTCGGTCAGGACCAGGGAAGGATCGTCTCCTTCGGGAACCGAGTAGGCGAACTCAAGGGCTTCCCCGGTGTCGGAGAAATAGTAGCGGAACAGGTGGCGGCTGTCTTCCCCGCCGACCAGGAATTCCTCATTCGGCTCCCCGGGCAGGGCCGGTTCGCCGTTGACGCTCAAGTGGGCTACCCGCGAGCCTTTGCGGATTCGGACTTCGATCCTGTTGACTTTCCTCAAAGGCTCGATCCGGACCGTGAGATGGCGCATTCCCCCGTAGCTGCTGTCGCTGACCACGGTCACAAGGGAAGAGGGCAGGAAGATCGGCTCGGCCCTTCGGTGAAGGGTGAACCCGAGCTGTCCCGCGTCTCGGAACAGGCTATCGACGGGATCAGAGTTGGAAGGATCCTCCCCCAGGAACTGGCGGGTGAACTCATCGACCTGCCGGTCCCGACTTGCCCAGTAGGCCATCCCGTCCTTCTCCTTCCTGAGGTAGACGATGCTGTCGGGATGCTTCGACTCTTTGTCGAACCCAGAGCTGTAGGTTGCAGAGGCCAGGGTCAGCAGCCCCACGATCAGGAAGAACTTGTTGAGGCTTCTCAGACCGGGATAAGCCGCCAGGATCGGCAGCAGGACCATCAGGATAAGGGTGGCGAGCAGGGTGCTGACCAACATCATCCGCAAACCAAGCGCCACGGGGAACAGCCCTGGCAAAGGCACCAGGATGAGCAACATGGGCAGGACGGCCAGGGTTGAATAAAGAGTTCTCTTTTCCTGGCTTCCCCGGTAAAAGAGAGACAGGGATAGCAGGACGATCCCGGTAAGACCGGCGATGATGAAGAATCCTCCTCCCGGAAGATACAGTGCGAGCCCAAGGCTCATCAAGAGCCACAGAAGAAGCGGGGCGATCAGCAGGTCAGGGGCCTTTGACCGTTTCAGGTAGCGCTGATAGATCTTCAGGGTGATCCACAGCGAGAGGGAAATGAATGAAGTGACATACAAGTGGCCGTTGTAGGTGAATCCGTGGAGCATGTCCCCATACTGGGGATGTATTTTGAGCAGGAGCTTCCAGCCGTAGAAGGAGGCCAGCCCGACAATGGCAAGGATGATGAGCAGGGGGGCAAATCCCCGGAAAATGGCACTGATGGAAAGTATGTTGTTTCTGACCCCCATAAAGACAAGGACGAATAGCAAGATCAGGGCGCCCAGGGCCATGGGCAGCACCCATTCGTAAGGGTAGCTCAGCAGCCCGGCCCCCGGGAAATTCAAGAAGACCAGGTTTTTTTCAGACTTGAGGTCGTCCAGGTCGGCCCCGGCGAAGTAAGCCAGTGCCGGCATGAGATAGGAGGCCTCGTGCTGCAGCGTGTTTCGGTCGAGGCGTTCAAAATTGTCCTGGGAGGTGTGGTAGTCGAAATGATCGTCCATGAAGGCGAAATTGTAGCCCTGGGTATTTCCGTACTGCCAGAACAGGGTCAGGTCGGTGTCGTTGGGGAAGAGCCTGTAAATGCTGTAGAACAAGGAGTTGGTGAAGGCATGCCGGGTCCCTGCCTGGTCGAATGCCCGGATGAGCCTCTCGTTGCCCCCTTCCGTTTCCGGGAACATGAGCACTGGGCCCCCGCTGCCCCGGGCCTCGAAGTTCAGGACCACCCTGACGTCGCTGATCCAGGGATGCTTGTCGATGAAGGCCTGTGCTCCCAGAAGTCCTATCTCTTCGGCGTCTGAGAAGAGGAGGATGATGTCGTTCTTCGGTTGTTCGCCCCTTGCCAGGTAGGCCCTCAAGCCCTCGAGCAGGGTCACAACACCGCTTCCCGCGTCACTGGCCCCGTGGGAGGTGGACACGCCCGAGTCGTAATGCGACAGCAGCAGCAGGGCCTGGCCGCTTCCCTGGCCCCTTACCCTCGCCAGGATGTTCTTCACCCGGGTGCCGGTGCGCACTTTCTTTCCCAATACCTGGGTCTCCTGGATCTCCACATCCAGCCCGAGCTTCTCGAGCTCCCCTACCAGGTACTCCCTGACCTGGCCATGGGATTCAGAGCCGACAAAGTGTGGATTTTCTGAAATGACCTTCAGGTGGTCCAGGGCACGTGACAGGGAGAACTCGTTTTCAGGCAGGGATTCTGAGATCACGGCCCGCGGCATGATGCCGCTGAGGGCATATAGACAGGTCAGGAAGATCAGCAGGATCGAAACGGAAGTCGCTGTTTTGCGTGATGGCTTCATACAATCAGGTCAGAGATCGCCCCGTGGCGGAGTGACCGGACTAAATTAGTCAATTCTTGATGATGTTCAGCCCCTCCCAGCCGATCCCCAGGTCATTGAAGACCTGGTTCTCCATGTCTTCCTCCGGGTCGAATCTGTTCTCATCTTGGATCGGTGTGGCCTCAGACTTGAGCTCATTGACAAAGAAGACCTGCCCGATGTTGATGTCCGAATTCTCGTTGGGGTCGAAGGTGTGCTTCTTGGTCAGCCCGACGTTTGCATCCCAGCGGAACAGCTCGGGATACCATTTGCCGTCAAATTTCTGGTAGTTGATCACCGTGCTGAACTCCGGGTTGTCGATCTTCAGGCCGATCACGAAGAGGATGGGCCTGACCATGAAGGGGATGCTGAACTTCCCGCTCTGCTCGATGGAGACGATCGCGTAATCCTCCGTGTTGATCAGGATGCGGCCCGCATCCTTCTTGTGATCTATTTTTTTCTTTGCCCTGAACTTGATGGTCACGAGCCTCTCTCCGTTGAGCCAGGTATCCTCCCCGAATTCGTACTCGTACTTTTTGAAGTGCTTAGGGTTCAAATAGGTGTCCCGTTCGTTGTTGATGTCCAGGTCGATGACCGATTCAGGTCCGCCCAGGTCCACGTCTATGTCGTCATCGTATTCGTCCTCGTCGAAGTCTTCCCCCTTCTTGATCGCCTTCTGCCTCCTCTTTTCCTGCTTGGCTGTGAACCACTCCCTCATGAACTGGAACTGCTTCGGGTCCTCTTCGGGCCTGTACAGCAGGAGCTGGTGCTGGTTCTTGCTGGAGTCCCCCGCTGCCGGGTAGTAGGTCTTGAAAATACCCTCCTCCTTGTTGATCACCGCCCCGTTTTCAATGAACTTCTCGCGGTAGTAGGCCAGGCTCTGGTAGGGCTCCTGGGGATAGTTCGACGGAATGCGCTCCAGGGCCAGCCGGATGTAGTCCAGGGGGCCCTTCTCGGTCAGGAGCACCTCGTCCAGGACGTTTACGCTGGGCGACAGCTCGACTTTGACCTCTCCCTTGATTGCAGTGATGGGGAGCTCGTAGGGGTTGAACCCGATGAAGCTGATGCTCAGGGTGTCATTCCTTTTTGACTTCGGGATGTAGAAGTCGAATTCCCCTTCCTCGTTGCTTACGGTCCCGATGGGATGATTCTTCAGCCGGATGGAAGCGTAGGGCAGGGGCTCCCGGTTCTCCTTGTTGAGGATCTTTCCCGAAATGGCATAGGGCACCTGGGAATGCGCCTGCAGGGAGATGAAAGCGAGTGCAAGAAATAGCAGGAAGTTGCTTTTGCGCATAGGTTGTTTTCTCTGTTCGACGAACATGGGTCGATCTTGTTACATCAATTTTTGCGGCAGATCAATTTTTCCGGATCAGCAGATAATAATCGTTCTCCAGCTCCAGGTATCCCTGGTCGTAGACGTAGTGATAGCGGCTTCCCGTTCGCGTGGTGTAGACCGAGGTGAAGAGGCTGAAGTCAAAATTGCTCTGGATCAGCTTGTGCTTCAGCACTTTTGTCTTCCCTCCGGGATTCAGCATAGACAATATCTTGTAATTCTTGCGAAGCCGGTTGTTGGTGTTTCGGATGAGGTTCTTGCTGTCCCGATTGACCTTGTTGTTGTAGGAGTTCCTGCAATAGTCGCTGCAAAACTTCTTGTCGCTCCTGCCTTTCAAGGTCTCCCCGCACTCGAGGCATGTTCTTTGTTCCGTGTTGTCGGTCTTTTCAGTCATGTGTTCAGGTGGTCGTTTTGTATTCGTTTATTCTCGCTGACTTTGCCAGGTAAACCCGGTCTATTTGTCCTTTCTATGGTTTTCGAACATCTCGATGGCGCTTTTGAGCATGCCCAGGATGCCGATCCCCAGGACGATCAGTCCGAAGGAGACCTCCTTGTGGATGTTTTCCTCGCTGCTGAAATAGCCGATCAGTCCGAAAACCAGGAAGAACAGGACCAGGGATGAGATCAGGAGGATCATAAGCTTTCCCTTTCTCGGGCTTTCCCAGACCCTTCGGGAGATCTTGTTCTGGGTCTTCGTGGTGTCCTGCAGGGTTGAGAATCCCACCTGTATGCCCAGGAAGATCAAGGCGTTGTTCAGGGCGGTCCAGTCGGTCTCCCCGCGGACGACAGACAGGATCAGCATGACGTAGAAGTAGAGCACGACAAGCATCAGCGGATACTGCAGGTAGCTTATCCAATGAAAAAGTTGACGGGTTTTGTTCATTTTCTGTTTTGTCGATTTGTGGGCTTTTCCCTGCCGGTTAGGTCTCCATTGATGAATTCTGCCTTGAACACCTGCCCGGATTCGGCGAATTCGATCTCAAAATCAGCAGAAAAGGCCTGTTCTCCGGTCGGAAACCAGGTTTTCTTCTTCTTGTCGATGCAAATGAACAGCCCGGTTTCATCGCCGATGGCGCAGAATCGACTGAAATCGCCGTCATAGATCTTAATAGGTGCGATCTCATTGATTGCATTGTAGGCTGTTTCAATGTCGTTAACGGGCATGCCTATCTCAGAGATCTCCAGCAAGGACCCGGGGCCAAACCGGTCTTCACTTTGGTTAGGAAGGTTCTTCCGGGCAATGAATTCCACGATGTTCCGGTCAGCGTCATAAAAGTAGATCGCCTTTGCATTCCAGGAATCAAAATCCTGGATATCCCTGCCTTCGAAATCGAGGATCTCAACCCTGTCCCTGAGCCAATCCAGGGCTTCTTTTTCACGGTTGGCCGGAATGTTAAATGCGAAATGATAGGGCCTGAACCTATGGTTTTGGACCAATGTCAGCAATGATCCTCCGACCTGAAATGTCGCCTGTTCATCCGATTTGTGTATCAACTCCAGACCGATGACCTCCGAATAGAATCGTGTTTGCCCCGCCAGGTTCGAGCTGTGTATTTTCAAAGTGTTTATTTTCATTTTTTTGCCCCAGGGTTTTTCTTCGCGTCTTTCCCGGACTGGTGTCGGATTATGGTTCCCAGTTGTCCGAGGTGGTACAGGTCGTGATGAAGCATTCCATTGATCAGGAAGCTGTAGTTGAAACGACCCTTGAAATCCGTGTCGTAATAGTCCTGATCGAGAAAGTCATCATCCTTGTCACGGAGCAGGTCCAGAAGTTCCGACAGGCTTTGTTCGTGTTCAGATTTTATACTGGCCCAACCTTTCGCTTTCAAGGTTTCGACCGGAAGCCAATTCTCTTCGCAGTCATCCGTCTTGCTTCCCGTTCCCGTTCTGACCTTTAATAGGGCCTCCTCTCGCCAAAAGGTCAAATGAGAGAGGATCTCGGCAACGCTGTGCATACCTTCAAGCGGTCTCACAAAGGCCGAATCCGGGTCAATTTCCTTCAATTTCCTCTCATAGGAGCTTCCGATCCACGGCTTCCCAGTATGGATCTCGGTGAATTGTTCTATGATGTGATTGATTATGGAATTCATCGAATCAGGATCTACGCTCAAAGATACAAGAATTAATCATTTCCAAACGACTACATTCAATTACATACGAAAGTAATTGATTATCATGTAGATTTTTCTTCTCCGGGATCACAAATTTGCAGAGGGCAGTCAAGAGTCCCGATGAATTATGTATCACGATCCGCCAGGGTCATAAAAAAGAGCAATTATGAACAGTTTGAGAAACAGAGTACAGCTTATTGGACATTTGGGGATGAATCCACAGATCAAAATCATGGATTCCGGGAGTAAGCTGGCCAAATTCACGCTGGCCACCAATGAGACCTATACCAATTCAAATGGGGAGAAGGTGACGGAAACCGAATGGCACCAGGTGGTGGCTTGGAACAAGACGGCAGACCTTATTGAGAGCTACCTGCAAAAGGGAAAGGAAGTGGCCCTTGAAGGCAAACTGACCACGCGGTCCTGGGAAGACGCAAACGGGGTGAAGAAGTACACCACCGAGATCGTTTGCAGCGAGGTCCTGTTCCTGGGAGGAAGGGACTGAACCTGAAAGATCCGGGGCTCAGGAAACCGCCCCGGATCTTTTCAAGAAGGGAGACTGGGATGGATTTGCTACCTTTAATCCTTATAAAAAGCAGTTTGCCTGGCAAAAAGGTCCAAAATGAAATTCTATCAGAAACAGATCCGGCTTGGGGCAAGAGCTCGGGGCTTTCATTTGATCACCGAAGAGATCGTCCGGGGCTTTCCCGAGATCGGGGAGTTGGATTCAGGTGTGCTGCAGATCTTTATCAGGCACACTTCTGCCAGTCTGACCATCAATGAGAATGCGGATCCCTCGGTACGGAGGGACCTTGAAAGCCATTTCAACAAATTGGTTCCGGAAAGAGAGGAACACTACACTCACACCTATGAAGGCGATGACGACATGCCTGCCCACATCAAGGCGTCCTTGCTGGGGGCGGACCTGTTGATACCGGTAACCCGGGGAAGATTGAATCTGGGGACCTGGCAGGGGATATACCTCTGTGAGCACAGAGACCATGGCGGTGCCAGGACACTGGTGCTAAGCGCCTGGGGGAACTAGGACGACTTTTTGAGCTGGGCATCCACGCGGGCGCTGCCGCTTTCGATATAAAGGTTTTTCGCCTCGAGTTGTTCTGAGAACTTCTGAAGGATGCGCTCATAGGAATCCTTGTCGCGAAGCTCCTTCTTGAATCGGCTGAGGGTACTGTGGCCCGGAACGCTGTCCTCGATGGTGAGGTCGCAGAATTTCATGGCTGAAAGACTGTCATTGACCATGGATTCGGTCTGGGTGTCGGAGAGGTTGTACCATTCGGAGATGAGCATCATCTTGAACAGAAGCAGCGGGGCATAGGCCTTGGCACCCCTGTCAGTGGTCCCCTTGGTGTAAACCGATCTCAATTCCCGGTCCAGGCTCTTCCAGTCGATTACCTTCTTGACCTTTTTGAAGAACTGGTTTTTCTCTACGTGCCTCTCCACAAAAGCACTGACAAAACTCCTTTGGGGATCGTTGATGTTCTTGTAACTTTTCACAGTTCTAAGATACAATAGAATTCCTTGATTTACAAGTTTCTGAAGTCGAAGTGAGGGTTAGGGATACTGCTCCGGGGGGTAGGAATTGACCCGGAAATTTGAATAGTAGCACATTAATTGTTTACATTAGCGAGATTCAAAATTGAGTTATGAAACAAAGATTTACTCTCCTTAAAACCCTGGGCCTGCTGTTAGTTTTTCTGATCTCGATCGGCATGCAGGCCCAGAGAAAGCGAAAATCAGATCAAACAGCATCGGCTGCAACCTATGAAGAGGGGCTTTATGAGGCTTTGGAATATCGTTTGGTCGGCCCTTTCCGGGGAGGAAGGTCGGCGGCTGTGACGGGAGTTCCGGGAGAGCCCAACCTCTTTTATTTTGGAGCCACAGGCGGCGGAGTCTGGAAGTCTGAAGACGGGGGGCGCACCTGGGGGAACATCTCGGATGGCTATTTCGGGGGCAGCATTGGTTCCATCGCCGTGTCACCCTCCGACAAAAACGTAATTTATGTTGGAGGAGGAGAAAAGACCGTGAGGGGCAATGTCTCTTCGGGATATGGGGTCTGGAAGAGCGTGGATGCAGGAAAAACATGGAATTCAATTGGTTTGGACAAGTCCCGGCACGTTTCGCGCCTGGCAATTCACCCTACTGATCACAACACGGTCTATGCGGCCGTCCTGGGGAATATCTACAAGCCGACCCCTGACCGTGGCGTCTATAAAAGCGTTGATGGGGGCAAGACCTGGAAGAAGGTCTTGTTTGCGAATGAGCATGCCGGGGCGGTGGATCTCAAAATGGACCCCACCAACCCGAGGATTCTTTACGCATCCACCTGGAGGGTACAGAGAACTCCCTATAGCCTGAGCAGCGGGGGAGAGGGCTCAGGGCTCTGGAAAAGCACGGACAGCGGAGAGACCTGGAAGGAGATATCCGGCAACGAGGGCTTCCCGGAAGGAACCCTCGGGATCATCGGGGTGACGGTTTCTCCCGTGAATCCCCAGCGCGTTTGGGCCATGGTGGAGAACAAAGACCAGGGAGGCCTTTACAGAAGTGACGACGGAGGCGAAAAATGGGTGCGGGTCAACCAGGAGCGCAAACTGAGGCAGCGGGCCTGGTACTATACCCGAGTGTACGCCGATACCAGGGACGAGAACATAGTCTATGTCCTGAATGTGCAATACCACAAATCCACTGATGGAGGTAAGTCCTTCACGACGCACAACGCGCCCCACGGCGATCACCACGACCTTTGGATCGACCCTGACAATTCCAGGCGGATCATCATCGGGGACGACGGGGGAGCGCAGGTGACCTACGACGGGGGAGAGACCTGGACCACCTATCACAATCAACCCACCTCACAATTCTACAGGGTAACGACCGACAATCATTTTCCCTACAGGATCTACGCGGCGCAACAGGACAACTCGACCGTTCGCATAAAACACAGAAGCGAAAGCTCCCATATCACAGAAAAGGACTGGGAAGCCACCGCAGGAGGCGAGTCTGCGCACATTGCCGTCGATCCCCTGGACGACGACATCGTTTATGGAGGCAGCTATGGCGGCTTCCTGACCCGCAAGAATCACCGGAACCAGACCACAAGGGCGATCAACGTCTGGCCAGACAATCCAATGGGCTATGGCGCAGAGGGCATGAAATACCGCTTTCAGTGGAACTTCCCGATCATCTTCAGCCGCCACAATCCCAAAAGACTCTATACCTTTTCGAACCACGTTCACGTATCGGAAAACGAGGGACAGAGCTGGAAGCTCATCAGCGAGGACCTGACCCGCAATGACTCGGCACGACTCGTGTCCAGCGGGGGGCCGATCACGCAGGACAACACGGGGGTGGAATACTATTGCACAATCTTTGCGGCAAATGAGAGCCCCTTGAAGGAGGGTTTGCTGTGGGTTGGTTCCGATGACGGCCTGATACATGTCACCCGGAACGGAGGCGAGTCCTGGGAGAATGTCACACCTGCCGGCATGCCGGAATGGATGATGATCAACAGCATTGAGCCTTCCTATTTTGACGAGGGGACCTGCTATGTTGCCGGTACCCGTTACAAGCTCGGTGATTTCAATCCTTACCTCTACAAGACCACGGATTACGGGAAGACCTGGACGCGGATTAACCGGGGAATAGGCAATGAGCACTTTACGCGGGTGGTTCGACAGGACCCGGTTAAGAAAGGCGTGCTGTACGCGGGAACGGAGACAGGCATGTACATCTCATTCAACGATGGAGCCAACTGGCAACCCTTTCAGCTGAACCTGCCCGTCGTTCCGATCACTGACCTTGCCATCAAGGAGAACAGCCTCATCGTGGCAACCCAGGGAAGGAGCCTTTGGATGATAGATGACCTCACGGTGGTGCACCAGTTAGAGGAGGCGAAAGGATCAGGGGTCTTCTTGTTCAAACCCAAGGACGCATACAGAACAAAAGGAAGCAAGGGCAAGGAGTCAAAACTAAATGGCACCAACATGGACAATGGGGTGGTGACCTATTTCAACCTCCCCGGGCTGGACAAGGAGAAAGATACCGTTCGTCTGAGTTTTCTCAGCCTGGAGGGAGACACCCTGGCTTCTTTCTCCAACAGGGAGAAAGAAAAGAAGAAGAAACTGGAGGTGGAACAAGGGTCGAACAAGTTCACCTGGGACCTTCGGACTCGCGGTGCCGAAAAGTTCGAGGGCATGATCATGTGGTGGGCCAGCCTGGAAGGCGCCAAGGTCGTCCCGGGAGAATACAGGGCTTCACTTTCGGTCAATGGGAAGGAGATGAACAGGAATTTCAGGGTGCTTCCCGATCCCAGGTCGGAAGCCAGCCTGGATGATATGAAGGAGCAATACGCATTCGTCTCTGAGATCAATGAGACGATCGACCGTGCGCACAAGTCCATCAAGAAGATAAGAAAGATCAATGGACAGCTCGATGCATTTGTGACCCAGTACGACAAGAACGAAGAGGTGGCTGACCTGGTGAAACAGGCAAAGGATCTGAAATCGTCCTTTTCGGACATCGAGAAAGCGCTTTATCAGACCCAGAACCAGAGCAACCAGGACCCCCTGAACTTCCCGATCCGGCTGACCAACAAATTGGGGCATCTGAACAGCTTGGTGACCCTGGATGATTTTGCCCCCACCGCCCAGGATGTACAGGTCAAGAATGAGCTGACCGCCGAGATCGTCAAGGAGCTTGAGGCCTTTGATTCCCTGGTGAGCGAGGAGATACAGAAATTCAACAGGGCCTTCAATGAATCAAACCTGAATTATCTCTTCCTGGAATAGATTTGCCCGACGAGAATGAAACGGATCAAATACTTTTTGGTGTACCTTTTGCCGGTGACGGTGTACTTCGCCTTTCAGGGTGAGGGCATCATGTCCTTTCTTCCCGTGGGTGTCTTTTTTGTGCTGGTCCCCCTGTTGGAGCTGGCCATCAAGGCGGATCATGAGAATTTCGACCAGGAAACCGCAGAGTTGGAGAAGAACAGTGCCATCTATGACTGGATCCTGTACCTGGCGGTTCCCGTCCAGATCGGGATGCTCGTCTATTATTTCGAGGTCATTTCCGGGACGCCGGGCGATTCGGTTGAATTCTACGGCCGTGTGTTCGCAATGGGCCTCATGTGCGGGGTCATGGGGATCAACATCGGTCACGAGCTGGGTCACCGCCCTGAGCGCATGAACCAGCTTTTGGGTGAGATTCTTCTGCTAACCTCCCTGAACACTCATTTTCTGCCCTATCACAACGAGGGGCATCACCGGGAAGTGGCCACGCCGGATGATCCGGCGACGGCCGGCAGGAACCAGCTGCTCTTTCACTTTTGGCTGGACTCTCATTTTCGGAGTTATGCAAAGGCCTGGAAGATCGAGAATGCGAGAATGAAGAAGAAGGGAAAGGCAGTTTTTTCCCTGGCAAACAGGATGGTCGTCTACTCGATCGCCAACCTGCTCCTGCTTGCACTGATCTATTCTTTCTGGGGGACCAAGGTCCTTTTAGCCTTTGTGCTCTCTTCCGTTGTGGGGATATTGTTGCTGGAAACTGTGAATTACATTGAACACTACGGGTTGCTCAGGAAGAAGAATGAGAAGGGCAGGTACGAGCGCGTGAGGAACGTTCACTCGTGGAACTCCGACCACCAGATCGGCAGGCTGATGCTGTTCAACCTGTCCAGGCACTCGGACCACCACTATAAGGCGAGCAAGAAATACCAGGTCCTGGATTCCCTCGAGGGAAGCCCGCAGATGCCAACGGGATACCCGGGAATGATGGTGCTGGCCCTTTTGCAGCCCCTTTGGTTTCGGCTGATGAACAAAAAGCTGGACAGCCTTTTAGAAGATTGAAGGTCCAGGGATCAGTGCGATTCCGACCTGCCGGCGTAGTTTGGAAAAACCTTTTAAGAACAACTGGAATACGATTATGAGAAAAATCTACCTGATGCTGTTGCTGACAGCGCTGATCTGCCCGACCCAGGGCTGGGCCCAAAAGAAAAGATCGAGGAAATCAAGTGAGCCGCAAGTGGTTCACGATTCTGTTTTCAACGGTTTCAAATGGCGCAACATCGGTCCGTTCCGGGGAGGGCGAAGCGTGGCTTCCAGCGGGGTGGTCAAGGAGCCTATGACCTATTATTTCGGCTCCACGGGCGGGGGCATCTGGAAGACCGAGGATGACGGCATCACCTGGAAGAACGTATCTGACGGATTCTTGAAGACAGGCACCGTCGGGGCGATCGCGGTTTCGGAGAGCGATCCCAACGTCGTGATCGCAGGAATGGGGGAACACGCGGCTAGAGGCGTGATGACCTCCATGGGTGACGGGGTCTACAAGTCGGTGGATGCGGGTAAGACCTGGAAGCACATGGGCCTGGACCAGTCCAGGCACATTTCCGACGTGGTCATCCACCCGACTGACCCGGAGATAGTTTTTGTGTCCGTTCAGGGAGCCCAGTACGGGCCCTCAGAAGAGAGGGGGGTATATCGAAGCAAGGACGGTGGGACCACCTGGGAAAGGGTGCTCTACCTGGATGACAGGACCGGGGCCTCCTCGCTGGTCATGGACATGAAGAACCCGCGCATCCTCTATGCCGCGATGTGGGAGCACCAAAGGCATCCCTGGACCATGGAGTCAGGAGGCCCCGGTTCGGGCCTTTACAAATCGACCGACGGGGGAGAGCATTGGGAAAAGTTGAAGGAGGGATTGCCGGAAGTCATGGGCAAGTCGGGGATCTCGGTCTCTCGTGCCAATCCCGAAAGGGTCTTCGCGGTGATCGAGGCAGAAGGCGAAAAGGCCGGGGTGTACCGCTCGGATGACGGAGGCAAGAAGTGGAAGCAGGTCAACAAGGACAGGATCAACATCACTCGCTCCTGGTATTACATGGAGATCTTTGCCGATCCTGTGGACGAGAACATCGTGTGGGTGATGAACGCTCCTGCCATGAAGTCCATTGACGGGGGAAATACCTTTCAGCGGGTTGCGACCCCTCATGGGGACAACCATCACCTTTGGATCCACCCCTTTGACAATCAGAAGATGATCAATTCAAACGACGGAGGGGCCAATATCTCGAACAATGGGGGCAAAAGCTGGAGCACCCAGCAGAACCAGCCCACTTCGCAATTCTACAGGGTGATCACGGACCACCAGGTGCCATATCACGTCTACGGAGGACAGCAGGACAACTCTGCCATTGGAATCGCCAGCCGCACCTATGACCAGGGGATCGACTGGAAAGACTGGTACTCGGTGGCGGGATGCGAGAGCGCCTTTTTGGCCTTCGACCCTGATGACCCCCAGGTGGTTTTCGGGGGCTGCTACCAGGGAATCATCGAGCGCTGGTACAGAGACACGCACCTGGGCAAGGAGATCAAGGAATACCCGGAGCTTTCCCTGGGGAACGCCCCCGAGGATTTCAGGTACAGGTACAATTGGAACGCCCCCATCATCAGCTCTCCCCATGACAGGTCGACCATCTACCATGCGGGCAACGTGGTGTTCAGGACCCGGAATGCCGGGGACAGCTGGGAGGTGATCAGTCCGGATCTGACACGTAACGACAAGAGCCGACAGGGCCCGGGAGGAAAACCGTTTACCAATGAGGCAGCCGGTGGGGAGAATTACAACACCCTCATGGCCCTGGTCGAGTCCCCCCATGAGCAGGGAACGCTTTGGGCGGGCAGCGATGACGGGCTGGTCCACCTGACCCGTGACGGGGGCGGGAGCTGGACCGACGTCACCCCAAAGGGCCTGGCCGAGGGTATCATCAATTCCATCGAGGTCTCTCCCCACGATCCCGCCACAGCATACATCGTACTGATGAGATACAAGTTCATGGACCTGAAACCCTATGTCTTCAAAACCACTGATTACGGAAAGACCTGGAGCAAGATCATAGGCGGAATCGATGGGGAGCACACCTTTGTCCGGGTGGTTCGGGAGGACCCTGTGCGGAAGGGCCTGCTCTATGCCGGAACCGAGACCGGCCTGTACGTCTCCTTTAACGATGGAGGCAAGTGGCAGCCGCTTCAGCTGAATTTGCCGGTGGTGCCGGTCAATGACCTGGTGATCCACAACAATGACCTGGTGGCCGCAACGGCGGGCCGGTCATTCTGGATCCTGGACGATTTGGCCCCCTTTCAGAACTACGCTTCAGACCAGGAAGGCCTGAAACTCTTCAAGCCTCGCGACACTCACCTGATCTTCGGGGGAAGCAGCGAGCAACCGGTTCCTGGCCTCGGGTCCAACCCGAAATCCGGCGTGATCGTAGACTATTACCTGCCTTCAGATGCAGACAGCCTGGAGCTGAAGCTTGAAGTGCTCCATGAGGGTGAAGTGATCCGGACGCTAACGAACAAGAAGCCGGAGGGATTCAAAACCTGGCAGGGAGGCCCTCCCAGTCCGGTGGTCCTCCCGGACAAGCAGGGCTACCAACGGTTCACCTGGGATTTTCACAGGGATGAGCTGCCGGCGATCGACAAGGTCTTCGTTTTTGGTGATTACCGGGGAGCCCGGGTGGGTCCCGGCAAGTATGGCTTGCGCTTGAGCCTGGGGGAAAAGAGCGTGGAGCAGGAGCTCTTGATCCTGGCAAATCCCAATATGAGTGGCAGTGTGGCAGATTACAAGGAGCAGCAGGAGATCCTGGAAGGCATTGAGGCAATGATCCGGGACATGCACGAGTCGGTCAACCAGATGAGGTCCGCACGTGAGCAATTGAAGGGATACGGCAAACTCCTCAAAGACAGGGAGGGCGCAGAGGAGCTGGCTTCTCTCGGGGATTCCCTGGTCGGGCGCATCGATGCCTGGGAAGCCAACCTTATCCAGCCGCAGCAGAAGACCTTCCAGGACGTCATCAACTTCAACAACAGGCTGAATGCCGAATTGATGTACCTCAAGGGGATCATAGACAACGCGGACCCTAAGGTCACCGAGGGCTCCAGGAAGAGATACGAGGACCTTGGCAAGGAATGGGCCGTGTACAGAGAAGAGCGGGAGAACATCATCGACAAGGAGATGAAAGCCTACAATGACAAGTTCAGGGAACTCAACATACCTGCAATTATCTTAAAGGATGAGCGATGAAGGTAGCCCTGGCACAGATCGCACCGGCATGGCTTGACAGGCAGGCAACGCTGGCCAAGATCGAAGAGCGGATCGTCGAAGCCGGGGAGCAGGGATGCGACCTGCTGGTCTTCGGCGAGGCTTTGCTTCCGGGATATCCGTTCTGGATCGGCCTGACCGAAGGAGCCGCCTTCGATTCCAGGATCCAGAAGGAGCTTCATGCCCACTACCTGCGCAATGCCGTCCGGCCCGGGGATGGAGACCTGGACAGCATATGCGGACTTTTGAAAAAGTATGAGATGTCCTGTTACCTGGGCATGATCGAAAGGGCGGAGGACCGCGGCGGGCACAGCCTGTATTGCTCTTTGGCCTACATCGATGGGAAGGGAGAGCTTAAATCCGTGCACCGAAAGCTGCAGCCGACCTATGAGGAGCGCCTGACCTGGGCTCAGGGAGACGGCAACGGGCTCCGGGTTCACCCGCTCGGGTCGTTCAGGGTTGGAGGGCTGAATTGCTGGGAGAACTGGATGCCCCTGGTCCGTTCGGCACTTTATGCCCAGGGAGAGAACCTGCACGTCGCCGTCTGGCCGGGTTCGGATTACAATACCAGGGACATCACGAGGTTTGTGGCCCGTGAATCGAGGTCCTACGTGATCTCCGTATCCAGCCTGATGCGCACAAGGGATTTTCCCCAGGACACGCCACATCTTCAGGAGATCCTGAAAAAGGCACCCGATACGTTAGCGAATGGGGGATCCTGCGTTGCCGGACCCGACGGGGAATGGGTCCTTGAGCCCGTGATTGACAGGGAGGGCCTGTTTCTGGTGGACCTGGACATCAACCGGGTCCTTGAGGAGCGGCAGAACTTTGACCCGAGCGGTCATTATTCCCGGCCTGACGTGACCCGCCTGTTGCTGAACCGCGAGCGGCAGTCTGTTCTGCATTTCACCAAAAGAGAGGGCACGGAGGAGTGGAAGGATCCTGACAACACGAAAAACTAAACCAATAGCATGAAAAGGATTGGCCTTATCGGGGGCATGAGCTGGGAGTCAAGCGCGGTGTATTATCAACTGCTCAACCGAAGGGTCAATGAGATTTTGGGTGGGACGCATTCCTGTGACTGCCTGATGGATTCACTGGATTTCGCAAGGGTGGAGGAGCTGCAGCACCAGGGCAGATGGGAGGAGCTCTGCCTGCTGATGAAAGAGAAGGCCTTGAACCTGGAGCGGGCGGGGGCCGAGATCATCCTGCTCTGCACCAATACCATGCACCTTTGCGCAGACCGCATCACAGAAGAGCTGTCTGTCCCGTTTTTGCACATCGCAGATGCCACTGCCCGGGAGATACGGGAACAGGGCCTGGACAGGGTGGCGCTTCTCGGAACGCGTTTCACCATGGAAAAGGACTTCTATTCATCCCCCCTCCGGGAGAAATTCGGCATCGAAGTGATCATACCTAAAGAAGAGCAGAGAGTAAGAATACACGATTGCATTTACAGGGAACTCGTCAGGGGCATCTTCTCCGAAGAATCCAGGAACGATTTCAAACGCATCATATCCGGCCTTGCGGACCGCGGCGCACAAGGGGTGATCCTGGGCTGCACCGAGATTCCGTTGTTGATACGCCAGGAGGACGTCAGCATCCCGGTTTTTGACACCACGGCCCTGCACGTCGAAGCCGCCCTGGAGCTGGCTATGATCAGCTGATCCTCTCCCCGTTTGCCACGGAATCCTTGTCGGGTTCGATGAAGCTGAGCTTGCCGTCAGGGGTGTCGCTCATCAGGATCATTCCCTGGCTTTCTACTCCCCGAAGACTTCGGGGGGCCAGGTTGACCAACACCGTGACCCTTTGACCCACGACTTCCTCGGGAGAGAAGCTCTCCGCGATTCCGCTGACGATGGTGCGCACGTCGATGCCTACATCGACTTTGAGTTTCAGCAGTTTCTTGGTTTTCGGGATCTTCTCTGCCTCCAGTATGGTGCCCACGCGGATGTCCAGCTTGGTGAAGTCCTCGAAGCTGACCGTCTCCTTTTGTGCCGCTATGGCCTCTCCCGGATCCGCAGCTTTGGAAGCTTGCAGCTTGTCGACCTGGGCCTGGATCTCCTCGTCCTCGATCTTTGAGAAAAGGAGCTCTGCCTTTCCGATCTTGTGCCCTGCGCGAAGAGCCGACTTTTCGGTTCCGACTTCTGTCCAGCTGGTCGTTTCCAGGGGCTCAAGCTCCAGCATCTTTCTCAGCCTGGAACTCGTGAAGGGGAGGAAAGGGGCACAGAGGACCGATAGACCCGAGGCGATCTGCAAGGCCACGTTCATTATGGTCTTCACGCGCTCAGGATCCGTCTTGATCTTCTTCCAGGGCTCTTCGTCCGCCAGGTACTTGTTGCCCAGGCGGGCCAGGTTCATGAGTTCCGCCAGGCCTTCCCGGAACCGGTACCTCTCCAGCGAAGAAGCGATGATCCCAGGGTATTCCGAGAGCTGTTTCAACGTCTCCAGATCCGTTTCGGTGAGCGCCCCTGCGGCAGGGACCACTCCGTCGTAGTATTTGTTGGTCAGCACGACGACCCGGTTGATGAAGTTTCCGAGGATGGCGACGAGCTCGTTGTTGTTCCTCGCCTGGAAATCCTTCCAGGTGAAATCGTTGTCCTTGGTCTCCGGGGCGTTTGCGGTGAGCACATAGCGCAGCACGTCCTGGCGATCAGGGAATTCCAAAAGGTATTCGTGCAGCCATACGGCCCAGTTCTTGGAAGTGGAGATCTTGTTGCCTTCCAGGTTCAGGAACTCATTGGCGGGAACGTTGTCGGGCAGCACATAGGAGCCCTCCGCCCGGAGCATGGCCGGGAAGATGATGCAGTGGAAGACGATGTTGTCCTTGCCGATGAAGTGGACCAGCTTGCTGTCCTTGTCCTTCCAGTAGGGTTCCCAGTCCTTTCCTTCCCTCTCGGCCCATTCCTTGGTGGAGGAGATGTATCCGATCGGGGCGTCGAACCACACGTAAAGGACCTTTCCTTCGCCTCCTTCAACGGGAACCGGGATGCCCCAGTCCAGGTCTCGGGTGACTGCCCTGGGCTTCAGCCCGTCATCGATCCATGACTTCACCTGGCCCAGCACGTTGGCCTTCCAGTCATCCTTGTGTCCGACCAGGATCCATTCCTTGAGCCAGTCCTGGTATTCGTTCAGCGGCAGGTACCAGTGGCGCGTCTCTTTAAGGGTGGGCTTGTTGCCCGTGATCACCGATTTGGGATTGATCAGGTCCTGCGCGTTGTGACTGGTCCCGCAATTTTCGCACTGGTCCCCATAGCTCTCCTCGAACCCGCATTTCGGGCAGGTTCCGAGGACAAAACGATCCGCCAGGAACTGTCCGGCCTCCTCGTCATAGAGCTGCTCCGAGCTCTCCTCGATGAATTTCCCCTTTTCATTCAGGGACCTGAAGAAGTCCGAAGCCGTGTCGTGATGTATTTTTGCAGTGGTCCTGGAATAATTGTCAAAACTGATCCCAAATTCCTCGAAGGCGCTTTTGATGATGCCGTGATACTTGTCGACCACCGCCTGGGGGCTGGTTCCCTCGGCCTTGGCCTTGAGGGTGATGGGCACTCCGTGTTCATCCGACCCACACACGAAGGCCACGTCCCGGTCATTCAACCGAAGGTAACGGGCGTAGATGTCCGCGGGAATGTAGACGCCGGCCAGGTGGCCGATGTGGACCGGGCCATTCGTATAGGGAAGAGCCGCCGTGATCGTATATCTTTTGGGAGTTTCCATGCATGAAATTTAGGACAACAAAAGTAATAAAAAGGCAAAGAAAGGGCCCTGAATTGAAGATAAATAAACATTTCAGCGCCCGCAAGGCCGTATTTTTCGGAATACCTTGCCATACAATGGGCATACTTCACAGGAAATTCTATTTTTACCTTCAAATCAAAAGATCATGACAAAGAAGATAAGGGCCATGGCCTTGCTACTGTTTCTGTGGGCAGCTTGGGGGCAGGTCTGTGCCCAGGAGGGAGAGTACGTCACCCGTGACCTGGTCCGCCCCCCGTCCCTGAAGAAAGGAGACACCATCATGATACTTTCCCCGGCAGGACGAATGTCAGGCAAGGAGAAGATAGACGGGGCAACCCAGCTGGCGAATCATTGGGGACTGGTCGTGTTCTATGGCAACCACCTGCTGTCCCGGGACGGGACCTTTGCCGGGACCGACGAGGAAAGGCTGGAGGATCTTCAGAAGGCACTGGACGATCCGTCCATCAGGGCCATCTGGTCTGCACGGGGCGGATACGGAGCAGTCCGCATCATCGATGATCTTGATTTTGAGAAATTCATGGAGCACCCGAAATGGATCGTGGGCTTCTCGGACATCACCGTGCTTCACAACAAAGTCCACGAGCTGGGAGTACAGACCATTCATGGGCTCATGCCGGTGACCCTGGACCTTGAGAACCCCGAGCAAAAGGAAGCCATACGATCCTTGAACCGTGTCCTCTTTGGAAAAAAGCTGGACTACCGGATCCCGGGCAACGAGTACAATCGGGAGGGAGAGACCCGGGGACAGCTCGTGGGCGGAAACTTGTCCATTGTTTACAGCATGCTGGGTTCTGACACTAACTTAGACATGAGGGGCAAGGTTCTCTTTCTGGAAGAGGTGGGAGAGGCCCTGTACCACATTGACAGGATGATGATCAGCCTTAAGCGGGCCGGATTTTTTGAGCAGTGCAAAGGGTTGATCCTGGGGGATTTCAGGCTTAAGGAGAACCCCGGCAACGAATTTGGGAAAACGCTGGAACAGATCGTCCTGGAAGCAACGGAAGGGACGGATTTTCCCATAGTATTCGATTTTCCCGCGGGCCATGTCGATGACAACCGGAGTCTCATACTGGGAAGCTACGTGGACGTCAGGGCCGGCAAAAAGAAGAGCAGGATCAGTTTCCGGCAGTAGCAAAGGGTTTGGAAGGGTGGCTATATGACAGCATTCAACAATGAAGTCCCATGATCTCGGGGAACGCGGGGAAGAACTGGCCGTGAGACACCTCGTATCCAAAGGCTATACCATCCTGGAGCGGAACTGGCGCCATGGGAAGGCCGAGGTCGACATCATTGCCCGGCACGGCGACACCCTGGCCGTGGTGGAGGTCAAGTCAAGGTCCAGCGAGGACTTTGGAGACCCCCTTGATGCGGTGGGCCGTGAAAAGATCCGCCTGCTCCGCAAAGCCATAAACGCCTATGTGAACCTGAAAGGGATCGACCTGGAGATTCGCTTCGACCTGATCGGGGTGGTGTTGGAAGATGACCGGCAACGAATCCGGCATGTGGAGGACGCCTGCTACCTGTTCTGATCATCCGATGATAGGGAATGGCCTCAGCGTTCCTCGAACATGGATTTGAGCTCCTCGAAGTCCTCCGGCTTGGCGAGGATGACCTTTTCCGAATCCAGCACGAAGTAACTCGGAATTGCAGTGACCCCGTAGTCCTTGACCTTCTGGCTGGACCATTTGTCAAGGTCGAGCACGTTGATGAACT
This sequence comes from uncultured Flavobacteriaceae bacterium, assembly GCA_964489625.1. Taxonomy (GTDB): domain Bacteria; phylum Bacteroidota; class Bacteroidia; order Flavobacteriales; family Flavobacteriaceae; genus Lutimonas. The sequence continues at coordinate 43,564 of CAZAZM010000004.1, forward strand.
CCGGGTAGTCTCGGGTCATGTTTTCCCAACTCTGCACCTCGTCCTCGAGACCGACCGTGACCACTTTGATGTTTTCGATCCCGCTGATGAAGTCGTGAAACATGGGAACCTCCATCTGGCAGTGCGGACAGCCGGAACTGAAGAAGAGCACGATATAGTAGTCGGTGCCCTGGAGTTCGTAGAGATTCTGCTTGTTTCCTCCGGACTCCCATGAGAAATCCGGTGCCCTGACCCCGATCGCGGTTTTCAGCTCTCCCTTCACCTTACGGATCAATTGCTCATCCTGAAAATCTGAAGGCAGCTTCTGATAATACTCCTCCAGCACGAAGCTTGCCATGGCAGCATTCTGAGCGTACAGGTATTCCCGAAGGAGGGTTTCCTCAAACCTCGACAGGATCTCCGGGTTGTCGCCTACCCAGCGCGTGGCATTTACTACGGCCTCCTGCTGCATCATGTTTCTGACGTCCGGGTTGCTTCCCTGGTTCAGGTAGAGCACATAGTCCCTCAAACGGTCGTTCACAAAGGAGGAGTGGCTCAAAACGGTGTCCCTGACGTCCAGCGAATCGAAAAAATGGTCCTTGATCTCGCTCATGTAGGCTTCAGGGTCCTTGAAGGGCTTGTCCGGATTGTGCTGGGCGCTTGCACGTATGATGTGATTGGCCATCATCCCTTTGGAGATCTCCTCAAAGTGCTTTTGGGCGCTGTTGAGCTGCCCGACTTCATCCGCGTAGGCCTTCTCAAGGGCCCGGTCACGATCTGCATCCGGGGAATTGAAATAGAGCCCCTGGATGGAGTCTATGGCCTTCTGCTGGCGGCTGACCGTGCGGTAGTAGTCCTGGTAGATGCTGTTCTCCTCGGAATGGCTGAAGAGAATCGACCCCGCAGGATTCTCCGGGTCAAAGGTGAAATTCACCTCCTCCTTGTTATAGATGAATTCGACATAAAGATTGTTCTCGATCTGGTAATAGGCCCTGTAGATCCCCGAGGCCCCATCTTCTCCGATCTTGAATTCAAAGGCTCCGTCTACCACATCCGCATTGTCGACATAGGTCTGGTCCCCGTTTTCCATCTTGTAGAGCAGTATCCAGGAATAGTCGTGGTTAGGATCGATCGTCCCTTTGATGGAGAACTGGGCCCAGAAGGCCTGGCTCACGAGCAGGATCAGTAAAGATAATTTTTTCAAAATCCTTGATTTTCGGCAAAGTTACGATTTTTCACAAAGTGTTTTTTCGCATGAAATGACTTAAATTGCCAGGACAAACGGCCCCACAGCCGGGAACGGGAAAAACATGGACACAATATGGATCACCGGAGCCTCTTCCGGAATAGGGAGAAGCCTAGCCCTGGAGTATTCCAAGAAAAAGGTCAACCTGATACTTTCATCCAGGAACAAGGCCAAACTTGAAGGTTTGAAAGAGCAGATGGGAAATCCTTCAACGGTCAGGGTTTTGCCCCTCGACCTTACGCAGCCCGACACCTTTCCGGAGCGGGTCAGACAGGCCCGTGATTTCTTTGGGGGAATCGATGTCATGATCCACAATGGAGGGATCAGCCAGCGCTCGCTTGCATCCGAGACCCAGCTCAAGGTAGACCGCATGATCTTTGAGACGAATTATTTCGGCACCGTGGGCCTGACCAAGTGCCTGCTGCCAGTTTTCAAAGAGCAAGGCAGAGGCCATTTTGTGGTGATCACCAGCGTGGTGGGCAAGTTCGGAACTCCGTTGCGGTCCTCCTATTCGGGGTCAAAGCACGCCCTGCATGGGTTCTTTGACAGTCTCAGGGCCGAGCTTCACGAGGAGAACATCAAGGTCACCCTGATCTGCCCGGGTTTTGTCAATACCGACGTCTCGATCAATGCCCTCACGGGGGACGGGTCCCGGCAGGACAAAATGGACAAGGCCACAAAGGCGGGCCTGTCACCCGACGATTTTGCTATCAGGGCCATCCGGGCGATCTCAAGAGAGAAGCGCGAGGTGGTGATCAGCGGGATTCCGGAGAAATTCGCGGTCCTGGTCAAACGGTTCTTTCCCGGTCTGCATGCCCGGCTGATCCACAGGGCTGCGGTGACCTGAGCCGAGAGGTCCGGTGCAGTCGTCCGGACAAGCCTACTGAAGGATGTTGTCCAGGTCCTCGTGGGTAAGGTTTGTCTTCAGACCCAGGAGAACGAGGTCGTCCTCAGAGGAGATCTCCAGGACCACTTCCTTGATCTTCTTTTTATCCTCCAGCGTGAAGAATGCGATATTGTCGCCGTCGTCCTTCACTTTGATCACCTTGTCAAACTTCGACCGGTTGATGAATTTGTCAAACTGCCTGGACTTGTCGGACGCTTCCTCCGAAAAGACAAGGATCCTGACGTGCTTGGCTTTTTTCAACAGGGGCTTTATGTCCTCCATGTCCTCATCGGGCAGGAAACTCGCGATCAGCGAGCTGTTGAGCCCGAGTGAGAAATCCGAGTCCTGCTGGTGGTCCTGGTAGAAGGAATTGAAGGAAGTGTTCGTGGCACAGGAGCTGAGCAGCAGGACAGCCAGGGTAGCAAAGAGTACTTTTCTCATGGTGATTCTAGTTTTTAGGGTTCATTGTTGTACCCTCTAGGACGAATCAGCCGGGAATTTGTAACATGGGGGCGCCAAAAAAAACGGCCTTCGTGAGAAGGCCGCTCTTTCTTCCATCAGTTCAGGAAAATTGTTAAAGCATTTCGTTTGCGAGATTGGCCAGCTCGGATCGCTCTCCCTTTTCCAGCTTCACATGAGCGAAGAGCGGATTCCCCTTGAGCCGGTCGATCAGGTAGGTCAGCCCGTTGCTGTGCTCGTCCATGTAGGGGGTGTCGATCTGGTTGATGTCCCCGGTGAAGATGACCTTGGTCCCTTCGCCGGCCCGGGTTATGATGGTCTTCACTTCGTGCGGCGTCAGGTTCTGGGCCTCGTCTATGATGAAGATGGCGTTGATCAGGCTGCGTCCGCGGATGAAGGCCAACGCGGTAATGGTCAACAGCCCCGATTCCTGCAGCTGCTCCAGCACCTTGCTCTTCTTCTCGTTGGCCTTGAACTGGTTCTTGATGAAGTTCAGGTTGTCCCAGAGGGGCTGCATGTAAGGGGATATCTTGCTTTCGGCGTCTCCCGGCAGGAATCCGATCTCCCTGTTGCTCAGGGGTATGATGGGGCGTGCCAGGATGATCTGGTCGTATTTGTTCTTCTGCTCCAGCGCGGAGGCCAGGGCGAGCAGGGTCTTTCCCGTTCCTGCAACTCCTTCCAGGGCGACGAGCTTGATGTCTTCGTTCAACAGGGCGTTGAGCCCGAAGGTCTGCTCGGCGTTCTTTGGCTTGATCCCGAAAACGTACTTCTTGTCGACCCTTTCGATGGCATCGGTTTCGCCGTTGTACCTCGCGAGCACGGAGTTGCTGCAGTTGTTCAGGATGTAGTATCCGTTGGATATCTTTTCTGACCCCAGGATGCCGCCTTCCCGGATGACGTTCTTCTGGTAAATGGTCTGGATGACCTGGGCGTCTATGTTTTCGATCACCGGGAGCCCGGCCGAGAAGCTTTTCAGGTTCTTCACCTTTCCTGTCTCGTAGTCTTCCGAGATCAAGCCAATGGCCTTTGCCTTGATCCTCAGGTTGATGTCTTTGGTCACCAGGATGATGGTCTTGTTCTTTTCCTCAGCGCACAAAGAAATCGCCGCATTTATGATCTTGTGGTCGTTCTTGGTGTTGCCATAGATCTCCTCGGCATCCATTTTTGCCAGGCTCTGGGCGTCCATGATGACCTTGAGCCTTCCCCTTCCTTTACCGATGCTCATCCATTTGTTCAAGCCGTTTTTCCCTGAAAGCTTGTCGAGGAAGCGGATCACCTCCCGTGCCTCGAAATTCTTGGTTTCATTTCCGATCTTGAAGCGGTCTAGCTCTTCAAGGACCGTGATTGGAATTGCCACGTCGTGTTCATCGAAATTCTTGATGCTGTTGTGATCGAATAACAGGACCGACGTGTCCAGAACAAATACTTTTTTTATCATATAAACTATTTTAAGGACTTACCTTATCGGGGATAAGAGACAAGGAAAAAAATACTTCATAGGTAGTGGAGCAGTTTTTCTTCTTCTGAAATTTTTTAAAAAAGTACAAAAATTTCAAAAGGGGTAAAATCCGATCAGCCGATTTATGAGCCGACTTATCAACAAGAAATTAACTAAATGCTCCTGAGCGTTTCCAGGGCCCTGTCAACGGAATCGATATGAATGAAGGTTATCAGCAGGCGCAGGCCTTTCTTGGTCTCCCTCTCCTTCATCACGCATTTCTTGGGATTCTGCTGCACGTACTGCAGGATCCTCGTGAAGGCCTCGCTTTGATAGAAGGAGCTGCCCTGGTCGGAGATGAAGTATCCGATCATTCTCTTCTTCTTCAGCACCAGGCGCTCCAGTCCAAGTTCCCTGGCCACCCATTTGATGCGAACAGAATTGAGCAGGTCGACGGCCTGCACGGGCAGGTCGCCGAAGCGATCGATCAGCTGGGACTCGAATTCGAGGAGCTCCTCTTCGTTGGTGAAATCGCTCAGTTCCTTGTACAGGCTGAGGCGCTCCGAAATGCTGCTCACGTAGTCGTCAGGGAACAGGATCTCGAAGTCCGAATCGATCTGAACCTCCTTGACGAATTCCTTTTTGCCTTTCTTCTCGTGGGCGTAGAGCTCTTTGAACTCATTTTCCTTGAGCTCTTCGATAGCCTCGTTGAGGATCTTCTGATAGGTCTCGAACCCGATGTCATTGATGAAACCGCTTTGCTCGGCGCCCAACAGGTCCCCGGCACCCCTGATCTCCAGGTCCTTCATGGCGATGTAGAAACCGCTTCCTAGCTCGGAGTGCATTTCAAGGGCCTGTATCCGTTTGCGGGCATCCTCGGTCATTACATGGTAGGGAGGCGCGATCAGGTAGCAGAAGGCCTTCTTGTTCGACCTTCCAACCCTTCCCCGCATCTGGTGGAGGTCGCTCAGGCCGAAATTGTTGGCATTGTTGATGAAGATGGTGTTGGCATTCGGGACGTCCAGCCCGCTCTCGACGATGGTCGTGCTCACCAGGACGTCGAATTCCCCGTTGATGAAGTTGAGCATGAGCTCTTCCAGCTTCTTGCCTTCCATCTGTCCGTGTCCCACGCCGATCCGTGCATCGGGCAGCAGTCTCTGCAGCATGCCTGCAACCTCCCTGATGTTCTCGATCCGGTTGTGGATGAAGAAGACCTGGCCTCCTCTTTGGATCTCGTAGCGGATAGCGTCCCTGATGATCTCTTCGTTGAAGCCGATCACCTGGGTATCTATGGGGTGGCGGTTGGGTGGGGGTGTCTTGATGACTGAGAGGTCCCTGGCGGCCATCAGCGAGAACTGGAGCGTTCGCGGGATGGGGGTGGCGGTCAGGGTCAGGGTGTCTATGTTCTCCTTGAGCGTCTTGAGCTTTTCCTTGACGGCGACCCCGAACTTTTGCTCCTCGTCGATGATCAAAAGGCCCAGGTCCTTGAATTTCACGTTCTTGTTCACCAGCTGGTGGGTTCCGATCACGATGTCCACCTGCCCGTTTGAGAGGCCTTCCAGGACCTCCCTTCTCTGACCCGCCGATCTGAACCGGTTCAGGTATTCGACCCGCACCGGGAAATCCCTGAGCCGCTCCCGGAAGGTCTTGGCGTGCTGAAAGGCGAGGATGGTCGTGGGCACGAGAACGGCCACCTGCTTTCCGTTGTCCACGGCCTTGAAGGCCGCGCGGATCGCTATCTCGGTCTTGCCGAAGCCCACGTCTCCGCAGATCAGCCTGTCCATGGGCTGATCCTTTTCCATGTCGGCCTTGACGGCCTCCGTCGCGCTGAGCTGATCCGGGGTGTCCTCGTAGATGAAGCTGGCCTCCAGCTCGTGCTGCATGAAGGTGTCGGGGCGATAGGAATAGCCCTTCTGCAATTTTCTCTTCGCGTAAAGCTCGATCAGGCTGAAGGCGATGTGCTTGACCCTGGCCTTGGTCTTCTGCTTCAGCTTCTTCCAGGCGTTGGAGCCCAATTTATGCACCTGGGGAGGCTTGCCGTCCTTGCCGTTGTACTTGCTGATCTTGTGCAGGGCGTGGATGCTGATGTACAGCACATCCCGGTCTCCGTAGATGAGCTTGATGGCCTCCTGTTTCTTTCCCTCGACATCGATCTTGTGGAGGCCCCCGTAGCGGCCGATCCCATGGTCGATGTGCGTGACGTAGTCCCCCTGCTCCAGCTGGGTGAGTTCTTTCAGCCGGATCGACTGCTTCTTGGTAAAGCCGCTTTTCAGCCTGAACTTGTGATAGCGCTCGAAGATCTGGTGATCCGTGTAGCAGGCGATCCTGAGGTCACGATCGATGAAACCGCTGTAGATGGGCAGGGTTACCGTCTGGTAGGGGACCTCCTCCTCCATGTCGTCGAAAATGTCGTGAAACCTCTTCGCCTGGCTCTCGTTGTCGCAGAAGATGAAATTGGTGAATCCGCTTTCCGAATTCTCCCTGAGGTTGGAGATCAGCAGGTCGAACTGCTTGTTGAACGAGGGCTGCGGAGCGGTCTCGAAACGGATGACCGGGGCCTCTCCTTTCCCGGGGGTATTGAGACCCACGACCTGGAAATCCCCCAGCTTGCCCAGGACCGACCTTCCGTTGCAGAACAGCTCGGAGGGCTCGAGTTGGCTGAGTTCGCCCTTGAGCTGCGCAAAGGCTTCGACCGCCTTGCCGAAAAGTTTGTCGAGGCGTTGTGCCAGCATGCCTTCGTCAAAAGAGAAGACCAGCGTCTTGGCCGGAATGTAATCCAGGAAGCCCTGTCTTTTCTCCTCCAGCTTCTTGTTTTCCAGGTTCGGCATGATGTCGATCCGGCTGAGACGATCCACTGACAGCTGGCTTTCCACGTCAAAGGTGCGGATGCTGTCCACCTCGTCCCCAAAGAACTCGATCCGGTAGGGCTGCTCGTTTGAGAAGGAGAAGACGTCTATGATCCCTCCGCGGATGGCAAAATCACCGGGCTCCAGCACGAAATCAACCCGGTTGAACTTGTATTCGTGGAGCATGTCGTGAACGAAATCGAGAGAGACCTGTTCTCCCCGGCTGAGCTTCAGGGTGTTCCTCTTGAGCTCGCGGCGGGTGACCACTTGTTCGAACAGGGCGTCCGCATAGGTCACGATGACCGCGGGCTTCTTCTGTGAGCTTATCCGGTTGAGCACCTCTGCGCGCAACAGGATGTTGGCGTTGTCGGTGTCTTCGATCTGGTAGGGCCTCCTGTAGGAGCCGGGGAAGAAGAGGACATCCTGCCGATTCGTCTTTCCTTCCGGGGCGAGAAGCTGCTCAAGATCATTCAGATAATAGGCGGCTTCCTCCTTGTCGTTGCAGATAAGAAGGATGGGGAGCTCCAGCTTCCTGTACATGGCTGCGATCGAGAAGGACACGGAAGATCCTGCCAGGTTCGTCAGGGAGATCCTGGGCTCGTGCTTTCGGACAGCCTCCACGGCTTGGGAGATCTTGTCGAATCGTCCGTACAGATCGGCAAAGGTCTGCTTCGTCAAAAGCGGAGAATTTTCGACAAAGATAAGGTTTAGGCCGCAAATGAGAGGGACAGATTCGACAGCTTCCGGAAAAGAATTTTGCGCCGAATTTCGTATATTTGAAAGTAAGCAAACAAATAGTCATGGGTATCTCGGACCTTTACATGAGCATCGGGCAGAAAAGGAACATCAGCCATTTCGCCAATATCGTCAGGATCGCAAAGGCCGACGACGAGATATCAAAGGAGGAGATCGAAATGCTCACCAAAATATCTCGGAAATACAACATATCGAACGAACAGTTCAAGGAAATACTCAGGAATCCCGACACGATCCCCACCATTGCCCACCTGGAATGCGAAGAGCGCGTGGAGCGGCTGTACGAGCTGCTTCAGATGGTGGAGGCAGATCAAAGGATAGAAAAGTCGGAAGTGAGCATGCTGAAGAAGATCGTGACCGGCCTGGCATTTCCGCTTCATGCCGTCGACGAGATCGTGGAGCAGGCCGTGGGCACGGATCTCGGGGTCACCGACATGGAGGGATTCAAGAGCGACATGTACAGGTTGCTCAAAGTAAAGCGTTGATTCGCGGCGAAGGCGCTTGTTAGTCGCATTTTGTATATTTATATCTACCAAACTTCAAATCATGGGAAACGAGGACCGGTACAAGGACGTGGGGCATAAGAGAAATGTCAGCCACTTCGCAAACATTGTGAGAATTGCCAAATCCGACGGAGAGGTCTCTACCGAAGAGATGCGACTTTTGTCGGAAATAGCCGAAAAGTACAATATCTCCAGGGAACAGTTCGATGAGATCGTGAAGAACCCTGACCAGGTTCCCTCTCTTGCCCATCTTGAATTCGAGGAACGCCTGGAACGACTCTACGAGCTGCTTCAGATGGTCGAGGCCGATCGCAGGATCGAGAAGTCTGAGGTAACTACCATGAGAAACATCGTCAATGGCCTGGCGTTTCCATTCAACGAGGTTGACAAGATAGTCATGCAGTCCCTGAAAACGGACCTGGATGTCACGGACCTGAACCGGTTCAAGCGTGACATGTACAAGCTGCTCAAAGTCAAGGAGTGACACCCTTGAAGCCTTCTTTTTCATAAAATCCCGAGGGTAAATCCATTTTATTTAGATTTATCTAAAAATATATTTAACTTTGCAGAAAACTAGTGTAAAGAGCTAAGGTTGTGTATTCCCAGGCAGAAGAAAACTACTTGAAGTGCATCTATTCCCTCGAGATGGAACACGGGGATGAGGTCAGCACGAACCTGATCGCGGCCAAGATCAACACAAAGGCCTCTTCCGTTACCGACATGGTGAAAAAGCTGGCCGCAAAGGACCTGGTGGCCTACAAGAAATACCAGGGTGTCAAGCTCACCCCGGAGGGCAGGAAGACAGCCTTGCGTGTGGTGAGAAAACACAGGCTGTGGGAGTGCTTCCTGGTCCAAAAGCTCGATTTCAAATGGGATGAGGTCCACGAGATAGCCGAACAGCTGGAGCACATAGAATCCGACCTTCTCATTGACAAGCTCGATGCCTTTCTCAGGTTTCCCAAGACGGACCCGCACGGAGACCCGATTCCCGACAAGCACGGCAGGATGGTGATCAGCCAGACCGTGAACGTGCTGGACATGAAGATCGGATCCTCGGGAATTCTGACGGGGGTCAAGGACTCTTCGGGCCCCTTTCTCAAGTACCTCAACAAAAAGAACCTGGCACTGGGCGACAAGATCAAGGTGATCGACATCGAACCCTATGATCAGTCCGTGCACATTGAAACCCGAACCCACCGCCTGGTCATCAGCAACAACGTGGCAGAGAACCTTTACCTGAAGAACGTGAAATGAGCAACTACAGCCCTGCATATGCGCTCCTGATCTTCGCACTGATATCGGTGGGTATGTACCTGCTTTTCAGGCCGGGAAGGGGTTGGTTCTGGATCCTCAAGAACAACCTCAGGTCTTCGGAGAAAACCATCATGGAGGATATTCTGAAGCAACTCTACAGGATGGAGAACTCGGGCCTGACGGCTGACACCAATGCCCTGACCAACGCTTTGAAGATCAAGGACCGGCTGATCATCGACGCGATCCACAGGATGGCCGTGACGGAGCTGGTCGTCCTGGAAGGAGACCAGGTGAGCCTGACGCGGGAAGGGCGAAAGTATGCGCTGAGGATCATAAGGGTCCACCGGTTGTGGGAGAAGTACCTGGCGGAAAAGACGGGCTTCGACAAGCTGGAATGGCACGACAGGGCAGAGGAGATGGAGCACCAGCTGAGCCGAGACGAGGCCGATCACCTGGCGCTGCAGCTGGGATACCCCCTGTTCGATCCCCACGGGGATCCGATTCCCACCGGAAAAGGACAGATCAAGGCCCTGGAAGGCATCCCGCTCTCCACGATGGGGCTTGACGACATTGGAACGATCGTGCATATCGAGGATGAGCCCGATGCCATCTACAGGCAGATCCTTGCCGAGAACATACACATTGGCTCCAGGCTCAGGATCGTCGAGCGAAACCACGAGCGCATCGTCTTCTATTCGGAAGGAGAGGAGTTCGTCCTGGCCCCGGTTGTTGCCTCCAACATCACCGTGATCCCGACGGCCCATGAACCAGAAGAGTCCGCTGTTAGGCTCTCCAGCCTCAGGCAGGGCGAGCGCGCCCGAGTTGCGGGAATCTCAAGAGAGTGCGTGGGAGAGAGCCGCAGGCGCCTCCTGGACCTGGGATTCGTCAAGGGCGCTGAGATCTGGATCGACCTGGACAGCCCGTTGAACAATCCGGTAGCCTATTCCATAAAGGGAACGAGCATTGCATTGAGAAGGGACCAGGCTTCCAGGATCCTGATCGAAAAGGAGGATCTAATTGAAAAAGAAGCGTAGAGTGAAGATCAAAGAGAAACAACAAGAGGGAAATGTGGTGCAGGCAGGCTGTGAAGGCTGTGCGCATTTCAATGCCCAGGGCCTCAAGAAGCTGGGTGTGAACCTGAGCGATGCCGATTATGTGATCGCCCTGGCAGGGAATCCGAACACAGGCAAGAGCACGGTCTTCAACGCCCTGACCGGACTCAGGCAGCATACGGGCAACTGGCCCGGCAAGACCGTAGTGCGCGCCGAAGGGGCCTTCTCCTACCTCGACAAGAAATACAAGCTGGTTGACCTGCCCGGGACCTATTCCCTGCTCTCCACGTCCCAGGACGAGGAGGTGGCGCGCAACTTCATCCTCTTCGGAAGACCGGACGTGACGGTGATCGTGGCGGACGCGAGCCGCCTGGAGCGAAACCTGAACCTGGTGCTCCAGATCCTGGAGATCACGGACAGGGCGGTGCTCTGCCTGAACCTGATGGACGAGGCCAGGCGTCACCGGATCGAAGTGGACATCCGGGCCCTGTCGAGGGACCTTGGCATACCGGTGGTGGCCACCAGTGCCCGCTACCAGGAAGGCATCCCGGAACTGATCCAGTCCATACACGGGATCGCCTCCGGAGAGATCAGGTGCAAGCCCCGGAGGATAAAGAACGTGCCCGACAAGATCCTGTCCGCGGTGTCGAAGCTCAGCGAAGAGATCGAGAGAGAATTTCCCGAGATCCCCAACAGCCGGTGGATCGCCTTTCGATTGCTGGAAGGGGACAGCCGGATCATCGAGGCTTTGAAGAACGGAGAACTGGGAGTACATGGATAGCAGGGCCGCACAGAGGATCATCGAGCTCACCGGGGAGCTCCGCTGGCAGATCGGGGAGGATTTTCACGAGAGCCTGGCCGAGGGCATCTATGCGGATGCCGCGGAGATAGCGCATCACGCGGTTCGCAAGGACAAAGAAGACAAAAAGCTCAGGATCGACCAGAAGATCGATCAGATCGTGACCAGCGCCACCTGGGGATTTCCCATCATGTTCCTCCTTTTGGGCGTGGTCCTGTGGCTGACCATCATAGGGGCCAACTATCCTTCAGCCCTGCTGTCGGAGCTGCTGCTGGAGAAGGTGCACCCGCTGCTGAAGAGCTTTGCCGTTGCCATGGGAGCCCCGACCTGGCTGGAGGGGCTGCTCATCGACGGGGTCTACCTGGCCGTCGCCTGGGTGGTCGCCGTGATGCTTCCCCCAATGGCCATCTTCTTCCCCCTGTTCACCCTGCTGGAGGATTTTGGCTATCTGCCGAGGGTTGCCTTCAACCTGGACGAGCTGTTCAGAAGATCGGGGGCACACGGCAAGCAGGCCCTGACCATGAGCATGGGATTCGGCTGCAACGCGGCCGGAGTGGTGGCCACGCGCATCATTGACAGCCCCAGGGAAAGACTCATCGCCATCATCACGAACAATTTTTCGCTTTGCAACGGGCGCTGGCCCACCCAGATACTCATTGCGACCATCTTCATCGGGGCGCTGGTGCCCGCGGGCTGGTCCGGGCTGGCCTCCCTGTCGGCGGTCATCGGCATCGCCGTCCTGGGGATCGCCTTCATGTTCCTGGTCTCGTTCGGACTGTCCAGGACCGTCCTGAAGGGAGAAGTCTCCACTTTCAACCTGGAGCTGCCCCCTTACAGGCCGCCGAGGTTCTGGAAGACCATCTACACCTCGATCATAGACCGCACGCTGATCGTGCTTTGGCGGGCCATTGTCTTCGCCGCTCCTGCGGGAGCCGTGATCTGGCTGATCTCGAACATACATCTTGGGAATGAGACCCTTGCCGGCTGGCTGATCGGCCAGCTGGATGGCTTTGGCTGGCTGATCGGGCTCAACGGGGTGATCCTCCTGGCCTACGTGGTGGCCATACCGGCCAACGAGATCGTCATACCGACGGTGCTCATGCTCACGGTCCTGGTCACCGGGATCGGTGGTGGGGAAGGCGCCGGGGTGATGTTCGAAATGGACTCGGCCTCTGACACGGCCAGCATACTCAAGGCGGGGGGCTGGACCCTGCTTACCGGGGTCAACCTGATGCTGTTCAGCCTGCTTCACAATCCGTGCAGCACGACGATCTATACGATCTACAAGGAGACCAAAAGCGCCAAATGGACGGCCGTGGCCTCCATTCTTCCACTCGTGCTGGGATTCGTGGTGACATTTTTGGTGGCCCAGATCTGGAGGATACTGGCTTAACAGCTCGGCTTTTTTTCATTACTTTTATTCAAAAATTCAGTCTTGTCGGAGCCTTCATTTTTCACCGTCTACAACGCTTCAGCAGGGAGCGGTAAGACCTATACCCTGGTCCGGGATTACCTCAGGCTGATCCTAGACCCGCGCAGGGCGACCGGTTTCCAGAAGATACTGGCCATCACCTTTACCAACAAGGCGGCGGGGGAGATGAAGGACAGGGTGCTGAAGCAGCTGCTCGAACTGGCGACCCCGGACCCGGAAGAGAGACCGGAGGCTCAGGATCCCATGAGGGAATACCTGATCCGGGAAACGGGCCAGTCTGAACAGGAGCTCCGGGAGAGGGCCCTTTTAGTCCTCCATCAGATACTCAGGGACTACGGCTCGTTCAATGTCAAGACCATCGACAGCTTCACCAACAAGCTGATCAAATCCTTTGCTTTCGACCTGGGACTCTCCATGGACTTTGAAGTGGAGCTCGACACGGATTCCATATTCCAGGAGGCCGTTGACACCCTGATCTCGAGGATCGGCATCGACCCGGAGCTGACCAGGATTCTCCTGTCCTACTCCAGCCAGAAGGCCAGGGAGGACAAATCCTGGGACATCAGCCGCGATCTCCTGGAGATCTCAACGCTCCTGCTCAATGAGAATCACATCCGGCACCTGGAGCAACTCAGGCAAAAGAAGCTGACAGACTTTCTCGGTCTCTACAAGCAGCTTGGCTCGGAAAGAAGGAAGATTCGCGACGCCTGGAAGACCAACGGATCGGCTGCCCTCGAGCTGATCCGCAAGCAAGGTTTGGAGCCTTCCGATTTCTATCGTTCCCAGGTCCCGAACTTCTTCGACAAGCTGACCCGGGAGCATTCCACAGTCGTATTCGAAAAGGGGAGCAGCATAGAGCAGAACCTGGAAGAAGGTAAGCTTTACGCCCAGTCCCAGAAACAGCCTGTCAAGGATGCCATTGACGAGATAGCCGGTGAATTGCTGGAACTCTACAGGGAGTCGGAGTTGAGATACGAGGAGAGCTGTCTCTATGAGCTGATCATGAAGAACCTGGTCCCGCTGGCTGTTTTGAGCAGCATACACAGGATCCTTGAAGAGATCAAGATCGAGAACAACATTCGCCTGAACGCCGAGTTCAATGAATTGATCAGCAAGCACCTGCGTGATCAGCCCGCCGCTTTCATCTATGAGCGGATCGGGGAGCGATTCAAATATTTCTTTATCGACGAGATGCAGGACACTTCCGTACTCCAATGGCTGAACCTGATCCCCCTGTTGAGCAATGCCCTGAGCGGAGAGGGTTCCGGACTCATGCTGGTGGGGGATGCCAAGCAGGCCATTTACCGCTGGAGGGGAGGAAGGCCCGAGCAGTTCATCGAACTCTCCCTGACCGAACAGGAGGGTGGGACACATCCCTTTGTCGTGGGCAAGGAAGTCAGGAACCTGGAAAGGAACTACCGGTCCTTCTCACAGATCGTCGAGTTCAACAATAGCTTCTTCACCTACGTTTCCCGGGTCTTTGCGGATGAGTCCTACCGGGACCTGTACAAAAGCGGCAATGAGCAAAAGAGCAATAGCCAGGCAGGGGGATACGTGGAGATTCGCTTCCTGGATCCGATAAAGAACGCGGAAGAGCGGAATGATATCTATCCTGCGGCGGTTTTGGAAAAGGTGCAGCACCTGTTGCAGCAGTTCGAACCCCAGGAGATCTGCATCCTCGTGCGCAAAAAGGCTCAGGGGGCAGCCATTGCCAAGCTTCTCATAGAAAATGGAATTGACATCCTGAGCTCTGAGACCCTGATGCTGAAGAACAACGACAGGGTGCAGTTCATCATCGAATTTCTCAAATTCAGGGAAGATCCAGCAAACCAGGAGGCACTTTTCGAGGTGCTCAGTTTTCTCTACGCTCACTGGAAGCCCCGGGAGGACATCCATCAATTCTACCGGCGCCACCTGAACCTGGGATTCGAGGAGCTGCTGGAGAGCCTGAGGTCCTATGGCCTGGAATTCGACTCCGGGAGCCTGGGGACCTATTCGATCTATGAGCAGGTGGAGGCCATCATCAGGAGCTTCGCCCTGAATGACAGGTCAGACGCCTTTCTGCAGTTCTTTCTGGACTTCGTCTTCGATTTCACCCAAAGAAGGTCCCAGAAGGGAATCGGCTTCCTGGAGTACTGGGAAGAGAAAAAGGACAAGCTAAACATCGCGAGCTCGGAGGATTCAAGGGCCGTGAGGATCATGACCATCCACAAGTCGAAAGGCCTGGAGTTTCCGGTCGTGATCTTTCCCTATGACATGGAGGTCTACGGGGACCGAAAGCCGGAAGCCTGGTACGAGCCTTTGGAGGGAGACATGTTCGACGGCTTTGATTCACTGCTGGTAAGTGCCAGCTCGGGCATACAGAAGACGGGTAGCAGGGGCAGGGAGATCTACGAGGAATCCCGGACCCAGCAGGAGCTGGACAGCGCCAACCTACTCTATGTGTGCCTTACAAGAGCTGTTGAGCAACTTTATGTGATCACGGAGAAACGGAAGGAGCAGGACCGGCCCGGGTACAGCTCGGATCTTTTGCGAGGAGGATTGAAGCACATGGGACTTTGGGAGGAGGACAGGTCCCTGTACGCCTTTGGGTCGGATATCAGGCTCTCGGACCCTAAGGCGGAAAGATCCGAAGTTGAGGTGCAGCGGGACCTGATCTCAAGCTCCTGGAAGGAGCACGACCTCCACCTGGTGTCAACCGCCTCCCTCCTCTGGGACACGAGTCGCGGAGAGGCGATCGAATTCGGAAACCTCGTCCATGAGCTGATGGCAGAGATCGATCATGCCGGGGACCTGGAACCTGCCGTCAGGGCTGCCGCGAACCGGGGACTGCTCCGGGAGGCGGAACGGAGGGACATGGAGGCAAGGTTGAGAGAACTGGTGCTTCACCCGGAGCTCGAGACCTATTTTGAGACCGGAACGAAGGTCTTTACCGAGCGCCCGTTGCTCCTTGGGGAAGGCAGGACCGTGATTCCGGACCGCCTGGTGCTCAGGGGCAGGGAAGCCTGGATCCTTGACTACAAGACCGGGAGCCCGGAACCTGCCCACAAGCAGCAGATCAGGCACTACGGGACGGTTCTCGCCGATATGGGCTATGAGGTTCGGGAAATGGCTCTGGTGTACCTGGACAACCCGGTAAAGGTGATCAAATTGGATGAAAAACATTGAGCCAAAAGAATTGAATTCAATAAGTTTGTAAGTACTTAACTCAAGGGGCATGAACACGATCGACATCATCATTGGCATCATTCTTCTGGTAGGCGCCGTAAGCGGATTCATGAAAGGGCTTTTCGTGGAGGTGACTACCCTGGTGGGCCTGGTCCTGGGCATTTACGGGGCCATTCACTTTTCATACTTTCTGGGAGACTTCCTCAAGTCCAGCGTGAGCTGGGACGAATCGATGATCCAGCTGGTTTCGTTCGCAGGGACCTTTCTGATCATACTGCTGGTCCTTGTCCTGCTGGGAAAGGCGATGACCCGGATCGCGGAAACCCTTGCGCTCGGCTTTTTCAACAAGTTGGTGGGAGCCATTTTCGGCTTTTTGAAATACGCGCTGATCCTGAGCATAGTCTTGCTGGTCTATGATGAGATCAATGCCTCACTGAGATTTGTCGAGAAGGAGAAGACCCAGTCCTCGATCCTGTATGAGCCTGTAAAGAACCTTGCGCCCTACATTTTTCCGGACCTGGTGAAGGTCGAGAGGAAGAAGAAGCCAAAGAAGATTTAGAGCAGGGGATCGAAAATTATCCCTATTTTTACCTGGTAAAATCACTACCATGTCTTCAGCCAAGAAGCAGTACAAGAGAATTACCACCAAGACCCTGGTGGAAATGAAGAAAAAGGGGGAAAAGATCGCCATGCTGACCGCCTATGACTACACCATGGCGAAAATACTTGACCACGCCGGGATCGATATCATTCTCGTGGGAGACTCTGCCTCGAATGTGATGGCAGGTCACGAGACCACCCTGCCGATCACCCTGGACCAGATGATCTACCATGCTTCCTCTGTCATTCGGGCCATAGAACGATGCCTGGTGGTAGTCGACCTTCCCTTTGGAACCTACCAGGGGAATTCAAGACAGGCCTTGGATTCTGCAATCCGGATCATGAAAGAGTCAGGAGGCCATTCGGTCAAGCTCGAAGGGGGAGAGGAGATCGCCGAGTCGGTCACCCGGATCCTTTCTGCGGGGATCCCAGTCATGGGCCACCTCGGGCTCACGCCCCAGTCCATCTACAAGTTCGGGACCTACACGGTGCGAGCCAAGGAGGAAGAAGAGGCCCTCAAGTTGAAGAACGACGCCAAGCTGCTGGAAAGCCTGGGCTGCTTTGCCATAGTCCTTGAGAAAGTACCCTCCAAGCTGGCCCGCGAGGTCGCAGAGAGCATCTCCATCCCGGTGATCGGAATCGGTGCCGGCGACGGGGTTGACGGGCAGGTTCTGGTGACCCACGACATGCTGGGCATGACCCATGAGTTCAGCCCCAGGTTCCTGAGGCGCTACCTCGACCTGTACATGGAGATGGGCGACGCCTTCAGAAGCTACATCTCGGATGTGAAATCCAGGGACTTTCCGAACAAGGACGAACAGTACTAAAGTCAGGAATCTCGCCGCCTCCGGCGAGTTTTTTTATTGCAGTTTTTAACTGAATTTTAACAGCGACAATTGTCCTTAACCCTTAGATTTGTGGGCCCTTGAGGACATTTGAACCAAAGAATTTTATACAGTAGTATGGATACACAGAATGCGAACGTTGACATCCGCATGATCAACGAGAAAATTGAAAGGGAAAGTGCCTTTGTCGACCTGCTTCAGCTGGAGATGAACAAGGTGATCGTCGGGCAGAAGCACATGCTCGAGCGCCTGTTGATCGGCCTGCTCGGAGACGGGCACATTCTTTTGGAAGGGGTTCCGGGTCTGGCAAAGACCCTGGCGATCAACACCTTGGCCAAAGCGGTGAAGGGTACTTTCAGCAGGATACAGTTCACCCCTGACCTCTTGCCCGCCGACGTGATCGGAACCATGATCTACAACATCAAGGAAAACGACTTCTCGATCAAGAAGGGCCCGATCTTCGCGAATTTTGTCCTGGCGGACGAGATCAACCGGGCGCCTGCCAAGGTGCAATCCGCTTTGCTCGAGGCCATGCAGGAACACCAGGTGACCATCGGGGATTCTTCCTTCAAGCTGCCCGAGCCTTTCCTGGTGCTGGCAACCCAAAACCCGATAGAGCAGGAAGGGACCTACCCCCTGCCCGAGGCACAGGTAGACCGTTTCATGCTGAAAACGGTGATCGATTATCCCAGGATGGATGACGAGCAGATGATCATGAGAAATAATCTCAGGGGAAGCTTTGATCCGGTCAATGCCGTCGTGAGCATCGATCAGATCACCCGCGCCCGCGAATCGGTCAAGGAGGTATACATGGATGAGAAAATCGAGAAATACATACTGAACATCATCTTTGCATCCCGATATCCCGATGAATACAGGCTCAACGAGATCAAGCCCCTGATCAGCTTCGGAGCCTCTCCGAGGGGAAGCATCAACCTCGCCATGGCTTCGAAATGCTATGCCTTCATCAAGAGGAGGGGCTATGTGATTCCCGAGGACGTGCGTGCCGTGGTCCATGACGTGCTGAGGCACCGGATCGGGATCACCTACGAGGCGGAGGCCGAGAACGTGACCTCGGTGGATCTGATCAACAAGATAGTGAATGAAGTGGAAGTGCCTTAACGGAACCTGCGCCAGTGGATACCAAAGAACTTCTCAAAAAGGTCAAGAAGATCGAGATCAAGACCAGGCGCTTGTCCGATCATCTCTTCTCGGGTGAATATCACAGTTCATTCAAGGGAAGGGGAATGACCTTTTCCGAAGTCAGGCAATACCAGTTCGGCGATGACATAAGAACCATTGACTGGAATGTCACGGCGAGATACAATGAGCCCTTTGTCAAGGTCTTCGAGGAAGAGCGGGAGCTGACCATGGTGCTCATGGTGGATGTCAGCGGATCGGAGTCTTTCGGGACCCGGCAGCAGTTCAAGAGGGACATCATCACGGAGATCAGCGCCACCCTGGCCTTTTCCGCCATACAGAACAATGACAAGGTGGGTTTGCTCCTGTTCTCTGACGAGATCGAGCTCTTCATCCCGCCCAAGAAGGGAAAGACCCATGTGCTGAGGATCATCCGGGAGTTGCTGGAGTTCGAGCCCGCCAGCCGCAAAACGGATTTTACCCAGGCTCTGCGCTACCTGTCGAACGTCATGAAAAAGAAGGCGATCGTGTTCGTGCTCTCGGACTTCATGGACGAAGGCTATGACAGCGCCCTGAAGATCGTCGGGAAGAAGCACGACGTGACAGGAATCAGGGTATACGATCCCTATGAGGAAGAGCTGCCCAAGCTCGGAATGGTGCCCATGAAGGACGCTGAGACGGGTGAGGTCATGCTGGTCAACACCAATTCGGCGGAGGTGAGAAAGAGATACCGGGCCAATTACCTCAGGACGGTGGATTTCTTTGAGAACGCGTTCACCAAGAGCGGCTCGGGAACCATCCACACCCGGATAGACGAGAGCTATGTCAAGAAGCTGCTCATGTATTTCAAAAGAAGAAATTAAGGCCCGGGGGACAGCTAGAGATCTCCGAGTCAGTTGCAATGAAGAGAAAAAAGGACATATCGAAAAAGTTTTGGAGCGCATCGGTTGCGGCCCGGCTGCGGCCGTTTCTCGCGTTGGTCCTTATGCTCCTTTCCGGTGTGGCCCTGGCCCAGGTAAGCTCCAGGGTGGACACGACCCGAATTCGCATAGGCGAGCAGTTCGATTACGTGATCGAGGTCGAGGAAACCCAGGACGTGCGCCTGCCCAAATTCGAGCCTGACAGCCTGAACCGGGTGGGGGTGGTCGCCTCAAAGGTGGACTCGCTGAGGAACAGGCTGGTGGTCAAATACACCCTGACCAGTTTTGACAGCGGGCAATACGTGCTGCCGGGCCAGGAGGTGTTCATCCGGGACAGGCGCTTTCTTACCGATCCCGTGACCATTGACGTGGGGACGGTTCCGGTCGACACGATCAAGCAGCCCATGCATCATATAAAGAGCATCAAGAGCGAGCCCTACCTGTTCAGCGACTACCTGAACTACTTCTGGGGCCTGATCCTCGCATTGATCGTTATCGGGCTGATCCTGTACTATGTCCTGAGAGACAAGCCCACTCACGAGGAGTACATCGAGCGGATACCTCCTTTTGAAATGGCCAAGCAGAGGCTTCACGAGCTGGACGGCAAGAAGCTGATCGAGCAGAACAGGATCAAGTCCTATTACGTGGAGCTGACCGACATCGTCAGGACCTTCATCGAGAGGGAAATGGACATCCCGGCTCTGGAATCGACGACGGATGAACTGATCGAGACGATCACGGATTTCAATATGAGCAGCAAGCTCAACATCCCCGAGGACACCCTGAGAAAATTGCAAAGATTGCTGCAGGAAGCGGACCTGGTGAAGTTCGCCAAAATGAAGCCGCTCCTCAACGAGATCGAGCTGCACCGGAAGGATGCGGAGAATGTCATCGACATCATGCATCCGGCGCACGAGGCCCGAATGAAGAAGGAGAAGGAAGAAGAGAGGCTGAGGCTGGAAAAGGAAAGGGAAAAAGAGAAGAAGATCCTGGAGGCAGAGACCGGGGCAAAGGTTAAAGACAAATAAAGAATGTTCGCAAATTTGGAGTTCACGAATCCTGAAATGCTGTGGCTATTGCTGCTCATACCCGTATTGGGTCTGTGGTTCTTCTTCGTGCGCAAAAAGGACAGCGCGAACCTGAGCATACCCAGCACGGCGGGATTTGGGGGTTCCAACTTCTGGTCCCGCATGAAACCGCTTCTCTACGGGCTTCGCCTGCTGGCCCTGGCCTTCCTGATCGTGGCCCTCGCCCGGCCCCGCAACGTGGAGGTGAGCAGCCGGACCAAGACCACCCGGGGAATAGACATCGTGATGGCCATCGACGTTTCGGCCAGCATGCTGGCCAAGGACCTGAAGCCCAATCGCCTTGAGGCCCTCAAGGACGTGGCGACGCGATTCGTGCAGAAGAGGCCCAATGACAGGATAGGTATCGTGGTGTACGCAGGGGAGAGCTTTACCCAGACGCCGATCACCAGCGACAAGACCATCGTGCAGAACACGATCAGAAAGATACAATGGGGCCAGATCGAGGACGGCACGGCCATCGGCATGGGCCTGGGCTCCGCCGTGAACCGGCTCAAGGACAGCAAGGCCAAGAGCAAGGTGATCATCCTGCTGACCGATGGGGTGAACAATACCGGCTTCGTGGATCCCAAGACGGCAACGGAGCTGGCCAAGCAACTGGGGATCAAGGTCTATACCATAGGGCTTGGAACCAATGGGACCGCCATGTTCCCCGTGGCGAAAGACCTCAACGGGAAATTGATCTTCAGAAATGCGCCGGTGGAGATCGACGAGGAGCTCCTGGAATACATAGCCGACCAGACGGAGGGCCAGTACTTCAGGGCAACGGGGAACAAAAAGCTGGAAGCGATCTATGATCAGATCGATAAGCTCGAGAAGACGGAGATCGAAGAGCTGAAGTATTACAATTACAGGGAGAGGTACAGGCCCCTGGTGTTTTTGGCCGGGTTCCTCGTCCTGATGGAAATGACATTGAGATTCACCGTGTTCAGGAGTTTCATTTAATAAAGAGCATCGAATGTATCAGATCGAAGAGCCAAAATATTTTTACCTCTTTTTCGGCGTGGCCGCGCTGCTGCTGATGTATGGATTGGTGGTTCTGTGGAAAAGACGCAAGCAGAAGCAGTTTGCAGACCTGGCCCTGCTCGATCGGCTGAGCCCGGAGCGGTCCTGGTTCAAGCCTGCTCTCAAGATAGGCGTCGTGGCCCTGGGCCTCTCCTTTTTGATCATCGCCCTGGTGAACCCAAAGATGGGAACCCAGCTCAAGACCGTCAAGCGGCAGGGTGTGGACATCGTGTTCGCCATTGACGTGTCCAGGAGCATGCTGGCCGAAGACATTGCCCCCACGCGCCTGGACAAATCCAAGCAGATCGTTTCCAGGATCATAGAGGAACTGGGAAGTGACCGCGTGGGGATCATCATCTATGCCGGGAATGCCTATCCGCTGCTCCCCATCACCACGGACCACGGGGCAGCCCGCATGTTCCTTCAGAATGCACACCCCGACATGGTGTCCTCGCAGGGCACGGCCATCAATGAGGCGCTGGACCTGGCCAAGACCTTTTTTGACGACGACACCCAGACCAACCGCTTTCTTTTCGTGATCTCCGACGGAGAGGACCACGAGGAGAATTCGGCCGAGACGGCCAAGGAGCTGGTGGACCTCGGGATCAAAACGTATACAATAGGCATCGGAACCAACAAGGGAAGCCCGATTCCCATCAAGCGCAACGATAAGCTCATCGGTTACAAAAAGGATCGCAACGACGAGGTGGTCATCACCAAGCTGAATGTCGAAACGCTCAAGGACATCGCCGAGAATGGCCAGGGAAGCTATATCTACGGGAACCGAACCTCGAGCACCATCGAATACGTGGAGGAGCTGCTTTTGAAGGCAGACAAGAAGGAGTTCGAGACCAAGCAATTCTCGGACTACAAGGACCAGTTCCAGTGGTTCCTGGGCTTTGGGCTGTTCTTTCTGGCACTGGATGCCTTCCTGCTTGACAAGAAGACAAAATGGATACAGAAGTTGAACCTTTTCAATGAGAGATGACATGAGAGAAACAGTCCTTTTCTTTATGATGCTCGTGTTCCTGCCCCTAAGCATTTGGGGCCAGGACAATGGAGAAGGTGAGGCCGAAGCCCAAAAGCCGGTTGAACCGCCCAAGATCAAGCTGGCCGAGAAGCAGATCCTGAGAAAGGGAAATGACCTGTTCAAGCAAAAGCGCTTCGTGGACGCCGAGGTGAAGTACAAGAAGGCGCTCCAGAAGAACCCGTACTACGAAACCGCCGGCTACAACCTGGGCAATGCGGTATACGAGCAGCAGCGTTACGAGGAGGCCCTTCCCCAATACGAGCTGGTAGCAAAATCCTCGCGTGACCAGGAGACCCGGGCGAACTCCTACCACAATGCGGGCAACGTGATGATGAAGAAGAAGGACTATGCCCAGGCGATCGATGCCTACAAGAAGTCCCTGATCCTCGATCCTAAGGACGAGGAGACGAGGTACAACCTGGCCCTGGCCCAGAAGCTCCTCAAGGACCAGCAGCAGAACCAGAACGACGAGAACAAGGACCAGAACCAGGATCAGAACCAGGACCAGCAGCAAAACCAGGACCAAAACCAGAACAACGAGAACCAGAACAACGAGAACCAGGAGAACCAGGACCAGGGGGACAACCAGGACCAGGACAAGGAGCAGGACCAGGGAGATGACAACGAGGACCAGAAGCAGCAGAACAACCAGGGTGACGATCAGAAGAAGAATCAGCAGCCCCAGCCGAACCAGCTGAGCGAACAGCAGATAGAGCAGCTGCTGGAGGCCATGAACAACGAGGAGAACAAGACCCAGCAGAAGGTCAACGCCAAGAAGGCGAGAGGAAAGAAAGTTAACCAGGAAAAGGATTGGTAGGAGCTTGACATGAAACAAGGACTCTTGAGCATATTGTTTTTAGCCTTTGCCCTCAACACGGGCCTGGCCCAGGTGACCTTCAAGGCCTCGGTGAGCAAGTCCGAGCTCGGCCTGAACGAACGTCTGCGTATCGAGTTTTCCATCGATCGCCAGGGGGGTGATGATTTCACTCCGCCGGACTTCAAGAACTTCAAGGTCCTGGCAGGGCCCAGCCAGTCGAGCAGCTTCTCCTCGATCAACGGAAAGACTTCCTACACGCTGACCTATTCCTATGTCATCCAGCCGGTCTCGAAGGGAACCTTCACGATCCCCTCGGCCAGCATCACCTATGACGGCGAGGTGATCAAATCAAATACCGTGAGGGTGACGGTGACCGATGCCGTGGAGATCCCCAAGGACCCCAACGATCCCAGGTATGTGGCCCAGGAGAACATACACCTGGTGGCCGAGATTTCCAATTTGAAGCCTTATGTGGGGGAAAGCATCTCGGTGACCTACAAGCTCTATGTCAATACCGAAAAGGTAAACGTTCAGAACTACAGGGAATCCTCCTCTCCCAGTTTTGAGGGCTTTTGGAACCAAAACATCGAACTGACCCGGGGCGCAGGGGCCGAGACCGGTACCTACGGTGGAAGGCAGTACCGATATGTGGTGCTCAAGAAGACCGTTCTGATCCCACATACCTCAGGCGAGTTTGAGATCGATCCCCTGGAAATGGAGATCACGGCAGGGGTTCCGATCGGAAGAAGGGACTTCTTTGGGAACATGCTCATGAACGACGTCAACATGACCGTCTCCTCGGGTCGAAAGAAGATCCAGGTGAAGGAGCTGCCGCAACTGAACAGGCCCTCTGACTTCTCAGGTGCCGTGGGGGACTACTCATTTTCCGTGACCTCGAGCAAAACAGACCTGAAGGCCAACGAGTCTGCCCAGATCAAGGTGGAGCTTTCCGGCCAGGGAAATCTCAAGCTCGTCCAGCTCCCGGGGATAAAGACCCCGAACGGACTGGAGGTGTACGAGCCCGAGCACAAGGAGCAGATCAACACCAGTCTGAAGGGACTGAGCGGGTCCATCTATGATCAGTATGCCGTCGTTCCGCAGTTCAGGGGCAAATACATCATTCCTTCGGTCTCCTTCTCCTATTTCAACCCGAGGACGGAGAAGTACGTCTCTGTCAAGACCGATCCCATCGTACTGAACGCGGTCCAGGGCAGGGAGGTTCCGGATGAGGGAGCTTCGGTCATCGCCAAGAGAAGCGTTGAGGGCAACGAGTCGGACATCCGGTTCATAGAGACCAAGACCACCTTTGTCGATGCGGAGAAGGAATCGGATTTTTTCAGGTCCGGTCTCTTCTATGTGCTGATGATCGCCCCGCTGTTGTCGATTCCCCTGGGAATCTTCATCGGCAGGAAGAAAAGAGAGCGCGACCTTGACGTGGCAGGGAATAAGAGGAGGAAGGCAGATCGACTCGCCCGCAAGTATCTTTCTCAGGCCAAAAAGGAACTGGGCAAGAAAGAGGATTTCTACGTGGCACTCGAAAGGGCATTGCACAACTACCTAAAGGCCAAGCTGCACGTGGAGACCTCCGAGATTTCACGTGACAAGATCTCGGAGATCCTCAGAGGCAAAGGGGTGGGGGAAGAGATTATAAAAGATTTCACGACCGTGTTGGACAACTGCGATTACGCGCGATACACGCCATCAACGGATGTGATGATGAAGCAGGAATACGACAAGGCCCTTGAGGTCATCGCAAACCTGGATAAAGAGCTTTAGAGATGAAGAGAATTTTGCTTTTTGCCTTGCTTCTCAATTCCGTGCTGGGTATGGCCCAGGGCGCGGACAGCCTGTTCGTGGAGGCCAATGAGCTGTACCGCCAGGAAAAGTACGACGAGGCCCTGGGGCTGTACGAGGAGATCGAAGACATGGGTCTCGAGTCCTGGGCCCTGTACTACAATATCGGCAACATTCACTACAAGATGAACCGCGTGGCGCCGTCCATCTACTATTATGAGAAGGCGTTGCTGCTCAGCCCCGACAACAGGGATGTTCTCTTCAACCTGGAGTTCGCCAACCAGATGGTGCTCGACAATATCGAGCCCCTGCCGCGTAACCTGGGTCAGCGATTCATGGATGGGGTCGTACTGAAGCTGACCTACGAGAACTGGGCCAAGATCTCAGTGGGACTGGCCTTTCTCTTCGCCCTGCTGTTCCTTATGTACCATTTCTCCTACAGCACGGGGAAGAAGCGCTTCTATTTCATCAGCAGCATTGCCACTGTCATCCTGGTGACCACCATGTTGTTCTTTGCCTTCAGGAACGAGCACTACGTCAAAAACAACAGGGAGGCGATCATCTTTGCCCGCGAGGCCGAAGTGAACAATGCGCCCACGAATTCAAGCGAGACCTTTTTTGAGCTTCACGAAGGAACCAAGGTGTCCGTCCTGGAGACCCTAGACAACTGGAAGAAGATCAGGATCGCCGATGGCAAGATCGGCTGGATCGAAGAGAAACACCTCAAGGAGATCTGATTCCTGCCCGGGTCTTTCCCTGAGGTACGAGTCATGGTTTGCGGCAGACCGGGAGGATCTCCCCGGGCGCAAGCCTGAAACGATCGCAGTCCGCCTCGCTCAACCTTTTGGAATAGACCACTTCCTCCACCTGGAAGCCCGCTTTGCGCAACCTTTCGAAATAGTCCTTTCCATAGACCCGCACGTGATCATACTGGCCGAAGTGTTTGGCGCGCAGATCAGGATCGGTGATGGAGAAGTCCTCGTAGGTCCGGTTACGACCCAGGTCCTGGGGGACCTGGAAGATCCCGGTGCCTCCGGGCCGCATGACCCTGTAGAGCTCTGACATGGCCCTGGAATCGTCCTCGATGTGCTCCAGCACATGGTTGCAGAAGACGAAGTCGAAGGAGTTGTCCTCAAAGGGAAGGTCCAGGATGTCTGCCTTCACGTCGACTATGGGCGAATAGAGGTCTGCGGTGGTGTAATCCAGGTTCTTCAATGCTTTGAAAATACCCAGGAAGCATTGTTCGGGAGCCATGTGCAAAACCTTGTGCGGTGCGGTGAAGAAGTCCGTCTCCTGCTTCAGGTACAGCCACATCAGCCTGTGCCTTTCCAGGGAAAGCGTACTCGGGGACAGGACATTCGGTCTCTGCTCTCCGTACCCGTAGGGCAAAAATCGCCTGAAGCTCTTTCCGTCGATGGGATCCGTGTACCGATCCCCCTTCAGCCAGGTGCTGAGCAGGGGCCTGACCCAGTAGCTCATTCGGATCAGGTAGGGTCTTGGAATGGTATTGAGGACAAGTTTAAAAAGCTTCATCTTTTGTCAGTGGCCGGCCCGGAACTCTTCCTCTTCATCTGAAGTGATGCCCAGGGCCTCGTAAATGTACTTGAAGGTGGAGAGCAGTTCCGGCTTTCCGTCAACAATGGCCACGTCGTGCTCAAAATGAGCACTGGGTTTCATGTCGGCCGTTTTGATGGTCCAGCCGTCCGGAAACTGTTTGATCCTGTGGGTGCCCAGGTTGATCATGGGCTCGATGGCGACCACCATGCCTTCGACCAGCTTCTTTCCCCTTCCTCTTCTTCCGTAGTTGGGCATCTCGGGATCCTCGTGCATCTCCCTGCCGATCCCGTGGCCGACCAGTTCGCGCACCACCCCGTAGCCATGGCTTTCCGTGTAATGCTGTATGGCGTATCCCACGTCACCGACCCGGTTGCCCACCCTGAATTCACGAATCCCTATGTAAAGGCTCTCCTTGGTCACCCGAAGCAGCTTCTCGGTTTCTGGATCGATCTCTCCCACGGCGAAGGTATAGGCATGATCCCCGTAAAAGCCGTTCTTCAAAGCACCGCAGTCCACCGAGATGATGTCTCCTTCCTTCAGGGGTTCTTTGTTGGGAATGCCGTGAACGATCTGTTCGTTCGGGCTCATGCACAAGGTGTTGGGGAAGTCATACAGGCCGAGGAAGCCCGGGATCGCCCCCTGGTCGCGAATGCATTCTTCAGCGATCCTGTCCAGCTCAAGGGTGGTCACGCCCGGCCGGATGGCCCTGGCCACCTCTCCAAGCGTTTTGGAAACGATCAGGGCGCTTTCCCTGATCAGCTCGATCTCTTCCCTGGTTTTTATCTTGATCATGCTTCTGTCTTACCCCGGCAAAGATAACCTAATTTTGAATTTCTTTTGACCGCTGTTGAATGAGTCAGTTCCGGGGAGGCTCCACCTGGTAATCGTAGCATTTGTAGACCAGGAACTTGCGCAGGGGTTTGCCATCCTCTTTTCCGATCAGGATGGGATCCAGCTCCTCCACGCGGTCAAAGTAGCCCGAGAGCTTCTCCGGGATCTTGTTCGATTTGCCGGGGCTTTTGATTCTTTTGTCGGTATCGATGAAAATAGCCTCCGATCCTCTCAGGTGCTCCAGGTCCGGGTCCAGCAGGTAGAACTGTTTCCCGTTCCTGCCGATCACGTTGCCCGCATAGATCTTTCGATCCAGGTAGAAGCTCAGCACCGCCGAGGTCTTGTAGTTGTCGTCGGCGAAAAGAAAGGCTCCCGGATGGTCGTCCATGAGCTGGTCAACCTCCATGGAAAACTCCTCCCATCCGAACCAGGTGTCATCACTCTTGATGTTGACGGGGTAGAAGACCACCTGAATGGCCAACAACAGGTGAAGGGCCAGAGAGGTTACGACCTGTCCCTTGAGGGTCTTTCTGGACAGATAAGGAGCCACGAGAATGATGGCCGTCACATAACCCGGCATGATCCAGTTCAGTTTCACCCAGTAGATGATGGAGATGCCGAAGAAAAAGAAGATGATCGGAAGGGAAAATGCCATCAGGTAGAGTTGCTTTTCACCCGGCAGGGCTCTTCTGCGGGCGAACTTCCTGATCAACTTGTAGATCGCGATCACCATCCCTGTAAATAGGAAGGGGATCAATAGAAACAGCTGGGTCCCAAGGTTCCCGAGAAAGAGAAGGGGCTGCAGTTTGAAGCCCTCAATGCTCTCTGCCCGCTCCGAGGTCTGGAAGGCAAAGGAGATCCACCCGTTGGAATGATTCCAGTAGACAACCGGGAAAATGGCCAGGCCGAAAAAGAACAGGACCAGCAGGCTCTCCTTGGAAATGAGGTATCTCCTGTGCCTTGCGGAAAAGAGCATAAAGGCGAACAGACCGAAAAGCAGGAAGATCCCTGTGTATTTGCTGATGAAGGCGAATCCGAACATCAGGCCGGTCACCATCCAGTGCCAGAGCCTGTTCTCGAAAAGGGCCTTGTGCGCAAAGACGAGCGAGAGCGTCCAGAACAGCAGAAGCGGAACGTCCGGGGTGGTATTGATCGACAAAATGGAAACCATCAGGGTCGTTCCGAAGAACAGGGCGGCTTTTACCGCCTGGTTGTCGGAAAGGAAGATTCGGGACAGCCTGAAGAAGGCCAGCACGGTCAACAGGGTAACGATGAAATCCGTCAGTTTAATGGCCAGCACGCTCTTGCCCAGGACGAGACTGAAAAGCTTCAACATGTACGCCACCATAGGGGGATGGTCAAAATAGCTCAGTGCCAGGTGCTCGCTGTAGAGGTAGTAATAAGCATCCTGGGGCATGATACCCATCGTCGCGACGATCAGGAGGCGAAGGAGGTAAATGACCAGGAATCCGATAAGGAGCTTTCTGTATGAAGAGAGTTTGCTTTTGATCATGTTATGCAAGGCTTCAATCCGGGACTATGTCCTTTTTCATCAGGGACTCATGTATTTCGTTGACGCCCACAAGCGCTGCGGATCCATACCATTCTTTCAGCTCCATGGTGAGCAGGCCGGCTTGTATCGAAGGGTCGGTACCGGTCAGTTCCTCTGCCTCGGCGATGCTCCCCACGTTGAAGACATAGATGCCTCGGAGGTCGTCGTTGCCGAAGAAGGGACCTGCGAGAACCAACTTTCCCTCTTCGGCCATTCTGTTGATATTCTTGAGGTGAGCCATTTGAAGTTCGGCCTTTCGGACTGAATCCAGCTCCTGGTTGGGCCCTCTTTTCAAAAAGGCGAAGACATATTTTTTCATTCCGTATTCGTCCGCTCCGTACTTCTCGGCCAGGACGGGATCGAACGAGCCTTTCTGCTGTTCAGCCTCCTTTTCTTCAGGTTGCTGCTCACAGGACACACATGCGATCAGCAAGGAGGCGATCAATAAGGTTTTATAGATTGATCTCATGGGTTTCATTACTGGGATTTATATCTGTGGTAGGAGAATTTTTGCTCTGATTTTTTTTCCTTGTCATCTAAGTTCACATAGACATTGATCTCATTTTCACTTATCTTTTCAAAAGTCAGCCCGTCAAAATACACCTTTCCCGGTGTTACCCTGACCAATTTGAACTCCACGCTCTTGTCTTTTTCCTCCCATCCCCTGAGCTCGCGATCAAAATGCTTGATCCTCAAAAGCAAGGTGGATCCGACTTCTGAAATGGTCATCAACTCGTAAAAGCTGACGCTGCCTTCCACCACCAGCCTGAAGGAGCCCATCATGCTCCCGCCCATGGGAGGAGACCAGATCTCTTCCGTATCGCCGCCAAAGGCCTTTCCTCTCCAATGTCCTTCTATCCAGGCAATGTCCGAGAGCGTCGCAGCAGGGGATTCGTTGCCCTCTCCAAGCTCGAGTATATTCGAATCCTGGGCCATTGAGGGGAGGAAACAAAGCAGGGCAAAAGCGAAAAGGAAGGCAAATCTTTGCATGGTTGGCCACTGATAGTTTCGCATAAAGGTACATTTTTTTCATTGTCCGGCAGAGTCAGGAATCCATACAGGGCCCAATTGAAAGAATTTATACGTCATGGGGTGTAAATTGAACAGTATTACCCCTCATTTTCACTAAATTGTGGCCTGTTTTAAACCAAAAATCTACAAAGATGAAATCAATATCATATGTCAAAAGGACCCTGTCAATAATTTTCGTGCTGTTCGCTCTTGCACTGCAGGCACAGGATCAGTTCGGGGGGCTTGCGCTCTACACGGTCAGGGAAGAAATGTCCAAGGATCCATCAGCCACACTTAAGGCAGTCGCGGATGCCGGGTACGCCTATGTGGAAGCAG
Organism: uncultured Flavobacteriaceae bacterium; assembly: GCA_964489625.1. Taxonomy (GTDB): domain Bacteria; phylum Bacteroidota; class Bacteroidia; order Flavobacteriales; family Flavobacteriaceae; genus Lutimonas. The sequence continues at coordinate 73,905 of CAZAZM010000004.1, forward strand.
CCGGATATTCGGAAGGGAAGTTTTATGGCATGAGCCCGGAGGACTTCGGCAAGCTGCTCAAGGAAGTGGGCCTGAAACCGGTCAGCACCCACCAGGGTGGCATGACCATGGAAAATGTGGACCAGATGATCGCTGACGTCAAGAAGGCCGGATTCAAGTATTTTGTCATCCCGGTGCCGCCCATGGGCCATTTCAAGGTAGAAGAGGGCAAAATGGGAATGAGCGAGGAGCTTGAGTTCCTGACCGAAGTGCTGAACTCTGTGGGCAAGAAATGCAAGCAAGCGGGCCTGGAGCTCTTGTATCACAATCACGATTTTGAATTTGTGAAGAATGAAGCGGGCATAGTCCCCATTGAGTACTTCCTGGAACATACCGACGCCGATACGGTGAATTTTGAGATGGACCTGTACTGGGTGACCAGGGCAGGCGCCGATCCGCTGGCTTATTTCGAGAAATACCCCGGAAGGTTCAAGATGTGGCACGTCAAGGACATGGACGACGAGGGGAAGTTTGCCCCGGTTGGAACGGGTAAAATAGACTTCGGCAGGATTCTCGCGAAGAAGGAGCAGTCAGGGATGAAGTATTACTACGTTGAACAGGACCGCACCTGGGACGAGAAGCCTTTGGACGTGATCAAGGTGAGCCACCAGGGCCTGAAGAATATAGGCTTCAAATAGAAACAGCCGACTTTACGAAGGCTGACCCGTTTCCGGGCTCTTGAACAGGATGAGGACGAAGGCGGCTGCATAGGCCAGGTAGAGGACCAGGGTCACCCAGGCGATCATATTCCCTGAGCCTTGCGAGAGCAGCAGCTTGGCAAGGGTGATTCCCACCATGAGAAAATGGGTCATGTTCGCTATTGCGATGGGGCGGTTGTAGATTCCGCCGATAAGGCTGTTTTTGGACATCCAGTTCAACATGCCCATGGCAAAATACATGGCACCGATCACTTGAAGCAGAAAATGTATCGTTATGCTGTCTTCCATATGCAGCATTTCGGTTGCAATTTCCTGTGGGAAGAAGGTGAGCATCAGTCCTGCGAATCCCATGAGAAGCGCGCTTGATTTCAGGATCATTTTGGTGTTGATGGGCATGGTTTCTGTTTTATCAGCTTCCCCAGTTGATCTCGCTGTTGGGATTCCTTTTGCTTTTCGGTATTTTCCTGTCCAGGCCCGCTTTGAAAGACGCCCTCCTGAGTACGGACAAAATGCTTGAATCGGCGTATTTGTTCCCGTTCGTTCCTTCAAAGAGCCATTCTTTGGGCTTGTAAAGTTCCAAATAGTGTTCCAGGACATCAGCAGTATCTTTCTCCAGAGAGATATCTTTCTTCTCATCGAGTCCGTTCTGCGGTGCGCCGGCCTTATTCTCCCGGTCATTTTCGGATTGGGCTTTGACGCGCTTTTTCACGAGGTCAAGGTCACTCTTTTTGAGATCGATCAGTTCGCTTCTTTTCAGCCCGGTTGAATGCAACAGCGACAGGATGGCCTTGTGTTTGGGGTTTTTTGTGACCTTCAGCATTCGCGCGAGCTCTTTTTTGGAAGGCCCATTCTGCGCGGTTTCATTCTTTTCGGTTTCAACCAGGGGATACTTGAGCTCCTTCCTCTTCAGAATATCCGCAAAGTAGAGGTTAATGGCTCCGATCAATTGCTTCTCGGCCTGGACCGAGATCTTTTTGTTGCGCGTTTGAAGGGCAATGTAATCCCTGACCTCCTCCTGGCTGATCTCCTTAAGTCTTCGCTCTTTGAAGTGGTTCACGAACTCCCTGAACAAGGACCTGTAGATGCTTCTGGCCTCCTCATTGAATCCTTTCCTTATCAGCGCCTGGGAATATTCCTGGGGAACATCTTTGAACCCTGCTTCCTCCTTGTCCTCCAGGCTGACCTTTCCGAGCTTGGAAGTGTCCACTATTGAGATGTCGCTGAAGGCTCGTATCACCGAGCTCAGGTTCTCCCGCGACCTGTAGATCGCCCATCCTTCTTCGGCGACGACCCATCGGCAGCCCAGGGACCTCGCTATGGAGACCAGGATCTCGTCGTAGTTGAATTTGAGCAGGAAATAGTCGTTGTTGTTGTATTGATGCGGCAATATGGTGATTCGCTTCTTTTCCATGGGTAAAGACAAGATTTGAACCCGGACCCTGCAGTTTCTTTTGGATCCGTGCTCCTTTAATTATCGATGAACAGATAGCTATTGCCAGTAACTGGTCCCTAAATTAAGAAAGATTTGAATAAGAAGTGGAATTTAACTTTTAAAGAATCCCAAAATCCCCTTTTTGTTCTTGTGCTCCTTAGGCTTGGCCGTCTTCAGGAGCTGCTGGTAGATCTCGCCCCATCCGAGAAGACCGCCCACGTTCCTGTCGTCGATGAATACGTCGGCATTGATCTTGCGGCTTACCGACCCGTCGAATTTCTCCTCCGGGTAGCTCTTGTTGACCGCATAGAATTCCAGCCCGTTCTTACGGCAGAACTCGACCGCCTCGTTCAGTCTTTCCCCGTAACGATAGGTCCAAAGAATAAGGCGATGCCCCTTGCGCTGCAGCTCAAGCAGGGTGTCGAAGGCGAAGATCTTTGCCGGTCCGATCTTGGGATATTCATCCTCAACGATCGTGCCGTCGAAATCAACTGCGATCAACAGGGAGTTTTTTGGGAGCATTTTCATATTATCTTTAACGTCTTTATGCCGGTTTTAGCATAAGTCCTACACATTTATTACTTGGTCAGAACAGTGTCCAGCAAGGATTTTCGGGTCATCGCGGCCGGTTGCTCGATATTGAGAAGCTCGAGTATGGTCGGCGCGACATCACCCAGGACACCATCGCTGATGCCGTTCTCTTTTTCTTTTTCGACCAGGACCAATGGAACCGGGTTGGTCGTATGAGCCGTGTTGGGTGAGCCATCTTCATTGATCATGGTCTCACTGTTCCCGTGGTCTGCAATTATGATGCTGGTATACCCGTTCTCCAGGGCGCTTGTAACCACATCCTTCAGGCAGCTGTCCACGGCCTCCGCGGCTTTCATCGCGGCCTCCATGACGCCTGTATGGCCGACCATGTCGGTATTGGCGAAATTCAGGCAGATGAAGTCTGCTTCTTTCTTCTCCAGCTCCGGAATGATCGCGTCCCTGATGTCAAAGGCACTCATCTCGGGCTTCAGGTCGTAGGTGGCCACTTTGGGTGAGGGGCAAAGGATCCTCTTCTCGCCCTCGAATTCGGTCTCACGCCCTCCCGAAAAGAAGAAGGTCACGTGAGGGTATTTTTCCGTTTCCGCGATCCGGATCTGCTTCCTGCCGTTCTTCTCCAGCACCTCTCCCAGGGTCTCAGTGAGATTTTCCTTGGGATAGATGACCTTGACGCCTTTGAAGGAGTCGTCGTAATTCGTCATGGTGACATAGTAGAGGGGAAGCGTGTGCATCCCGAACTCCTGGAAATTCTCCTGGGTAAGCACCCTTGTCAGCTGGCGTCCGCGGTCGGTCCGGAAATTGAAGAAGATGATGACGTCGTCGGCCTCGATCCGTGCAAGAGGCTCTCCTGCCTCGTCCACCATCACGATGGGCTTGATGAACTCGTCGGTCACCCCCTCGTCATAGCTCTTCTGAACACTGGCCTCGGCATTGTTTGATTTCTCGCCGATGGCATTGACCATGGCGTCATAGGACAATTTGACCCTGGCCCAGCGCTGATCCCTGTCCATGGCGTAGTACCTTCCGCAGATGCTCGCCAGTTTCCCGGAGCTTGTCTTCATGTGTTCCTGGATCTCTCGTACAAATCCTTTTCCGGATTTGGGGTCCACGTCTCTTCCGTCGGTGAATGCGTGGACAAAGACCTCTTTCAACCCGGCGTCGTTGGCCGCGTCAAGCAGGCCTTTCAGGTGACTTATGTGCGAATGCACACCCCCGTCGGACAAGAGCCCAAGGAAGTGGACCTTCTTGTTGTTCTTGCGCGCATAGTCAAAGGCGTCTGTAAGCACCTTCTCACGGGCTATGGAACCGTCGGCCACGGCATTGTTGATCTTAACGAAATCCTGGTAGACGATCCTGCCGGCACCCAGGTTCATGTGTCCCACTTCCGAATTCCCCATCTGGCCTTCTGGCAGCCCCACGTGAAGACCGTCGGTCCTCAGGCTTGCATTGGGGTACTCCTGCACAAGGGAATCAAAGAATGGAGTGTTCGCCTGGTAGATGGCCGATACCTCAGGATTCTGGGTCTGCCCCCAGCCGTCCAGTATGATCAGAATGACTTTTTTTTCCATGGCTTTGCCGCGTTAGATTTGAATTGCAAAGATACGGAAGAATGGGGATTTGTCGAAGGATTTTAACTAATTCTGGGGAACCAGCCTGACAATTCCCTTTTGCTCGATGGATACGTAAATGTATCCGTCCGGTCCCTGCCTGACGTTCCTTACCCTGCCCATTCCATCCAGCAGCTTTTCTTCCCTGACAACTTTTCCGTTCTCGATGACCACACGATTCAAATACTGAAATTTCAGGGAGCCTACAAGGAGGTTGTTCTTCCAATTCGGGTAGATGTCGCTGGTGACGAAGGCCATTCCGCTAGGGGCGATGGAAGGAACCCAGTAGTGCATGGGCTGTTCCATTCCCGGCAGCGCCGTGTCGTCGGTTATGATGGTGTCGTCGTAGTTCTTGCCATAGGTGATCTTGGGCCACCCATAGTTCTTCCCGGGCCGGATGATGTTGATCTCGTCTCCGCCCTGTGGTCCGTGCTCGTGCACCCAGATGTTTCCGCTGAGCGGATCAAGGGCCATGCCCTGGGGGTTCCTGTGGCCGTATGAGTAGATGGCTTTTTTGGCATTCGTGGAGTCCACGAAGGGATTGTCTTCCGGTATGCTGCCGTCTGCGTGCACCCTGTAGACCTTTCCTCCGTCCCGCGTGATGTCCTGCGGGTTGACGTCACGTTCACCCCGGTCCCCTATGGTGAAATAGAGGTCGCCGGCCCTGTCGAACTCCAGTCTGGACCCGAAATGATGGCCCCGGGTCGTATTCGGAGTTGCCTTGTAGATCACCTGCTTGTCGGTGAGCTCATCTCCTTTAAGTTTTGCCCTCATGATCGTTGTGTTTCCGCCTTCTCCGGGGTCGCCCAGGTTGCCGGAAAAGGAAAGGTAGATCCATCCGTTGCTCTCATAGTCAGGGTGAAGCTCCAGGTCGAGCAGACCTCCCTGGTTCTCATAGAACACTTCCGGAACATTCTTTACTTCGGTCTTTTTCCCCTCTTTGAAGAGGATCAGTTTGCCTTCCTGCTCCGAGATCAGCAGGGATCCGTCGGGAAGGAAGACCATGCCCCAGGCTATCTCGAGTCCGTCAACAACGGTTTCGGCTTTGTACCTGAAGTCCCCTTCGCTCTTAAACTCGTTTTTCTGGCAACGGGCCAGGGTAAAGCTTAGAAGGATCACGAGGATATGCAGTTTTTTCATAATCAGATTTTTATTCTTTTGGTATTTTGGATTGACCCCCGCGAATATAAGATATTCAGAAGGCATACCCAAGTCAATTCGAGGCGAGTCGTCAGTTCGGGAGGATCCTCACGATTCCGACCTGTTCGATGGAAACATAGATATAGCCGTCAGGCGCCTGCCTCACGTTCCTGATCCGTCCCATGTTTTGCAGCAATTTCTCCTCCTTTACAACTTTCTCGCCGTCCAGGACGATTCGGTTGAGGTATTGAAACTTCAGGGAACCGACCAGCAAATTGTTCTTCCACTCCGGGTATCGGTCACTCGTGACAAAGGCCATTCCGCAAGGGGCGATCGACGGCACCCAGTAATGGATGGAATCTTCCATTCCGGGCAGGGAAGTGTGTTCGCTGATGATGTTCCCGTTGTACTGTGTTCCATAGGTAGCCTTCGGCCATCCGTAGTTGGCACCCGCTTTTATGATGTTGATCTCATCTCCTCCTTTGGGGCCATGCTCGTGTGACCAGACCTCTCCGGTCTCGGGGTGAACTGCCAGTCCCTGAGGGTTTCTATTACCATAGGTATATGCCGCTTTTTTTGCGTTCGGGGAGTCGACAAAAGGATTGTCTGAAGGAATGGACCCGTCATCGTGAATTCGATAGATCTTGCCGCCGTCTTGCTCTATGCTCTGGGGGAAGGATTCATCCCGTCCACGGTCTCCGATGGAAAAGAACAGGTATCCGTCTTTGTCGAATTCCAACCTGGAGCCATAATGCCGGGTCCATTCTGAATTTGGCGAGGCAGTGTAGAGAATTTGCTTGTCGACCAGGGCGTCATCTTTCAGCCGGGCCCTCATGATGACAGTCGTCGAACCCGGTCCCTGCTCTTCCACCTTGGCGGAATAGCTCATGTAGATCCAACCATTTTCCTCGTAGTCGGGATGCAACTCGAGATCCAGGAGCCCCCCCTGGTTCTCGTAGAATACGTCAGGAACATTTTTGACTTCGGTCTTTTCACCGTCTTTGAAATGGATCAGTTTGCCCTCCTGCTCGGAGATCAGCATGGATCCGTCGGGAAGGAAGGCCATGCCCCAGGCTATCTCGAGGTCTTTGACGACGATCTCGGCAGAGTACAGGTTGTTGTCGCTGGAAAACTGGGTGGTTTTCTGGCACTGTGCGAAAAGGGTCAGCAGAAACAGGGACAGGAAATGGATGAATTTCATGGGTTCACAGTTTTAAACTAATTTACGACATTCAGAAGGCATACCCAAGTTTTATCCCCGCATAGTAGTTGACCGGTTCCCCGGGATAGTAATAGCGCGGGGCACTGCCTCCGAAGCTCCCCGCATTGATCTGCAGCATGGACGCGTACTTCTCGTCGAAGAGGTTGTTGATCCCCCCATAGACCTCGAATTGCCAGGCAGAATTGAAGTCAGTCTGATAGCCGACTTTCAGATTCACGACCTGGTAGGCGTCGGAATACACGGAATTGTCGTCGCGGATCGGAATTTCACCGACCGAGTAATAGTTCACGTACCCGTAGATCCCGGCTCGGCTTTTGACAAAGAGCTGTGAATTGAAGGTGTGGGAAGGGACCCCTGTGAGGTCATTGCCCGAAAAGTCCTGGTCCAGGTCCTCGAATTCCCTGAATACATGATGGTTCAGGCTAAGGGCATTGGAATGGCTGATGCTGACCGCTTCGGAGTTGAGAATATAGTAGGACAGTCCCAATTCGATTCCTTTCAGCTCGGTTCGACCCGCATTGACCCCGATGAACTGGTCGTCTCCGGTGCGGCGAGCCACCAGCAGGTCCCTGACATCCATGAGATACAGGGACAACTCGTACTGGAAGATCTCGCGAATGATCCTGCCCCGGCTTCCGATCTCGTAGTTCCAGCCTGTTTCGGGCTGTATGTCCTTGTTGATCAGTCCGTCAGGCATGAGGGTCTCTTCCAGTTTCGGGGGAGAGAATCCGTGGCTGATCTGGGCATAGGCCATGGAATTCCGGCCCAATTGGTAGTTGAAACCGATCCTTGGGGAAAACATGGTCTGAAAGGAATAGTCCCCGGAAATATCTGTCGCATCACCGTTGAAATTGTCTTTCAGTCTGTACTGCGTCCTGTTCACATTGAAACCCAGGTCCAGGATGGCTTTGTCCGTAAGGTGGTATTTGGAATCTGCAAAGACATTCAGGTAAAAGCGCCTTTCGGACAGGTCGCTCAACTGACTTCCCCTGACGCTGCCCGTTCCCGGAGGATAGTCCTGGTAGAGGTTGGCGAAGGTCTGATAGTCGTTCCTGTCATAGAAGAGCTCGGCTCCCACCGTCCATTGCAGTTGTCTGGAAAAGACCCTGTTCCTGCTCAGGAACCGCGAGCGTATCCCTGCGCCCCTAGTCTCCTCTTCGAGTATGTTAAAGGGCCGGGCCTCATAGGAGTCCTGCCAGGATCCGAACAGGCTGGTGACCTGGGAAGCCTCAGCGCCGTAATCATGATTCCAGGACAGCCCGGCCAGGAATTTCGTATAGTCCTCGTATCCCTGGGCACTGCCCCAGGTGAATGCGGCCTTCTCGGGGTTGTTGAGGTAGTCTTCTTCGTTCAGGGAGCTGGGGATCTGGGCCCTCAGGTCGATGAGATTGCCAATGGCGACGATCCGGTTGTTCTCATTGAGATAGTGGTTGGAGGAAAAGGTAAGGGTTCTGCGCCGGGTCTCGTTGTTGTCGCGATACCCGTCCCTCCGGGTGTCCGAATAGTTCAGAAGGGAAGAATTCTTCCTGTTGCCCAGGTTGGCAGTTAGCAGGTATCGCTGCAGGCCAAAGGACCCGAACAGGGTCTCGGCAGAAACCCTTCTGTTGTCGAACAGCCCCTTGTCGGGGATCAGCTGGATCGTGCCTCCGAGCCCGGCCCCGTAGAGCGAGGAGGAGGGCCCCTTCAGGATCTCGAGCCTTCCCAGGGACCTGATCTCTATGTCCTCGATAGTGGTTTCGCCCGAGCCGTTGGTCAGGGGGATGTCCTGGTAGTAGGCCCGAATCTTGCTCGTTCCGAACAGGTTTCGCGACCCGATGCCCCGGATCGTAATCCGGTTGGTGGTCCAGGTCCCGTTGTTCATGTAGACCCCTGGCGTCATGTTGAGCACCGGTGCGATGTTGACCTGGTCGTTGCTCTTGATCTCAACAGGAGAGAGCAGGGAGATCGACGAGGAGATCTTGCGCAGCTCGGCCTGGAAGTTATCGGTCTTGATCAGCACCTCGCTGAGGTTCTGTGGCTCTTCCTCCAGGTCAATGACAGTGAACTTCTGAGGGTCCAGCTCCTGGCTCCTCGTCAGATAGCCCTCCTTTTGAAACTGATAGCTTCCCGCTTCGTGAATCCTAAAGAAGCCTCGTTCATCCGTCGTGTCCTTCACCTGTCCCTGGGTATCGATTATTAGAACCCCTGCGATCTCTATGGAATTCTCCCGGCTTACCACTTTCCCGGAATGCTTTTGTGCGTTCACAGGGCCGGCCGCCAACAGCGTCCAGATCAAAACAGAGAATACAATTCTATAGCGCATGGGCAGAACCTATTCGACAAGTCCGTTCTCAACTCCGTTCTCGCCGCTCTTCACCCTGTAGATGAATCCATTGACCACGGCATATTCCACCTGATCTCCTCGCATGAGCAAAAAGGTCGGGTTCTTGCCGAGCCCAAGGGGAGGCTTCGGCATCTGGTTGTTTTTGGGGATCTGGATCTTTCGCACGTCCACAATGTTGATCGGGTAGGGGGTGAACTTGATCTCCCCGGGCAGGTCGTCGATGGGCACGGTGGTGTACCCGGCCTTGAGCAATTGAAGCAAATCCAGCTCCCGGAAGGCTTCAAAGTCAGAAACGATCTTGGGATAGGTCTCTCCCGTTTTGAAAGTCAGCCCTGCCGCATCCAGGGTCTCGTATCCGAAGTGGGTGGACAGGTCTCCTATGTCTTCGATCCTGCCCACATAATAGAAATCCGTATGATCGCTGTTCTCTATTTCTTCGTACACGACCCCGAGATCCACGATGTAGTTTGCCCCCAGGTAGGGGAAGCTCAGGTTTTCGATCTTCAGGTCAAACAATTTGCGGTCGTTTCTCGGGATGTCCCAATACTTCTTGACAGGAACCTGCTTGAAGGAGTTTTCAGAGATGGCTTTGAGGGCTGTCAGTATGGCTATGAAATTGAGCTTGCGAATGAACTGCTTCTCGCGATCCCCGGGATGACCTCCCGACTCGATCAAAATGGTTCGGGTGCCCCATTTTTGCATGTTGTCCCCAAAGGCGCGGGGCTCAAAAGCATCCGAATAGCGTCCGACCTGGCCAGGGGCATACTGCTGCACCACCTCGTTCATCAGGGCGATGATCTTCATGGCGTCCCCTCTCTTCTCGCTCATCTCCTTGGGCTCGTTGAAGGCAGGGGCCAAGAAGGAGAGGGTTGCCGGCTTGTCGGTCTGCAGGGCGTTGTAGTAACGGCTTTGATCGTGCAGATTGAACCCGTAATCCGCCTCCAGGCTGTCCCTGACCTCCTTGAGCAATCTCGACTCCGGGGACTGAAGCCGGATGGCGTCACGGTTGAGGTCGATCCCTATGGCGTTGCGGCGGGTGAAGAGCTCTGCCCCATCCGGGTTGAGCATGGGGATGAAGTGCACCCTGAGCCCGGACAGCAATTTCCCATTCTGTTTGAGATAGTTGAAAATGTCGAAGAGGGCCATTGTGGCCGTGGATTCGTCACCGTGCATCTGTGACCACAGGAGCACGTCGATCGCGCCCTCGCCTACGCTCACCATCCTGATTTCTCTTCCCTGGATGGATACACCCAGGGGGGTCAGGGTGAACCCGGGTTCCTCTTTGAGCTGGTCCAGCAGGGGTTGCAGGTCGCTGTGCTTGAACCTTCGATCGACCAGGCTGGCCTCTTTGAAGCTGTCATACTGCTCGAAAAGGCTTTGATCAAAACTGCCTTGTGCGATGGTCATCAGGGGGAGGAAGATCAGGAAAAGGAAAGTGCGCATATCAGATGGTGGATGGATTCGGCTTGACTACGAAAATAGTGTAAATTTCCTAACTTTACGTGAACGCACTTAAACTTAGAAAGCCCATGTCGAACCGAGTCCTGGACAAGTTGCCCCTCCACCTGCGGGGCTTCATCCTGCCCCAACCCTACGATGACTACACCTTTCAAAATCAGGCCGTATGGCGCTATGTGATGAGAAAGAACATGGACTACCTCAAAGACGTGGCCCATGAATCGTATATCCCCGGATTGGAGAAGGCCGGGATCTCGTCGGAGGAGATCCCGCACATGGAAGGAATGAACCGAATACTGAAGGACATCGGCTGGGCGGCGGTTTCCGTTGACGGTTTCATTCCGCCGAACGCCTTCATGGAGTTCCAGGCCTACAACACCCTGGTCATCGCGGCGGACATTCGGACCATCGATCACATCGAATACACCCCGGCTCCCGACATCATCCACGAGGCGGCGGGTCATGCCCCGATCATTGCCAATCCGGAATACGCGGAATACCTCAGGAGATTTGGCGAGATCGGCTCCAAGGCCATCTCATCTTCCAAGGATTACGAGCTCTATGAGGCGATAAGGCACCTGTCCATCATCAAGGAGGATCCGAACACCCCGGAATCGGAGATCGCAGAGGCAGAGGAGCTGATCGATTGGATCTCGTCCAACATGGGCGAACCCAGCGAGATGTCGAAGATCCGAAACATGCACTGGTGGACGGTCGAGTACGGATTGATCGGAAGCCTCGAGGATCCGAAGATCTATGGGGCGGGATTGCTTTCATCCATCGGTGAGAGCAAGTGGTGCATGAGCGATGAGGTGAGTAAACTCCCGTACACCATCGAGGCATCCAACGTGGAATTCGACATTACCAAACCCCAGCCTCAGCTTTTCGTGACCCCCGATTTTCCCCACCTGAGCTTTGTGCTCGAGGAGTTCGCCAACAAGATGGCGCTCCGAAGGGGAGGGCTAAGCGGTGTCAGGAAGCTGATCGATTCGGCCGACCTGGGCACCGTTGAGCTGAACACGGGCATACAGATATCAGGGAAGTTCATCGAGGTTTTGGCCGACGAATACGAACGCCCGGTTTACGTCCGAACCGAAGGTCCCACGGCCCTTGCCTACAAGAACAAGGAGATTATCGGGCATCACAAGGAGTATCACAAGGACGGTTTCGGCTCCCCGGTGGGCAAGCTCAAGGGGATCAACCTGGCCATCGAGGACATGTCACCCACAGATTTGGAGGCCTATGGCATCTATGAAGGCAGGGTGACCACCCTGAACTTTGAAGGAGGGATACGGGTCAGGGGAGAGATCATCACGGGCAAAAGGAACCTTCAGGGCAAGATCATCCTGATCTCCTTCAGGAACTGCACGGTGACACAAGGCGATCGAATCCTTTTCCACCCCGACTGGGGAGTCTACGACATGGCTGTGGGCGCTTCCGTTGTTTCCGCCTTTTCTGGCATTGCAGACCCCAACTCCTACGGTTTGGAGTTCGAGGTGCCACGGGAAAAGACCCACAAGATTGCCTACAGTGAAGACGAAAGGAGATTGTTCGGCCTCTACGGGGAGGTTCGAAGCATGAGAGAAGAAGGGAAGTTCGACGCGAAAAGGCTTTCCGGGATACTGGAGCAGCTCATCTCGGACTATCCAGGCGAATGGCTGCTTCCCCTTGAGATCTATGAGTTGGGGATCCGATTTCCGGAGGACCCGGCCCTGTCTTCGCGAGTCAGCGAGCATCTGGAAGAGCTCGCGAAGGATAAAAAAACAGGCCACCTGATCAAAGATGGCCTGCGCATGGCGTCCTATACCTGAGAAACACGCAGGGTGTTCACCATCCCTTTTTCGTGTACCGGCATGGAAGTCAGGTTGATGACGAAATCCCCCTGGGAAGCATAGCCTTGTTCCACGGTCATCTTGTTGAGGTCCTCGACAGTTTCATCCGTGCTGACCATCTTGTCATAGAACTGGGCCTTCACACCCCATAGCAGGTTGAGCATGGCCAGAATTCTCGGGTTGTCGGAAAAGGCCAGGATGTTGGCCTTGGGCCTGCGGGCAGAGATCTGGAATGCCGTGTATCCGCTGTTGGTCAACGTGGTGATGGCCGAGGCTCCGATCTGATCCGCCAGTTTGGCCGCGGTGCTGCAAACGGACTTAGAGATGAAGCGTTCATTGATGCATTGCACTCCCTCGACATAGCCCTCGATGAGCTCCGAGTCCTCCACCCCGACGATGATGCTTCGCATGGCCTGGATCACCTCGAGGGGGTATTCGCCCACAGAGGTCTCCCCTGAGAGCATGACGGCATCGGCTCCATCCATGATGGAGTTGGCCACGTCGTTGACTTCTGCACGGGTCGGGATCTGGTTGGTGATCATGGATTCCATCATCTGGGTGGCGATGATCACCGGGATGCGCGCCTCCTTGGCCTTTCTCACCAGCATTTTCTGGATGATGGGGACCTTCTGCATGGGAACTTCGACGCCCAGGTCTCCGCGGGCCACCATGATCCCGTCACAATAGGCGGTCAGGTGGTTGATGTTATTTACGGCCTCGGGCTTCTCGATCTTTGCGATGATCGGGATCTTGTAACTGGATTTCTCCTTGATCAGGTCGCTGAGCTTGACCAGGTCTTCCGGGGTTCGGACAAAGGACAAGGCGATCCAGTCGACTTCCTGCTCGATGGCAAAGATCGCATCCTTGATGTCCTTCTTGGTCAGCGCGGGAAGCGAGATCTTGGTGTTCGGGAGGTTCACACCTTTTTTGGACTTCAGTGAACCACCTCGCAGCACTTTGGTAACCACCCTGGTGTCGCGATCCGTGTCAATGACCTCAAACATCAGCTTGCCGTCATCTACCAGGATCTTCTCTCCCTTCTCCACATCCTTCGGAAATTCCTGGTAGGTCATATAGGCTTTTTCTTTTGTGCCGATGCATTCCTCCGTGGTGAAGACGAATTCGTCCCCCACCTTGAGCTTGACCTTCTTCTCCATGACGCCCACCCTGAGTTTGGGGCCCTGGAGGTCTGCAAGGGCGGCAACGTTGTAGTTGTTCTCCTTGTTCAGTTCCCGGATCCACCGGATCTTGGTCTTCACGTCCTCGTAGTCGGCATGAGAGAAATTGATCCTGAACACGTTCACACCGGCCGCCATCATGTCCTTCATCATCTCCTTGGTGGAAATGGCGGGGCCCAGGGTTGCAACTATCTTTGTTTTCTTTCTTTTCGTAACCATAATTTAAAAAATTAAATTGTCACGTGATCTCAACTCCATGGCATCGATGACATAGGAGGTGATCACCTTGTGAATTCTGTTGATTTTCTGCAGGGTCTGGTTGAGTCTATCCTCTTCTTCCAGACCGAAGACCTTGATGAAAAAGTCCACCTGCTTCTTCTCGGGGATCAGGTAGGAGATCCGGGTTTCCTCTCCAAAGAGATTCCTGTTCTCCTGGGCGATCTCATTGACCGAGAAATGCTTGTTTGACACCAGCGCCCAGCTGGTAAAGTGAGCCTCGTCCTCAAAGGTATAGAGTGGGAAGCTGCAGTTTCCGGACTTGAAATCCAGGTCTTTCGCGAACCTGGTTAGGTGCAGATCCAGCCGCTCGTTCAGATAAAAGGCCAAATGGTAGTCCTCCAGCATGGAATGGATGCCAATCAGCGTGTAATCATGATCGAAATCGAAATCTATCGTATGGATCTTAGACACTTCTCAAGGTTTGATGTTGACTATCGCAAAAGTAACTATTGTTTTGCTAAATAAGCCCAAATTGGTTCAATTCTCTATCTCTTTCTGAAACTTGTAATAGGCTCGTTTCGAAGCGATCTCCTCTGCTTTTTTCTTTGAAGTGGCACGGCCCTTTGCCGCCAGGTCCTCGTCGATGAAAAGCTTTACGCTGAAGTGCTTCAGGATGTCGTTCCCCGTGTCCTCGTAGACATTGTACTTGAGCTTCTTCCTGTTCTTCTGGCTCCATTCGATCAGGACGCTCTTATAGCTGGTGATCTTTCCCTCCAGGCGCTCGATGTCCACATAGGGTTCAATGACGAACCGGTAGATGAACTTTTCCGTGAAGGCATAGCCCCGGTCCGAATGGATCGCCCCGATCAGCGCTTCGAACAGGTTCCCGTGGATGTTCTCTCCAAAATGGCTGCTGGGAATCGAGCTTCTGACGAACTTGATCAGGTCCAGGTCCTTGCCCAGTTCGTTGAGGTGCTCCCTGCTCACGATCTTGGATCGCATCTGGGTCAGGTAGCCTTCGTCTCCCTTGGGGATCTTTTTGAAGAGGTAGTTCGCGATCACCGCCCCGAGCACGGCGTCACCCAAAAACTCGAGACGCTCGTAGTTCATGGGATACCCCTTCGAATTCAATTCCTTCAAAGAACTGTGGGTAAAGGCCTCTTTGTAGAATTCAAGCTTCCTGGGCCGGTAGCCGAGGATGTTCTTCATCGCAACAACAAATTCTTCATCAGGATCGGGATGAGAATTTGTTATTTTACGAATCAGGTTCATTACGAATCAGCCTTCGTATTTTTTGAACAGGATGCAGGCATTGTGCCCTCCGAAACCAAAGGTGTTGCTCATGGCCACCCTGACATCCCTTTTCTGTGCCTTGTTGAAGGTCAGGTTCAACTTTGGATCGATCTGCTCGTCATCCGTGAAGTGGTTTATCGTCGGTGGAACCACTCCTTTGACGATAGACATGATGGAAGCTATGGCCTCTATGGCTCCTGCAGCTCCCAGAAGGTGCCCGGTCATGGATTTGGTCGAGTTGATGTTGAGCTTGTAGGCATGCTCGCCGAATACCGCCTGAACAGCCTTCAACTCTGCCACGTCCCCAAGTGGAGTTGATGTGCCGTGCATATTGACCGTATCAACTTCTTCGGGTTCGATTCCCGCATTCTTCAAGCAATTCAACATCACGTTCTTTGCGCCAAGGCCTTCCGGATGCGGTGCCGTGATGTGGTGCGCGTCGGCCGACAGGCCTCCGCCGATCACCTCGGCGTAGATCCTGGCGCCACGTGCTTTGGCGTGTTCCAGCTCTTCGAGAACAAGGGCTCCTGCACCCTCACCGAGCACGAATCCGTCCCTGTCCTTGTCGAAGGGCCTCGATGCCGTCTTGGGGTCATCATTACGGGTCGACAGCGCGTGCATGGCGTTGAACCCCCCGATGCCCGCGATGGCCACGGCGGCTTCAGAACCTCCGGTGACCAGGACGTCCGCCTGCCCCAACCGAATGTAGTTAAGCGAGTCGATGATCGAATTGGCCGAAGAGGCACAGGCCGAAACCGTGGTGAAGTTGGGTCCGCAAAGACCGTATTTTATTGAGATCTGGCCCGGAGCGATGTCCGCGATCATTTTTGGGATGAAGAAGGGGTTGAATCTTGGTGAGCCATCTCCCGAGGCATGGTTCAGCATTTCATTTTGAAAGGTTTCCAGACCGCCGATGCCGGCTCCCCAGATCACTCCGATTCTTGACTTGTCCTCCTTGTCGAGATCCAGACCGGAATCTTTGATGGCCTCATCAGAAACGACCATCGCATATTGTGTGAACCTGTCCATCTTGCGGGCCTCCTTCCTGTCGAGGTGCTCGTTGATGTCAAAGTTTTTCAGTTCACAGGCGAAACGAGTTTTGAAATTGGAGGCGTCGAAATAGGTGATGGCCGCTGCCCCGCTCACTCCTTTTTCCAGACCGTCCCAGTATTCCTCAAGGGTGTTACCGATCGGAGTCAATGCCCCAAGACCTGTAACAACTACCCGTTTTAATTCCATTTGGATCTATATTAGTTATGAATACAAGAAATTACGAGCTTTTCCGGCACGGAACAGCTCGTAATTCCAAAGATATGATAAAAAAAATTATTTAGCCTCTTCGATGTAGCTAATCGCTTGACCTACAGTGCCGATGTTTTCAGCTTGGTCGTCAGGGATCTGGATATCAAACTCCTTTTCAAATTCCATGATGAGCTCAACGGTATCCAAAGAATCCGCTCCCAGATCGTTGGTAAAGTTGGCTTCGTTGGTAACCTCATTCTCGTCAACACCCAGTTTATCAACGATAATAGCCTTTACTCTTGATGCAATGTCTGACATAATTATTGATTTTAAATTTAAATATTGCTGCAAAAATAATATATTTTGTATTTCTACATATAAAAAGTGCAAAAAATTGAGGCTTTCAGCAGGTCAGAAACTGGGCGGATCGTTTTTTCTTTCAGGCTTTTATTCTTTCTTTTGTCTAGAATTTATTCCTATTGACAGATGTACCGAATCGTAATTTTTGCCTCCGGATCCGGAACCAATGCCGAGAACATCATACGCCATTTCAAGGACTCCGAGCTTGCACGTGTCAGCTGGGTTCTATGCAACAAGAAGGATGCGGGTGTGCTCCAAAGAGCAGCTGACCTCGGCGTCCCCACAAGGGTATTCGACAAGCAGGAATTGTTCAGCCCCGATTTCATGGATTTTGTGCGAAGGGAAGCCGACCTTGTCGTCCTGGCAGGGTTCCTGCTCAAGGTCCCCGAGGAGCTCACGCGCGCCTTTCCCAAAGCCATGATCAACATACATCCCGCCCTGTTGCCCAGGTACGGGGGAAAGGGAATGTACGGGATGAATGTGCATCGGGCTGTCGTTGCAAACCGGGAGAAGGAATCGGGCATCACCATACATTATGTCAATGAGAACTATGACGAGGGAGCCATCATCTTCCAGAAGAGCGTTCCCCTTGATGAAGCAGACACTCCGGAGGATGTCGCGGCGAAGATCCACGTGCTGGAGCAGGAAAATTTCCCGCAGGTCATCGAAGTTCTTCTAAAAAAATGGAATGAAGGTTAGAATCTATACGGATGGGGCCTGCAAGGGCAACCCGGGAAAGGGTGGTTACGGGATCATCATGGAATGGGTCGGCAAACCCTATGTCAAGGAGTTCTCCCAGGGCTTCAGGAAGACGACCAACAACCGGATGGAGCTCCTTGCGGTGATCGTGGCCCTCGAGCAGCTGAAAAAGGAGGGCCTGGAGGTCGAGATCTTCTCCGACTCCAAATACGTGGTCGACGCCGTTGAAAAAGGATGGGTGTTCGGCTGGCAGAAGAAAGGCTTCCAGGGGAAGAAGAACCCTGATCTATGGAGGAGGTTTCTGAAGGTTTATCGCAAGCACAAGGTCAAATTCCATTGGGTCAAGGGGCACAACGATCACGCCCAGAACGAGCGATGCGACGCTCTTGCCGTCAAGGCTGCGGAATCTGAGGTCCTGTATGTGGACGAAGGTTTCGAGTCAGAGCAGGAAGGCCTTTTCTGATCCTCGATCGGGAACTACTCAGCCACCGCGATCATCAGAAGATTGTCCTTCGCATCGAACAGATGCAACTCCCTTTTGATCCGCTTGAAGTAGGCGATCTCCTCTAGCTTCTTCACAAAAGTGCCTTCCACCGTCATGTCGGGACAGGCCATCCGGGTAAGCCCTGCCGATCCAAGCCTGAGCTCCTTTCCCGTTTGTTCATAGGATGCGAAATAGTTGTTGCATCCGGCAGAGCCCGCCACCCTTTTCTCTTCCGGAATGAAATTGAAGGTGGGGGATGCGCTGAGCGTGTCAAGCCCGGTGATTCGGATCACTTTCCAGGTTCCCGACAATTGACCAGAGCTCATTTCTGCATCGTCTGATGGAAGTTTTGACACCACTTCCTTTAACACATAGCGAATTGACGAAGCATCCGCCGGCGGGTTGTCGATCCGAAAAACCTCGACCCTGACCTCATAGTTGAAACCCTCCTGATAGTCAAAGCCTTCGATTCGACCGTAAAAATTCCCCCAGGGCTCATCGGGACTCTCCCGGATGAGCATGCATTTCTGTGGGGCAACTCCAATGCAGTCGACCAGGTGATCGGCTACGTAAAGTGTCTTGGCCTCCTGCGCCTGTCCAGGAATGCAGGCCAGAATCAAGATGATCATTGCATATTTCATAAAGTACATTTTTTTCATGGGGGAATTGGGACTTATGAGATCGAGACCAATCAGGACAACATGGTGCGGGCACGCTTGACCGCCTCCACGAAAACATCGATCTCCTCTTTCGTATTGTAAAAGGCAAAAGAAGCCCTCACAGTTCCAGGGATCTTGTAGAAGTCCATTACCGGTTGGGCGCAGTGATGCCCCGTTCGGACCGCGATGCCCAGCTTGTCTATTATGGCCCCGATGTCATAGGGGTGAATCCCGTCAATGTTGAAGGAGATCACCGAAGCCTTGCGATCAGAGGTTCCGTAGATCCTCAATCCCTCGATCTCCAGGAGGCGCTTCGTGGCGTAATCCAACAGTTCCTTCTCATAGGCCGCGATCCTGTCAAACCCGATTGCGTTCATATAGTCCAGCGCAACCCCGAAAGCGATGACCCCGCTGACATTGGGCGTGCCGGCTTCGAACTTGTGCGGGAGATCCGCATAGGTCGTCTTTTCAAAGGTGACCTCGCTGATCATTTCTCCACCTCCCTGGTAGGGGGGAAGCTTGTTCAACCACTCTTCCTTTCCGTAGAGCATTCCGACCCCGGTCGGTCCGCAAAGCTTGTGCGCCGAGCAGGTGTAGAAGTCGCAGTCCAGCTCCCGGACATCGGGTTTGATGTGGGGCGTGGCCTGGGCTCCATCGATCAGTACCGCGGCACCGGAGTCGTGCGCCAGGTCGATGATCTCCCTGATCGGGTTGATCGTTCCCAGGGCATTCGACACATGATTGACGAATACGAGTCGTGTCCTTTCGTTCAAAAGACCTTTGTAGGCCGTCATGTCCAGCTCACCTTCCTCCGAGATCGGGATCACTTTGAGCTCGGCCCCCGTTCGTTCGCAGAGCATCTGCCAGGGCACGATGTTGGAATGGTGCTCCAGGGCAGATACGATGATCTGGTCACCTTTCTCAAGCAAATCGGTAAAGCCGTTGGCGACCAGGTTGATGGAGTGCGTGGTGCCCGAGGTAAGGATGATCTCATGTGCCCTGGCGGCGTTGAAATGCTTTTGGATCTTCACCCTGGCCTCCTCATAGGCGTTGGTCGCCTCCTGGCTCAGGCTGTGGACCCCACGGTGAATGTTCGCGTTATATCGGCTGTAATAATCCACAATGGCGTCGATCACCACCTTTGGGGTCTGGGAAGTTGCCGCATTGTCCAGGTAGATCAGCGGATGCCCGTTGACCTTCCTTTCCAGTATCGGAAAGTCCTTCCTAATGCTCTGAACGTCGAAGATGGTGCTTATTGGCATGAACATTATTTAGAATGATTCAAAATACAAAAGTACAAAAGTATGCCTGCATTCGAATAAAATCCGACGGAATATTTAGTTACTTTTGCTTCAGTTTCAACATCTTCAATCATGAAAAAGCCATTCAGGACCCTGCTCGGACTCGTTGTGCTGTCAATTGTTGTGCTGGCCTTCATCTATTACCCCAGGCTCGACATCCTCACCGGTTTTGCGGCAAAGAACATGGCTTCGGGATTGTTCCTGGCGGAAAGGTCGCAGGAGTCCATAGAGGAGGGCGACAATGGGTTCTTCCCAGTAAGCCTCTCTGGCAGCGAGGTGGATCTCGGGGAGAAGTCGGTCATGACGAGCGTTTTCGGAATCAAAGAGCGCAAGGCTGTATTCATTGACGGCCTGGGTGCTGTCCTGCTAACCGGGGATCAGCCTGAAGAGAATGAATTCAGTATTCCCAACCGCTTTCAAAATGAGGTTGAACTGCCATATCCCTATGGCAATCTTCCTCAAAAGGACACCGTTTTCGCGGAGATCGATTATGAGAATCTTGCCGAAACCGTCAACAATGCTTTTGACGCACCGGGCCTGGAAGACAAGCGAACTCGTTCCTTGCTCGTTGTGTACAAAGGACAGATCGTTGCGGAAAAATACGCGGAGGGTTTTGACAGGAACACCCCCATACTCGGGTGGTCCATGACGAAAAGCATCACTAGCACCATTTACGGCATCCTGTCCCGCATGGGGAGAATAGACATTTCTGAGCCAGTCGGATTGGAGGAATGGGCCAATGATGAGCGAAGCTCCATCACCTACAACGACCTGCTGCACATGAACAGCGGCCTGGAATGGGAGGAAGACTACAACACGCTTTCCGATGTGACGCGCATGCTCTACCTGGAGAGAGAAATGGGAACGCTGCAGATCGAAAAGCCACTGGAGGGAGAGCCCGACAAAACCTGGAACTACTCCTCCGGGACGACCAATCTGCTGGCGGGACCCTTGCTGAGGGAGCAGTTTGGAAGCCATCAGGAATACCTCGATTTCTGGTACCGGGAGCTCCTTGACAGGATAGGGATGCATTCTGCCCTGATCGAAACGGACCTGGGCGGAAATTATGTGGGTTCGTCCTATGGATGGGCAACCACACGGGACTGGGCCCGGTTCGGTTTGCTTTACCTCAACCGAGGAAACTGGAACGGGGAGCAGATACTGGATTCGACCTGGGTCGACTATGTCTCCACTCCCACCAACACTTCTGACGGTCGATACGGCGCACAGTTCTGGCTCAATGCCGGAGGTCATTACCCGGACGTGCCCAGGGACCTTTTCTCGGCCAATGGCTACCAGGGCCAGTACGTCTTCATCATACCCTCGGAAGACCTGGTGATCGTGCGAACCGGCCTCATGGAAGAACCTGAATTTGACGTGAACGGTATGCTAAGAGACCTGATCTCCTGTTTCAACTAAACTTCTAGATCTCGAACCCATGGCAGAATTGAATTTACAATCGGTAGAGCGAGTCAAAACCATCGACAAGAGAGACTTTATTGAAAAATATGTCAGGCCACAGATCCCTGTCGTGGTCGAGAACTGGGTGGACGACTGGCCCGCGGTGAAGAAATGGAACTTTGAATACATGAGGAAAATGGTGGGGGACAAGGTCGTTCCCCTGTACGATGACCGCCCGGTCGATCACAAGGACGGATTCAACGAGCCGCATGCGAAGATGAAGATGAGCGAGTACATCGACCTCTTACAGTCCGAGCCCACCCGCTATCGGATCTTCCTGTACAACGTGCTCAAGGAGGTGCCCGAGCTGCAGGCGGATTTCGACTTCCCGAACGTGGGATTGAGGCTGATGAAATCCCTTCCCATGCTGTTCTTTGGAGGAGAGGACTCCTTCACTTTCATGCATTATGACATTGACCTGGCCAATATCCTGCATTTTCATTTCCAGGGGGAGAAAGAATGCATACTCTTTGCTCCGAGCGAGACAAGACACCTGTACAAGGTGCCCCATGCCCTGATCTCGCATGAGTCGATCGACTTTTGGGATCCGGACCTCGAGAAATGGCCGGCGCTTAAACAGGCCAGGGGATACCGGGCCCGGCTCAACCACGGGGATGTATTGTACATGCCTGAAGGATACTGGCATTATATGCGATACATCACCCCGGGATTCTCCATGAGCATGCGCTCGATCGCGCGAAATCCCAAAAACCTGTCAGAAGCACTTTACAACGTACTGGTAATGCGTCATTTCGACAATCTCATGCGTAGGATGAAGGGGCAGAGGTGGATCGACAAAAAGAACGAGCAGGCCATACGCCGCACGAACCAAAGGCTGCAAAAGCAGGTCTGAGATTAGTTGAAAAAACCCGAATCGGGTAAGGTCAAACGTCCAGGTCCAGCTCCACGTCCAGCTTTTCGGCAAGCAACCTGATGATCCTTGATTTAAGGGCCGGAATGCGGATCTTCTCTACGACCTCGTTGCAAAAGGCGAACAACATCAATCCTTTGGCCTCTTTCTCAGGGATTCCCCTCGATTGCATGTAGAACAAGGCGCGTTCATCGAGTTGCCCGATGGTGCAACCGTGAGAGCATTTCACGTCATCGGCAAAGATCTCCAGCTGGGGCTTGGTGTTGATGCTCGCCTTGTCGCCGATCAGGATGTTGTCATTCTGCTGGAAGGCATTGGTCTTCTGGGCCTCCTTGTTCACGATGACCTTTCCGTTGAACACCCCTGTCGCGCGTTCGTCGAAAATTCCTTTATAAAGCTCGTGGCTTTCACAGTTCTCGTACTTGTGGTGAACCAGGGTGTGGTTGTCCACGTGCTGGTTGTCTCCAATGACCGAGATCCCGTTGAGATTAGAGGTGATGTGCTCTCCCTCGTGGTGGAATTCCAGGTTGTTTCGGGTGATCTTGCCCCCGAACGAGAAGGTGTTGACCGAAACGATGCTGCTGTCCTTTTGCTGAACGAAGGTGTTGTCGATCAGCGAAGTTGTCAGTCGGTCATTCTGGATCTTGTACATATCCACTATGGCCCTTTTGGCAGCGAAGACCTCGGTGACCGCATTGGTCAGGACGACATTCTCGCTCAGGCTCTGGTGCCTTTCATAGATCTGTACATGGGAATTCTCACCGACCACGATGAGGTTCCGGGGCTGGAGCATGATCTCCTTCTCGCTTCCGGTGGAGAAGTATAGCACCTGTATGGGCTTGGGCAGAACCGTGTTCTTGGGCACGTTCACGAAGACCCCTTCCCGTGAGAAGGCTGTGTTCAGGGAGGTCAGGCTGTCCTTCTTGGAAGCCACGGTCCCGAAATAGTGGTCGATGACCATTTGATACTTGGGCTGCTTCAGGGCAGAAGACAGGATGCAGATGTCGGCACCTTCGTGGGTCGTGTCAGAAAGGAAGGAACTGTACTCCCCGTCGATGAAAACGATCTTGTAGGATTCGATCTCGTGGAGAAAGTACTTCTTGACGTCCCTGAACTCCACGGAAGCCTCGTTCTTTGGGAACACGCTGTAGTCATTCTTGAGCAGGCTGTTCAGCGAGGTGTACTTCCATTCCTCATCCCTCCTTGTGGGAAAGCCATTTTTTTCAAATCGTTCCAGGGCTTCGGACCTGATCCCGTGCACTTTGGAGTCCAGGTCGACATTGCCCTTGTTCTCAAAGGCCATGAACGAAGCCACCAATTTCTCTTTTAAATCCATGTCTATCAACAGATGCTTAATTCTTCAACCAGTCGTATCCCTTGTCCTCCAGCTCGTGCGCCAGCTCCTTGCCTCCAGATTTCACGATCTTCCCATCGTGAAGCACGTGAACGAAATCCGGCACGATGTATTCAAGAAGTCGTTGGTAGTGGGTGATGACGATCACGGCATTGTTCTCGTTCTTGAGCTTGTTCACGCCGTTCGCCACGATCTTCAGGGCATCGATGTCGAGGCCCGAATCGGTTTCATCCAGGATGGCCAGGTTAGGTTCCAGCATGGCCATCTGGAAGATCTCGTTCCTTTTCTTCTCTCCCCCTGAAAAGCCCTCATTCAGCGACCTGGAAAGGAATTTTCGATCCATCTCGAGAAGTTCCGACTTTTCGCGTATCATCTTGAGCATGTCCTTGGCAGGCAGCTCTTCGAGTCCGAGTGCCTTTCTTTTCGCATTGATCGCCGTTTTGATGAAATTCGTGGTGGTCACACCCGGAATCTCAACGGGGTATTGAAAGGACAGGAAGATTCCCTTGTGGGCACGTTCGTCCGGGGCCAGCTCGAGGATGCTTTCGTCCTGGAACTCTATGTCCCCCTCCATGACCTCATAGGTCTCATTTCCGGCAATCACCGATGACAAGGTGCTCTTTCCCGACCCATTGGGCCCCATGATGGCATGCACTTCTCCGGCCTTCACCTCCAGGTCTATGCCTTTGAGGATCTCCTTATCTTCTATACCTGCGTGTAAGTTTTTGATCTTTAACATGTTCGAACTTGGTCTTTACTGATTATTTTTTATATGATTCTTAGCCCACAGAGCCTTCCAACGAGATCTCCAGCAGCTTCTGTGCCTCCACGGCGAACTCCATGGGAAGCTTGTTCAACACTTCCTTGCTGAATCCATTTACGATCAGGGCAATGGCTTTTTCGGTGTCGATCCCTCTCTGATTGCAATAGAAGAGCTGGTCCTCACCGATCTTGCTCGTGGTGGCCTCGTGCTCTATCTGGGCCGTCTTGTTCTTGGCTTCAATGTAGGGGAAGGTATGAGCCCCGCATTCGTTGCCCATGAGCAGGGAGTCGCACTGCGAGAAATTCCTTGCGTTCTCGGCCCTTGCATTGACCTGAACCAGGCCCCGGTAGGAGTTCTGCGACCTGCCGGCCGAGATTCCCTTGGAGATGATGGTGCTCTTGGTGTTCTTGCCCAGGTGGATCATTTTCGTTCCCGTGTCCGCCTGCTGGTAGTTGTTCGTTACGGCGATCGAATAGAACTCGCCAATGGAGTTGTCACCTTTCAGCACGCAGCTCGGGTATTTCCAGGTCACCGCGCTACCTGTCTCCACCTGTGTCCAGGAGATTTTTGAGTTGGTGTGACAGATCCCTCTCTTGGTCACGAAGTTGTATACACCTCCCTCTCCCTTGGAATCGCCCGGGAACCAGTTTTGCACCGTGGAATACTTGATCTCGGCATCGTCCAGGGCGATGAGCTCCACAACTGCCGCGTGCAATTGGTTCTCATCCCGCGCAGGTGCCGTGCAGCCTTCGAGATAGCTCACGTAGCTGCCTTCGTCCGCGATGACCAGCGTCCTTTCGAATTGTCCGGTGCCTCCCTCGTTGATCCTGAAATAGGTGGAAAGCTCCATGGGGCATTTCACTCCCTTTGGGATATAGCAGAAAGAGCCATCCGTGAAAACGGCCGAATTCAGTGCAGCGTAGAAATTGTCCGTCTTGGGAACCACGCTTCCGATGTATTTCCTGACCAGTTCTGGATGCTCCTGAATGGCTTCGGAGATGGGGCAGAAAATGATCCCTTTCTCGGCCAGGGTCTCCTTGAAGGTGGTGGCCACAGAGACCGAGTCGACCACTATGTCCATGGCCACCCCGGTGAGCCTCTTCTGCTCGTCGATCGAGATGCCCAGCTTGTTGAAGGTCTTCAAAAGCTCCGGGTCCACCTGGTCCAGGCTTTCCAGTTCCTGTTTCTTCTTAGGGGCCGAGTAGTAACTAATGGCCTGAAAATCTGGCTTCTCGTAGCGAACATTGGCCCATTCCGGCTCCGTCATTCCCTTCCATATCTCAAAGGCCTCCAGTCTCCATTCCGTCATCCATTCCGGCTCGTTCTTCTTTTTGGAGATGGCGCGAATGATGTCCTCGTTCAGGCCCTTGGGAAAGGTTTCCGATTCTATCTCGGTGTAAAAGCCGTATTCGTATTCCTTGGTCTCGAGTTCTTTCTTAAGATCGTCTTCCGTGTATTTGCTCATGACTCTTAAATTCTTAAAGGTTAAAGTGAGAAACTCTCACCGCATCCGCAGGTCCTGTTCGCATTCGGGTTCTTGAAGGTGAAACCCGTTCCGTTCAGCCCCCCCGAATAGTCAAGAGTGGTTCCAACCAGATACAGGAAGCTCTTTTTGTCAACGATGATCCTGACCTCGTTGTTTTCAAACACCTTGTCATTTTCTTTTTCCTCCCTGTCGAAACTCAGTTCATAGGAAAGTCCCGAACAACCTCCGCTCTTTACACCGACACGGATGAAGTCCTTTGCAGCGTCATAGCCATCCTCTTTCATAAGCTCGATGGCTTTCTCTTTGGCCTTATCTGATACCTGGATCATAACTAAATTAGATTCATTCTAAATAAGTGCAAATATAAGGTAAAATGAGTTATCCAAAGATTTTATCAAAAAAAAAGTAAGGGTCAGAAACAATAAAAAAAATTTTTCTGCAGGTAAAAAAAGGCGCAATAATGAGTAGATGGGGGCGTTTCCGATATTAACAATTTTCTTGAGTTATCAACAGCTTATCAAAAAGCTAATGATCCCCCTTCATGCGGGAATTAAGCATATCCTCAATTAAATTGTTGACATACAAACAGTTAAAATGAATACAGGATATGAAAACCGATCCCCCAAACCTCGGTAGATTATCAAAAAATGACGGATTGAACCTGGTTTCACAAATAGAGAAAGTGGAATCGGGCTTTGCGTATATACCTAACAATGACAGAACCAAACATACATACTGTATGGACAATTTAACAATGGACCCTAAAGAAAGTCTCATTTCTTTCAAGAAGAAAAGATCCCGGAAGTCACTTTATTCCCAAAGGGGAATGAACATCATACTGCTCCTGGGCTTTCTGCTGTTTTCCCTGAGCATATTCGCACAGAGCGTGGGTGATTATCGATCCGTTGCCTCGGGTAACTGGACCAGCACCTCCACCTGGCAGTACTTCAACGGAACTTCCTGGGTGGCAGCGACCAATTATCCCGGTCAGACCGGGGGTACGAATGTCGTGACCATACGAAGCGGATTCACAGTCACTTTGAACGCCAGCATAACCCAAAACATAAACCACCTGATCATTGGAGATGAGACCGGAGCACAGGACGTCCTGGCACTCAATGGGAATCGCTACATTGAAGTTCCCCTGATCACCATCAAAAGCGATGGGCGAATCGACTGGTTGCCCAATACCAATTTCACATTCTCTCTTCCTGCCAATGCAGAGATCATCATCCGAACAGGAGGAGAGCTGGATACAGATGGCACCTGCAGCGCCTCGCGAAGAATAGAAATCGGAAGCGTTCTGTATGCCATATGTAACCCAAACTCCGGAGCGGCCCCCAATGACTTCCAGGACATCATAGATGCGGGCGGGACGGCGAATCTGGTGGACACGGATGGAGATGGAGTGAGGAACTACGCTGACCTTGATGACGACAATGATGGAATCTACGATACGGTTGAACTGGCGAACTGCGCTGTAGGCAGCCCTTTCATCACCAATACGATCTTCTTCGAGGATTTCGGTGTGGCAGAAGGATCCAGCTATCCCATTTCATACGCGAATTACATCTATCAGCCTATTTCCGGATCCTACACACCGGGGCAAAACGTGAATGACGGTGAGTATACGATCTATGACGACATCCAGGCAACCGCCTCATGGGCACCTGCCTACTGGCAGACCATAGGAGATCATACAACCGGTTCCGGAAACATGGGAATTTTCAATGCCAGCAACCCCGGCGGTGAATTCTACAGAAGGGTCCTGTCGGTGGTGGATGTGAGCGTTCCCATAGATATTTCCTTTTGGGCCATGAACCTTGACATCGATACAGCTCCCGGAGCCGGCTCCAGGCTGCTGCCGAACATAACCGTCAACTTCGAGCAGGGGGGAGTTGTGGTAGGAACCTTCACCACGGGAAGCATTCCGCAATATCCCGTGGGTGACACTTCCGCTTGGATAAACTATACCTTCTCTTTCACTCCGGTCAGCTCTGATCCGGTTTCCATCGTTTTGGTGAACAACATAAGCTCCGGGGCAGGAAATGACCTCGCCCTCGATGATATTCTTGTATCCCAGTCCTTTTGTGACGGCAATGGGGATGGCGTGATCAATTCGCTGGAGAATGACAGTGACGGAGATGGCTGCTCGGATGCCAACGAGGCATACGGGGATGCAAATGCCGATGGTGAAGCCACTGATGGAGACGGTCTTGGCTACTATGGCACAGGGAATCCTCCTGCGATCAATCCAGATGGAACAGTTGTGGCCGCATCATATCAGACCCCTGAAGATGGTGATGGCAATGGCATTCTGGACTATACCGAGTTTGGAAGTGCGCCTGTGATCTCAGCGCAACCCACAGACCAGGAAATCTGCCTGGCTGGGGACGCGACATTCACCGTGACGGCTTCCGGATCGAATACCTATCAATGGCAGATCAGCACAGACGGAGGTTCAAATTTCACCAATCTTACTGATGGTGCCAATTATTCGGGCAGCACAAGCTCTTCCCTGACTGTCTCAAACGGATCCTCCTCCATGGATGGCCATCAGTTTAGGGTCGTGATCAACAACCTGGCCTTTGTCTGTGGCAATACCATCTCGAATTCAGCCACGCTCAGCTACCAGGCACCCCCAAATGCGGGCACGAATGGAACCCTGGAGATTTGCGCCGGAGACACTGTCACAGCAGCTCAACTTTTCGCTGCTCTGGGTGGTAGCCCTGAGGCTGGTGGATCATGGACCCCCGCCCTCGCCGGCGCGGGTGTTTACACCTACACCGTATCGGCTACTGCTCCTTGCTCAACCGATGCCACTTCTACTGTAACTGTGACTGAGATCTCGGTTGTCGCGGAAGCGGGTCCAGCTGGTCAGATCAGCTGTGACCTGACGCCGATCTCTTTGGATGGAACCGGATCAACTACAACCGGAGTAAGTTATTTGTGGACTACCTCTGACGGAACTATAGATAGTGGAAGCACCACTTTGACACCTGTTGTAAGCTCTGCAGGAACCTATACTTTGACCGTCACCGATACTACCCTGGGATGCCAGGACTCGGACAATGTGGTCATCACGGTAGCGCCCGATACGGTTCCTCCGTTGGCACCTACTTTGGCTGCTGTCACAGGGGAGTGCAGTGTAACCCCGGCGGCCCCGACGACTACCGATGCCTGTGACCCGAGCGTGATCACCGGTACTACAACGGCGACATTCCCGATCACTACCATTGGAACAACTACCATTACCTGGACCTTTACGGACGCTTCAGGAAACAGCAGCACAGCAACACAGGATATAATCGTTGTAGACACCACTGCACCGGTAGCAGACGTAGCCACATTGGCTGACGTTACGGCCCAGTGTGAGGTGACTAGCCTGACCCCGCCGACCGCTACCGATAACTGTGGTGGCGCGGTGACGGTAACCAATGACGCAAGTTTGCCAATCACGGCTCAAGGCACTACGGTTGTTACCTGGACCTATACCGATGCCCAGGGCAACAGCTCAACACAGCCTCAGAATGTGGTTATCACCGATACTACGGCACCGACCCCGGATGTAGCCACATTGGCCGATGTTACGGCCCAGTGTGAGGTAACCAGCCTGACTGCACCTACAGCTACAGACAACTGTGGCGGCG